>CAZJFQ010000017.1:0-16023 GCA_964545335.1 uncultured Gammaproteobacteria bacterium | reverse complement strand
TCCCCTGCGGGAACCGCGACGAATTGGCCGCGGGCAATGCTGATAACCTTGCGGCCCCATTTCGATAAGCCGTCGAACCAGATGTAGATACTCGGTACTACCAGCAGCGAAACGACGGTAGAAAATGCGAGGCCGCCGATTATGGCTCGCGCCATCGGGAAGTAGGGCGGGCCACCACCGCCGATTTTCGTATCGCCGACAGCGAGCGGGGTCAGCCCGAGAATGGTTGTCGCGACCGTCATCAGAATCGGACGCAGCCGGTCTCGACCACTTTGCAGAATCGCTTCGTCGCGGGGCATGCCTTCGCGGCGCAAGTTGTTTACGTGATCAATCAATACAATGCCATTGTTAACGACGACTCCGATCAGGATCATGATCCCGATAAACGCCATGAAGGAAAACGTCGTCCCCGTCAGCGCGAAGAACCAGAACACGCCTATGATCGAGAAAAGAATCGAGGTAATGATGGACAGGGGGTAGAGCGCTGACTCGAACAGCGCTGCCATCACCAGATAGATCAGGACGATCGCCAGCAGAATATTCTGCACCATGAGCTGCTGGGTTTCGTCCATGTTGTCGAAGCCCCGGCCAAACTTCCATGAATATCCCGGCGGCATATTGAACTGCTCCATCAGCTTTTCTACTTTTGGCTCCAGATCCTCTAACGTTACGTCGTCCATGTTGGCGACGATCACATCAGCCGTCTGGCGATCGCGGCGCACGATCGCACGAGGGCCCCGGGTAACCTGGAATTCGGCGATAGAACCGAGTCGGATTCGCTCTCCGGTCACCGTGTAAAGCGGCAGACTGGCAAGATCCTCCAGGCTCTGCTTATCTGAATCGCGGAAAGCAAGGCGTACCTGGATCTCGCTATCCTCACCGCGAAATTCTCTCAAGTTGTCGCCACGCATCGCGATTCCGATTGCATCAGCTACTGCCTCGGATGAAAGTCCCACGTTGATCGCACGCTCGCGATCAACTACGACACGAACTTCCTGTTCACCGACGCGACCTTCGGAGCGAACATTCTCGAGACCCTCGACAGTTTCCAGAAGTCGAATGACTTCATCGCTGATATCGGCAAGCCGTTCTGTTGACTCACCGGTAATCTGCAGACTGAAGCCTTCCTGACCGCCCTGGAAATCAAAATCGAAGCTGGGGTCGCCGATGACAATTTCCGGCATTTCTTCCTGGATCTGCTCAATTATCTCATCGGTCGATCGCCTGGCCTCGCTCTTCGGGGTCAGGAGTATCGTGGACTCGGCGCGGTCCGGCTCGAAATAGCTGTATACGTCTGTGATCTCGAGTTCTTTCGCTTTCTCCTCATCGAGCAGATAGGCCTCCATCCGGTGGACCACGGCTTCGACTCTCTCCAGCGTGTGATGGCCTTCGATGTTGTACGGCAGAAACAGCCGCCGTGACCCTTCCTGGGGCCACATGTTGAAATTGATAAGGTTTGCTGGAATGACAATGCTCACCATGATCAGAAGTATGCCGAGCGCCGTCCACCATCTGTGATGCAGGGTCCAGTCCAGCGCGCGGGTGTAACGCTCGGTCAGTCGTTCCATCCAGCGAGCCTGGTGCTTTTCAGATGGCGGCGGCAAGCGTGATGCGAGCATCGGAATCAGCGTTTGCGCCAGAATCAGCGAGGCAATCATCGCCACGGTTACGGTGATGCCGACATGCGTCAGGAATACTGTAATGTCGTTTTGCGGGCCGAACATGATCGGAACAAATACGATGATCGAAGTTGTCGTGCCGGCGACTACCGCCATGCCGACTTCCTTGACACCTTTAACAGTCGCTTCAAGTGGCTTATCCGGGTGCATTTTTCGCTGTCGAAAGATGTTCTCCGTAACGACGACCGAGTTGTCGACCAGCATGCCGACTGCAAGCATGAGCCCCATCATCGTCAAAATGTTCAGACTGAGGTCGAAGAAAAACATCATTCCCAGGGTGATGAGCAATGAGAACGGTACGGCGAGCGTAACAATGACCGTTGTCGTGATCTGGCGCAGGAACAGATAGAGAACGATCAGAGCGAGCAGGGCGCCGATCATACCGGCGAAGAGCAGGTCCGACAGCGATTCGCGGACGCTGTCACCCTGGTTGTCCAACGTGAAAACTTTGATTCCCTGCATTTCCGGCAGGTCGCGAACCTTCTCAACTTCGGCCATGGCGCGGTCGACAACATCAACGATGTTCGCTCCGGTCTGCTTCAAAACGTGCACACCGATGGCGTATGTACGATTGAGATGACGACCATAGTTTCGTTCCGGCGCGCGCATCTCGACCGTGGCCACGTCGCGGATTCGGAGGTTGTTACCGTCGATGATGATGTTCTCAATGTCCGCGAGTGAACGGAACTCACCTATTGGGCGGACACTGAAGCGCTGGCCGTGGTCCGTGATCAGGCCGGCGCTGACGGCGAAATTGCTTTTTTGCAGCAGTTCTCGCAACTCGATGATGTTCACACCGTGCGCTGCGACACGATCGGCATCAAGCAGAATCCGGATCTCTCTCGGATCGACACCTTCCAGTGTCACTCGCGAGACACCCTCGAGACGCTCCAAACGCCGCTTGAGATTGCGATCGAGCATGTCGTAGGAGTCGGAAAGATCGCGACCTTCCGCGGAGATGCGCAGGACCAGGATGGGTTGATCCGAAGTCGATCCGGTAAAAATAAAAATCCGCTGCAAATCGTCCGGCAGTTCGTGGCGAATTGAATCGATCTTGGCGCGGGCCTCGATACCCTTGGCCCCGGCTTCCGTATCCCAACCAAAGAAGACGCCGATCTCCGCCTGATCATCCTGCGAGGTGGAACGCATACGCTCGACACCGCTCAGGGTCGCCAGTGCTTCCTCGATGGGACGCGTGATACGACGCTCGACTTCTTCGGGTGTCGAACCCGGATACGGGATCTGAATAAAGATGCCGGGAAAATCGATGTCGGGGAACTGCTCCAGAGGCAGCAGCCTGGACGCCAGCAGGCCGACGAGGGCCAGTGCCACAAAGGTCATGACTGTGGTGACCGGGCGGCGCAGTGCCAGTTCAGTGTATCGCATGACAGGTTTCTCAGGCAGTTACGATGGCATCCGCGGCCGTACTCCACTTCTTACGGTCCAGCAGTGAATAGACAACCGGAATCACGATCAGTGTCAGAAAAGTGGACACGATCAATCCACCGATGACCGTAATCGCCATCGGTGCCCGGACTTCGGCGCCATCGCCAAAACCGACTGCCATTGGCAGGAGGCCCAGTGCCGTTGTCATGGTCGTCATCAGAATCGGTCGCAAACGGGCATGGCCGGCTTCCAGAATGGCTTGCTTGCGCTCGACACCCTGTGAACGCAATTGGTTGATCAGGTCGACCAGCACAATGGCGTTGTTGACGACGATGCCCGCAAGCATGATGGCGCCGATAAAGGCTACGACATTGATCGTTGTGCCCGTGATGTACAAGGCGAGTACAGCACCTACGAGTGCGAGCGGAATCGTAAACAGGATGACAAACGGGTGGATCAGGGATTCGAACTGCGAAGCCATCACCAGATACACGAGGAAGATGGCCAGGGCCAGGGTAAACTTCATGGAGATCAATGACTCCTCCATTTCCTGACTCTGGCCCGCAACCCTGGCGGTAATTCCGGTCGGACTAGGGATTCCCGCGATGATCGATTCGACTTCAGCGACCGCAGTAGCAAGATCGCCATAATTGAGACTAGCGGAAATGATTGCCACGCGCTCCTGATCGATGCGACGAATCTCAGCCGGGCCTTGCGCGATGGTCACGTCGGCGATTGCAGACAAGGGAATCGGCCGGTCGCTGGCAGGATTTACGAGCAGGTTCCGGATGTCCGCTATGGAAGCTTCGCGCCTGTCGATGCTGCGCACCACGACATCAATCTTCTTGTCACGCCAGGTATATCGTGTGGCCACTTCGCCACGCACGTTGGCAACTACGCGATCCGCGATGTCACGCACGACCAGGCCGAGTTTCGCAGCCCGCTCGTGATCGAATAGGACCTGGATTTCCGGATTGCCCGATTCGACGCTGGTTTTTATATCAGCAAATCGGGGCGAAGCCTCCATCTCGGTTTGGATCCGGTCATTTATGGCGGACAATTGATCGAGGTCATACCCGGAAATCTCGATTTCCAGTGGCGTGCTGAAGGTAAACAGGGCCGGCCGCGAAAATTTATACTGGAGCCCCGGAACACGCTGTAGTCTGTCCCGCATGTGGGCTATGGCTGCATTTTCCTGTGGACGGGCGGATCCGGGCACCAGCCGGATATTCAGACTACCGGTGTGCTCACCGGCGTCAACCGGATTGGCGTCCAGACGGTTGCCGGTACCCGCAACGGAGTAGGTCAGGGCAACCGTACCCAGTTCAGCCGCCGCTTCCTGGGCAATGCTGACTGCACGGTCAGTTTCCAGGAGCGGTGTGCCCGGCGTGAGGCGCAACTCGACGTTGAATTCGCCCTGGGCCAGCTGCGGGATCAATTCCTGACCGAGCCGTGGCACTAGCATCATCGTCGCAGCAAATATCGCTGCTGCCGCCAGCAGTACGACTAATCGATTTGTCAGTGCCCAGGAGAGTACTCCCGGATATACGCGTGCGATAAAAGTATAGAACCGCTGCACCAGCCAGACGAGCGGCGACACGAGATAACGCAATCCAATGCCAATAAGTCGTGCCACCACAAAAAACATTCGCATGATGTACGACACGATGCGCGTAAAACGACTCGGAGGCGTAATGTCCCGGCTGTCACGAAATCGATGCTCGGCACCGAGTGAGGCCAGCATTGGAATGAGTGTCAGAGCGACCAGGAGTGAAAATAGCAGTGCAAATGTGACTGTCAGTGCCTGATCACCGAAAAGCTGGCCGGCAATACCGCTGATAAAAACCATCGGAAAGAATACTGCGACGGTAGTCAGTGTCGCTGCAGTTACCGCCATCGAAACTTCGCTGGTTCCGGAGCGTGCCGCATCGAGGATACTCATGCCCTGTTCTTTCTTGCGTACGATGTTTTCGAGCACGACGATCGAGTTGTCGACCAGCATGCCTATAGCGAGCGCAATGCCGCCCAGGGACATGATATTGAGCGTAATGTCACTGCTGTACATCAGCAAAAATGTGCCAACGACGGAGACGGGAATAGCGAGCCCGATGATGATCGTCGCCCGGGCATCGCGCAGAAAACAATACAGAACGAGTACCGCAAGGATGCCGCCGATAATGGCGGCGAACAGAACTTCATTAATAGCCGATGAGATGAATTTGGACTGGTCGTATACGGTTGTCAGCTCCATGTTCTCCGGCAGCTCATCTTCACGAATACGCTCGAGCGCAGCCTGGATGCGCGTAGCGACGAGCACCGTGTTCCCGTCACCTTCCTTGTAGATGGCCAGTTCGACGGATTCTTCGCCATCGATCCGGGTTATTGCTTCGCGCTCTTTCCAGCCGCGCGTGACCTGCGCAACATCACGCAGATAAACGGTTCTTCCTGCGACCGTTGCGAGGATCGAGTTGGCAATTTCATCGACCGTCTGAAATTCGTTAATCGTTCTGACTAGAAAACGTTGCGAGCCCTGTTCGAGGCGGCCCCCGGAAAGATTAACGTTCTCGGCGCGGATACGTTGCGCAACGGTCTGTATTGACAGGTTCAGTTGCGCAAGTTTTTCCTGATCGACCAGGATCTGGATTTCGTCTTCGAGGCCACCGCTGACCTTTACCGCTGCCGTCCCTTCAACGGATTCGAGATCAATCTTGAGTTCGTCTTCCGCATAGCGACGCAGGCGTTTCAACCTGTCTTCCGGTGTTTCAGACGTATCTGCCGAATCGTCTTCCGGCTCAGTCTGGCGCAACGCCAGGCGCATGATGGGTTCAGTAGACGGATCGAAACGCAGCAGGAGAGGGCGGGCCGCTTCGAGCGGGAGTTCGAGCACATCGGTCTTTTCCCGGACGTCCACCCCGGCCATGTCCATGTCGGTGCCCCACAGGAATTCGATAATGACATCCGATTGACCGGATCGGGACACCGACCGAACCTGACGCACATTCTTGATGACCCCCACCGATTCTTCGATCGGCTTGCTGAGCAGGTTTTCGACTTCGAGTGGTGCGGCACCCGTTAGTTCGGTGCGAACAGTCAGGGTCGGATAGCTCACATCAGGCAACAGGTTTACTTTCAGTCGCGAAAGAGACACGAAACCAAACAGAATGATGGCAATCGTGAACATCACGATGGTGACACGTCTCTCCGTGGCCAGATTTACGAGTCGCATATGGAAAGATTCCCTCGCCTGGGCAGGTAATGAGTTAGTTCGTGATAGTTAGTTACAGACGGAACGCTTTGACGGTTCCAATCAAGCCCAGTCAGGGAGACGTCGTGGTGTCTCCCGCCAATCGGTCGGGAGGCGAATCGCCGACCGCCTCTACTTCTGTACCGTCCTTGAGACCGGTCTGACCAACAACGACAACATTGTCAGCGTCCGTCAGGCCTTCCAGGATCTCGATGTCGGCGCCCGCCGCCAGACCGGTACGAACCGGACGCCGACGCGCGACCCCGTCCTCGACAACGAAAACTGCCGCTGTGGAATCTTCCGAAACCACGGCGACCCTCGGAATGAGCAGCGCCTGTTCATGCGAGGCATACACGATATTGATCCGTGCAAACATACCGGGCTTCAGTCGCGTCGTGTCATCGCTAACCTCGGTAGTCACCTTGAACGTCCCGGTCGCCGGATCGACAACGGGGCTGATGCGTGTGACGGTACCTTGAAACCGGGCGTCGGGCAGGGCGTCGACTTCGAGTATGGCGACCTGACCAGGAGCCAGACGCCGGAAGTGCCGTTCTGGAACGTGCAGATAAGAAATCAACGGGTCGAAATCGGTGACCGTAAACACCGGCGCATTGACCTCGAGTGTGTTGCCGATCTTGATATGGCGCTCGGCAACTACACCCTGAATCGGCGAGCGAATTTCCGTGTAACTGAGTTCGAGTCGAGCCCGGTCATAGGCAGCCCTGAGGGCGTCCATCTCAAATTTCAGGCTTTCAAACGCGCCGGCGCTAACCAGGCCCTTTTCGTGCAGGTCGACATTGCGGTTGTAATCCTGCTCAAGTCGCTGGAGGTTGGCGCGTGCCTCCTGGGCCTCGAGTCGCAGGCGATCGCCATCCAGCTTGACCAGGATCTGGCCAGCCTCGACAAAGTCGCCTTCTTCAACCAGGATCTGCCGGATTTCACCGGCAACCTTGGCAACCACTTCCGCTTCAGCATCAACCTCGAGCGCAGCGGTGCCGGAATAGACAGCAAAAACGTCACCCCGCGTCGTGGCTTGTGTTTCCACCGGGACTGCGGGAGTCTCGTCCTCGTCCGAATCGTCGTTGGCGTTGCCCATCTCACAGGCACTCAAAACGAGTGCGGCCGCGATCGCGAGCAGTCTGTGGTAGTCGTTCATGAAAGTGTGCGCCCTGTCATGTGCACCGGGCGGCAAACAAGCCCCCCTCATGCAGTGGTGGTTCGAAGTCAGATCGAGGTTGCCTGTGCCTCTATCACGCGCGATCCGTCTTTGAGACCATTCTGTCCGATAACGACGACCTTCGCGTTGTAGTCCAGACCGGACAGTATTTCAATGCGATCACCCGTTGTAAATCCGGTTTCTACGTTGACTCTTCTGGCGACGCCTTCCTCGACCACGAACAGCGATTTGACCGAGTCTTCGTCCAGGATTGCTGCTGCCGGTACGGTCAGTGCGTCGTCATGTCTGTCATAAACGATGCCAACGCGCGTAAACATGCCGGGCATTAGCGAGTGCTGAGGTTCGGCGATTTCAAGCGTGACCTTGAAAGTGCCGTTGCTGGCGTCGACCGTCGGGCTGATGCGAAGTATTCGACCGGCGTATGAATCACCGGGCAGCGCATCCGCGTTCAGAATAGCCGGCTGATCGATCTGGAATTTGTGCAGCTCCCGCTGCGGCACGTACACGTGAGCGACGAGCGTATTCGGATCCGCGATCCGGAACAGGACGTTATTGTCAGTGACCGAATTGCCGAGCTTGACCAGGCGTTCCGAGACCACACCCGAAATGGGTGCACGGATTTCGGTGTAGCTCAGATCCAGCCTGGCAAGCTCGTACGCGGCGTGAAGTGCATCGACTTCGTACTTTATGTTCTCAAACGCGCCGGCGCTGACCAGTCCGCGCTGGTGCAGCTCGACATTACGATCGTATTCCTGCTGCACTTTGTTGCGATTGGCGCGGGCCTGCTCGACAGCCAGACGCTGGCGGGCACCGTCGAGTCGGGCCAGGATCTGGCCGGCCTCAACGTAATCGCCTTCCTCAATGTAGATCCGGATGAGTTCGCCCTGGGTCCGGGCCACGGCCGGCGCCTCGGCGTCGGCCTCCAGGGCAGTAGTGGCACTGTAGAGGGCCTCGATACTGCGGATTTCTGCCTCAGCGACGGCTACCGGGATCGGTGCGACTTCCGCAGCGGTTTCAAGAACCTTCGCTTCACCGACGCCGCAGCCGCTGAGCAAGACGGAGGCCGCTGCGGCGGACAAAGCGGTTACAAAAAGGGGTCTGGCGTACATAGGGCTCCTCACGCGTGCTTCGTTTTGATTTCCGGCCCTTTGGTTCCGGGGGCCGCCGGGGTCTGTTGGTGTTATAGTCTAGTATAACACTACATTGGTAAAACGCAACCCTGCTGCAACCCTAAATCAACCATCCCCTGGCTACAGTTTTGTCGCCGGGGGATGTTGAGAGGGGCGTGCTTAGCGCTGCAGAGAGACTGTGGAGCTCAGATCTGCGGTGGGTTCGCCGTCCAATTCGACCATGTCGCCAACGATTTCGGCCGCTTCCTGCAAAACCACGTCGGGCAACTCGGTTTCGTCCAGTTCCTCCAGCGAGTCCAACGGCGGCAGGCCATGGGCGGCGCGACGCGAATTCTCCCGTTGCAGCTGGCCGCGGCGGGAGGCGTCCCGCTCCTCGCGCCTTTCGTTGAGGTTCAGGGACACGGAGTCTCGGGATCGCACCTCCTGATAAGCTTCGATATCGCTTAGGAGATAGCTGTAGTCCGGGCTGATAGCGGTACGCTGGCTATGCATTTCAACCAGCGCGCCGATCGCCTGGTCCAACGAATCGTCCGCGACAAAACGTGCCGGATCGATAGTATCCCAGGGCAGAGCACTGTCCCGGGTACTCTCGCCAATTTCGGAAGCGTCGACCGCAGACGGCAACAATATGTCGGGGAGGACTCCACGGTGCTGTGTACTTTCACCGGTGACCCGATAGTACTTGCCACTGGTAAGCGTCAACTGACCCCATTCACCACGGTCGTTTTTTGGTGTTGGCCGCAGTGGGAATAAGTGCTGTACGGATCCTTTGCCATAGGTCTGTTGTCCGACGATAACTCCGCGATCGTAGTCCTGAATAGCGGCCGCGAAGATTTCTGAGGCCGAGGCACTGTACCGATTTACCAGCACGGCCAGCGGGCCCGAATACACGACCGTTTCGTCACGACTACCGCCGAAAGTCCGGATGCGCTCTTTATTGCGATCCCGGGTTCGAAGCTGCACTACCGGGCCGTCTTCAATAAACAGGCGTGTCAGATCGGTTGCCTCGTCCAGGTGACCACCGCCGTTGCCGCGAAGGTCGATAACGAGACCGTCGAGGCCTTCCGCTTTGAGTTCTTCGATGAGGCGTTTTACGTCATTAGTGGTACTTGTATAGTTCTTGTCGCCGTGCGCCCGGGCGACAAAATCCTGGTAAAAACTTGGGACGTCGATCACGCCAATCGTAATCTTTTCGCTGCCCCGTGCGACCTCGACAGTTGACTTCTGTGCCGCCTGTGCTTCGAGTTTTATCTTGTCACGCACGAGGTGAATCACCTGCTCTTCGGAGCCGGGCGCTGCGCCGGCGGCGAGGATTTGCAGTCGAACGATACTGCCGCCCGGTCCGCGGATGAGTTGGACAACATCGTCGAGCCGCCAGCCCACAACATCGACGAGTTCGCCGCCGATTTCCTGACCCACCGCCGTTATGCGGTCGTCAATCTGTGGTTTACCGGAAACGGCTGCCGGTCCGCCGGGAATAATGCTGAGTACCGTGACGTAATCATCGCGCAGCTGCAGTGACGCCCCGATTCCTTCATATGACAGGCTCATCTGAATCCGGTATTCCTCAGAGTTACGCGGCGAGAAGTAGGTTGAATGCGGATCCATCGTGTGGGAGTAGGCGTTCATGAATGTTTCAAAAACGTCGTCACTGTTGATCTGGTCAACTCGACGATTGACCTGCTGGTAACGCTTGTCGAGTACGTCGACCGCGTCCTCGAGAGAGCGGTCACTCAGAAGCAAGCTGAGAACATCATTTTTCACGCGCCGGCGCCACCACTCATTCAGTTCATCCCGGTCGCTGGCCCAAGGCGATTCACGGCGATCAAATTCGAACAATTCATCGAGCGTGAAGTCTGGTTTGACCTGCAGCTGGATTCTGGCGAGCTCCATGCGTTCAACCGTTCGGTCCCTGAGCACCCTAAACATATCGAAAACCGGTTCGAGATCGCCGTGCCGGACACTGTCGTCCAGTGCATAGCGGTAATGTTCAAAATCCGACACATCGGCTGCCAGCAGGTATTGCCGGTTCGGATCCAGAGCTTCGAGGTAGGCATCGAAAATCCTCGACGAGACATCATTGTCGATCGTTGTTCGCCGATAATGACGCTCCTCAAAGAGCGTGGTGATGGACTGTGCAGTCAGGCGGTGCCGGGCACTGGCCTCCAGGATCTCCGTTTCCGGCGCCGTCGCCAGCGAGGTTGCTAATCCTGATCCGGCGACGATGGCCAGCAACATAATGAGGAGGTGTCGCGTTGTTCTCTGGAGCATGGCTGTCCTATTCGTAAAGGTATCCCTTGTCTGCGTCATATCTGTCTGTCGTTGCTCAAAACTGTCCAATCATCTACGCCGGCGACCAGAGCCCGTACCCTAACATCGCGGCCGACCTCACCCCAGTCTCGCTCATTATAACGGCTGGAAGAGGGGCTTCGGAGCCAAAAACATAACCGCGGGCCGACCCACGAGTATCCTGTGGGGTCGCGCGGTTCCGATCATATACGCACTCGTTGTGGTCATCCTGCTATTGGCTCTCATTATGGAGCGTCTGGGCAGACTGAGGCGGAATTCGAACTGCAAGATCGCGACGCGGCAATCTCTGCGATTATGACCGCGGTTCGCACGCTCAGTTTCATCAATCTGACTCGGTGGCGAACTCGCCGCCGGTCCGACGAGTTGACATAACCGGGAAGCGGGAAGGAGCTGCGCGGTGAAAAGTGAAAAGTGAAAGAGTAAACGCGGCGCCTGTGGCGCCGTTTTCCTAGGGCCTAGAGCCTGGTGTCTAGCGCCGGGTGCCTAGCGCCTTTTTCTCAGGCCACTAGCTCGGCAGGATTGAGAATGGTGACGATTTGCCACCGCGCCGCCGCCGCGCGCCGCGGTCCCGGCGTCGCCGACGTCTCATTCTTGACTGCAATTCGGTCCTGCGTGATCTTAGCCACTCTTCGCGGGTAACATCGCCTTTGCCCGAAACTTTGCGTCGCTTCTCTTCACGCTCCCGATAGGCGCAAAAATCCTCATAGGCTTCGATCTCGTGCTTCAGTTCCCGGACGACGAGTTCGACCATGATGGCGTCGTCGAGAAAGCCGAGTCCCGGGATGTGATCCGGAATCAGATCTTCAGGCTCCGTAAAGTAGGCGAGGGCGTTGAGAACCCGCGCGGTTTCGCCGCCGGGTAATTCCCATTCATCGTCGACGACCATGTTGATCATGGTCTCGATCTTGATCAGCCGCCCCTGAATAAACTCCGGCACGGATGTGGTACGGACTTCATCCAATAGTGATCGTGCGGCCGTAAGGATCTCGTCTTGAGACAGGTTTTTGGCGGCGTCCCGGGCTTCCCGCATGATCAGCTGGAAGTGCTTGAGATCGGAATCTCCCAGTTCGAAGGTCACTTTCAGCGGCATGGATGATCTCCACTTTACGTTATTATTTTAAGAGAGGTTACGTACGGCCCCGGTCGTCGTCAACAATCCGCGACTGACGGGAACTGTCTTGCCTGCGACCCCTCTATAACACTATAGCGCCGACCTGGCATATACCCCCGGGGCGGTTGATTACGGGACACATGATAAACTACAGGCCCGCATGCAGAGGCGGATCTGAATGGCGCGCCAGACACGATGGGCAACGAGAACTCCTTTCTGACCCGGACCTTCCGGGAGCTGAAGCGGCGTCGCGTATTTCGCGTAGCGGCAGCCTATGGCGTACTGTCCTGGGCGGTTGTCGAGATATCGTCGATCGTAGCCCCAGCGCTATTTCTGCCGGACTGGTCTCAACGACTCGTTATTTATCTGGTCCTGCTCGGTTTGCCTGTTGCTCTTTTTTTGGCCTGGGCCTATGACGTAACGCCCGAGGGTGTCGTCCGGACGGGCTCTGCCACGGATGACGAGCTCAAGACGGACGCACCGAGATCCGGGCGGCGGATCGATTTTGCAGTCATCGCGGTATTGGTTAGCATCATTGCCTGGCAGTTTTTCAGTCCGGGAACCAGCGAATCCGCAACTGAAATTACCTCGATTGCTGTCCTCCCGTTCGTCGATCTCAGCGAAAAAAACGATGCCGAGTATTTCAGCGACGGGATGTCGGAAGAATTGCTGAATGCTTTGGTCCGGGTCGATGGCCTGCGGGTCGCAGCCCGAACGTCTTCGTTTGCATTCAAGGACAAGGATGTCGGTATCCGGACCATCGGCCGTGAACTCAATGTCGACACGGTGCTAGAGGGCAGCGTCCGAAAGTCGGGCAACCGGGTTCGGATAACCGCTCAGTTGATCGACGTCGATTCCGGTTTTCACCTCTGGTCGGAAACCTTTGATCGCCCGCTCGATGATATTTTTGCAATCCAGAACGATATCGCCAAGCAAATCGTCGCTGCGCTGGAGCTCAAACTTGGCGGCGGCAAAGAAGTTGCTATTGCGACAGCACCGACGTCGGATATCAGGGCCTATGAGCTCTATCTGCTCGGGCGTCACAACTGGCACCAGCGTACACCCGACAGTCTGGAAAGAGCGCTCGATATGTTCGAACAGGCGATAGCTCTTGATGACGAATTTGCACTGGCCTATACCGGTATCGCAGATACGTATCTGTTGCTGGCGGAGTATGCCGGCTTCGATCATGATGAGGTGACCGATAACGCTGAGCCGGCTATTGCCCGTGCGCTTTATCTGAACGACGAACTCGCAGAAGCCTACGCCTCGATGGGCCTGTTGCGCCTGCACCTGGGCGAACTGGTTGCTGCGGAACTGGCATTGCGCAAATCGATCAGCCTCAACCCGCAGTATTCCATGGCGCATATGTGGTTGGGTCTCGCGTTACAGAAAGACGCCGGATTACAGTCGGCTTATCGCGAGTTCAAGGCAGCGAAAGAACTCGACCCGTTGCACCCGGTAATCAACCAGAATCTGGCGGATGCGCTGGGTAACATGGGACGGTTTGAGGACGCTGCAGCGCGGATTCAGAAGGTCATAGAACAGCAGCCGGGATCAGCCCGCGGTTATTTCGCACTGGCGAAGCTGACGTTCAATTACGGCAAGTTCGACGAGACCATCCGCCTGCTCGACGGGATTGAGGACGACGACGAGGACTATTCCGCTTATGCCCGCGGGTTTACGGCAATGAGCTATGCTGCACTCGGTGATTTTGAGCGGGCGCGTTCGTTGATAGACGCGCTGTTGACTGAATCTCCGGACAACTATGAGCTGGCGAATATGGCAGCCTATGGTTATTTCATGATGGGCGACATGGCGGCAGTCGGCAGCGTAACCGACGGTACGCTGAAATCCATCGGCGACTGGAAAACTGCAGAACTGAACTACAAGGAGCGATTAGCGTTGATCTGGCCGGGAGTCGCGCGCGTAATGCTTGGCGACTTTGATGAAGGTGCAGCAATGCTTGAGCGCGCACTGCTTTCCGAGCCTGGATTGCATGCGGACCCGGCCGAGATGACGTTCCTGTTGAGCAGCCTTGCCTACGCGTACGAGCAAACCGGGCGGGTTGCTGAAGCCGAGCGTTTGTGGCAACAGAGCCTCGATCGATTGGCACGAGCCACCGGAGACGGCTGGGCGCGACCGGATTTCGCTGCGGCGCGGGCCATGGTACTCCTCGCCCAGGACCGCGATGAGGAAGCCTACGAGGCGTTATCCCGTGCTGTCACCGCGGGTTGGAAGCACTACTGGTTCACGGTCAACATGCCCGTCATTCGCGATAATATGGACTTGCCGCAGCTTCGGGCGCTGATGAGTGAGGTAAAATCAGAGCTTGATGTCATGCGCAACCGGCTCGATGAGAGGGTAACGCGAGCGGCGGCAACATCTAATGCAGACACTTAAATATGTTACTTAATACATTGATTTTAAAGTCGAAAAGTCATGTTTTGGTGGCGATGATCCTGGCACTGTGCGGGATGACAGCAGCGTGCTCGTCTAATCAGATGGTCAGTGACTCCCGGCTGGAGGAGCGGGAAGACCTGGCCAGAACCTATGACATGGCAAAGATCGAGCAGGCCTATGATCTGTACCCCGATAGTCAACGCGTTGACCTGATCTGGATAAATCCACCGCAAGCAAGGGTCAACCTGACGCTAAATCACCCGATTCCTATCAGGACGACCCGATTCAGCTCCGACAAGCCGTTGCCGGTTGACGAGCAGTCGCCCGGCGAAGATGAATAATAATGAATCGGGCAGTCGTCGGCTGGCTGTCTTAGTATCCACCACTCCGATTGACCTCACCTGCGGGTGGCATGGCACGCAGCCGGTCGTACGGCCAAAGGTGATCATCTGACTTGATGTCAGATCTTCGAAGATCTGGTTACTACCTGAAAAAAAAGAAGAAACGGAGATTTTTCTTCACGGCTGGCAGTGTTTGGCCGGCCCGATTATGCTTGGCTTTGGGACTCACGGCCGCGGGGCGCCGTAACCGGTTACGTGATAAGGAATATATATGAACAGGAGACTTGTTTTTCCCGGCATCCTGCTGTTGCTTGCCGGTTGTGGTGATACCGATCGCAGCCACGAGTTCTCGGTAGCGATAACCGCTGAGGATTTCGCGAGGCACGTTGAGACCCTGGCTTCCGATGAGTTCGAAGGCCGGCTGCCGGCAAGTGCCGGTGAACAAAAGACTATTGAGTATCTGACGGCGCAGTTTGCACGCATTGGGTTGCAGCCGACGGTCGGTGAAAGCTATCTGCAACCGGTGTCCCTGGTGGGCATTACAGCGCGACCGGACGCAAGCCTCGAGATTTCGCGTAGCGGCGAGACCCTCGATCTGGAATACCGGCAAGACATGGTGATCGGTACGCGGCGCGTTATGCAGACAGCGGACATCGTCGACAGTGAACTGGTCTTTGTCGGTTACGGCGTCGTGGCCCCGGAGTACGACTGGAATGACTACGCCGGTCTGGACATGACGGGCAAGACTGCCGTAATTCTGGTCAATGATCCGGGCTTCGCAACCGGTGACAACGGACTTTTCCGGGGCCGGACGATGACCTACTACGGTAGATGGACATACAAGTACGAGGAGGCGGCACGGCAGGGTGCCAGCGGCGCGTTAATCATTCATGAAACCGACGCTGCCGGTTACGGCTGGGATGTGGTTGCGAACAGCTGGAGCGGCACCCAGTTTCATCTGACATCCGAGGCCGGTGACGCGCCGAAGATACCGATAGAAGGATGGCTTACCGGCGAGTCAGCCGAGGCGGTGTTCAACCTGGCCGGGCAGGATCTTGCAGCATTGCGTCAGGCCGCGGCGGCGCGTGATTTTGAGCCAGTCGCGCTCGGCGCGAATGCCAGCGCCGGCGTTGTCAACGACCTCAAAGAATCCACGTCCTACAACGTCGCCGGTTGGCTGCCGGGCAGCCAACGTCCGGATGAGATTCTTGTCTATATGGCGCATTGGGATCATCTCGGATA
>CAZJFQ010000016.1:23495-41956 GCA_964545335.1 uncultured Gammaproteobacteria bacterium | reverse complement strand
TCGAGTGATTTCTCGAAATCATGTCTAAGTCTTTGAAAGAACAGTATGAATTGTCGCCCCTGTTTGGAGCGAATGCGCCGTTTGTCGAGTATTTTTATGAGCAGTTTCTGGCCGATCCGAACTCTGTTGAACCGTCACTGAAGACCTGGTTCGAGCGCATCACCAACGGCGCCGATGGTGAAATCCCGCGCGGGCCTATACAGGAACAGTTTCGCGCCAGGGCCCGCGCAGGTCGCAGGCTTGTCACTGCAACCGTCTCGGAAGAGGCTGTCGAGCAAAAGCAGGCTGCGGTCCTCAGGCTCATCGAGGCGTACCGGATTCATGGCGACCAGCTGGCGCGGCTTGACCCTCTGGGCCTGAGCCATGTTCCCGCGCCGGAAGACCTTGCTCCTGAGTACTTTGGCCTCACCGACGCCGACCGGTCGACCCAGTTTGTGACCGCCCAACTGGCGGGGACGGACAGGCTGAGCCTCGCCGCGATGCTGGATCTGCTTGAACGGATCTACTGTGGCACCGTGGCAGCGGAACTCGCTCATATCTCCGATACCGCGGAAAGAACCTGGCTGCAACAAAGGTTTGAAACCGGGGCAGTTCGCGACCTGTTGTCACCGGACCAAAAGCGGACACTGCTGCGTCAGCTGACCGGTGCCGAGGGTATCGAGCGTTATTTGCACACACGGTACGTCGGACAGAAAAGATTTTCGCTGGAAGGCAGCGAGAGCCTCATCCCGCTGCTCGATGATCTTATCCTGCGTGGCGGCACGGAGGGCGTCGAGGAAATCATTATCGGCATGGCGCACCGGGGCCGGATCAACGTTCTCGTAAACGTCCTCGGTAAGCCTCCCGCAGAGCTGTTCTCTGAATTTGAAGGTCTCTATGACCTGAAAGAGATCCGTGGCTCCGGTGATGTCAAATATCACCTCGGTTTTTCGGCCGATATCGACACGCCGGGCGGAAACGTTCACGTGGCGCTCGCTTTCAATCCGTCACACCTGGAGATTGTCAATCCGGTGGTTGAGGGATCGGTGCGAGCGCGACAACAACGCCGCAACGATATGGCCAGAAAGCAGGTTTTGCCGGTATTGATCCACGGTGATGCATCATTTGCCGGGCAGGGCGTGGTGATGGAGACGCTGCAACTGTCGCAGGCGCGGGGCTATACCACCGGTGGCACGGTGCATGTCATCGTCAACAATCAGATCGGTTTCACGACTAGCGAGCCGACCGATGCGCGATCAACACCGTATTGCAGCGATGTGGCCAAGATACTCGAGGCCCCGGTTTTTCACGTTAATGCTGACAACCCGGAAGCCGTAGTCTTCGTGACACGCCTGGCGCTTGACTACCGGCTCAGGTTCGGTAAGGACGTCTTCGTCGATCTCGTTTGTTACCGGAGGCATGGACATAACGAGGCGGATGAACCAGCTGCTACGCAACCGTTGATGTATGGCAGCATCAAAAAGCATCCGACGACGCGCGAGATCTACGCGCGCTCGTTGACGGATGCAAACATTGTCACGGAGCAGGACGTGCGGGACATGGTAGACGAATACCGGGCCGGGCTCGATGCAGGAATAGTCGTGCACCATGACTCCGTCCGTACCTTGACGGGCAACGCCTACTCCGTCGACTGGGCCGCTTATCGGAGTGACGACTGGCGGCAACAGGTCAGGACACAAATCCCGCTCAAGCGGCTCCGCAAACTGGCTGCGCTGAGCAATCATCGACCCGATGGGTTTGATGTGCACTCGCGCGTCGGACGGATACTCGCGGACCGAGAAAAAATGGCGGCAGGTGAGGTGCCGCTGGACTGGGGCTTCGCCGAGATCCTGGCCTATGCCAGTCTGGTCGAGGATGGCTATGCAATCCGGCTGAGCGGACAGGACAGCGCACGCGGCACGTTCTTTCACCGACACGCGGTGTTGCACAATCAAAACGATGCCTCAACGTACATCCCGCTGGCCCATTTGTTTGGCGATCAGCCCGAAGTCACGATCATCGATTCGCTGCTGTCCGAAGAAGCGGTTTTGGGTTTCGAGTATGGCTATGCGACGGCGGAGCCCAACTCTCTGATAATCTGGGAAGCCCAATTCGGGGATTTCTGTAACGGCGCACAGGTTGTGATCGACCAATTCATCAGTTCGGGGGAGGCGAAGTGGGGGCGACTCTGTGGCCTGACCCTGTTTCTCCCGCATGGCTATGAAGGTCAGGGCCCTGAACACTCGTCGGCGCGGCTGGAGCGTTTCCTGCAACTCTCCGCCGAGCACAATATTCAGGTCTGCGTACCGTCAACTCCGGCCCAGATGTTTCACATGCTGCGACGACAGATGCTGCGCTCGTACAGAAAACCGCTTGTTGTGATGACGCCCAAGAGTCTCCTGCGGCACCGGCAGTCGACGTCCTCTTTGAGCGACATAACGGACGGGCAATTCGAGCCGGTAATTCTGGAAATCGATGACATAAAACCGTCAAAGGTTAGCCGTATCGTGTTCTGTAGCGGGAAGGTGTACTACGATCTGCTACAAGCTCGTCGAGCCGGAAACAGAGACGACATTGCCATCGTGAGGATTGAGCAGCTATACCCGTTCCCCGACGAAGAGTACACCAGTGTCATTCGCAAGCACGATAGCGCGCGCGAAATCGTGTGGTGCCAGGAGGAGCCGCAGAATCAGGGGGCCTGGTACCAGATCCGACATCGCCTCGTGGAACCGCTGCAGCCCCGGCACGAATTGCACTATGCGGGAAGAGAGGGCGCGGCGGCGCCGGCATCAGGCTATTATCGATTACACGTCGAGCAACAACAGGAACTTGTTGCGTCGGCACTTGGTTCAGCGAACGCCATGGTGCCAGCGGACAAGGAGACAGGTACGACGACTGTCAGGCAGAAAAGATGACGATAGAAGTCAAGGTACCTCAACTGCCGGAATCGGTGGCTGACGCGACGCTGGTTGCCTGGCACAAGGCGCCGGGTGACACGGTATCTCGTGATGAAAACCTGGTCGACCTCGAGACAGATAAGGTCGTGCTGGAGGTCCCTGCGCCGACGGATGGCGTGTTGAAAGAAATTCGCATCGGGGACGGGGCCACGGTGACCGGCGGTGAACTGCTGGCGATCCTGGAGGAGGGTAAGGCGCCGGCCGCCACCGGTAACGGCGGAACGCAGCCTGAGCCGGTTAGCGCGACTGAGTCTCCGCCGGCTGCCGCGTTGAAGCTGAGTCCATCGGTTCGTCGAGTGATCGAAGAGCATGGCATCGATCCCGGACAAGTTGCCGGAACCGGGAAAGACGGTCGGATTACCAAGACTGACGTAATGGAATACCTCAAGGGCCGTGACTTGCCACAACCTCAGCCCGCACCACCCCGACCGGTGACGACACCGTCACAGCTACCGGAAAGCGCATCGGCTGGCCGTCACGAAAAGCGCGTTCCCATGACGCGTCTGCGAGCGCGCATCGCGGAGCGAATGGTAGAAGCCAAACGTACAGCGGCAATGCTGACATCGTTCAATGAAGTGGATTTGCAGGAAGTCATGCAGATTCGACGCCGCTACCGGGACCAGTTTGAGAAAGAATACGGCACGCGACTGGGTTACATGTCATTCTTCATCAAGGCTTCGATTGAAGCGCTCAGGAAGTTTCCGGCCGTAAACGCTTCCGTGGAAGCTGACGACATCATCTATCACGATTACCACGATATTGGGATAGCTGTATCGACACCACGTGGTCTTGTGGTGCCTGTGCTCAGAGACGCGGACTTAAAAAGCTTTGCAGATATCGAGCTGGCGATCGTCGACTACGCGACGCGCGCCCGCGACGGTAATCTGACGATTGACGAGCTGACTGGCGGCACGTTTACGATCACTAACGGCGGTGTTTTTGGCTCACTGATGTCCACGCCGATAATCAATCCGCCGCAAAGCGCAATTCTTGGCATGCATAAGATCCAGGAGCGCCCGGTGGTGCTCGATGGTGAAGTCGTGGTGCGTCCGATGATGTACATCGCCCTGACTTATGATCACAGGATCATCGATGGACGTGAGGCCGTACTGTTTCTCGTCACAGTAAAGGAAATGCTGGAGGACCCGGCCCGACTGCTTATACAACTATAGGAATTCATTCGTAACATTCCAGCCTGCCCGGCTTTCGGGCAGGCTTTTCATTTTTGGCCTAGCTTAGGGATCAGAACATGAGCAAAAACTTTGATGTCGTGGTTATCGGTGGTGGACCGGCTGGCTATGTGGCCGCGATCAAGGCTGCACAGAATGGATTATCGACGGCATGCATTGATGAGTGGATAAACCACGACGGCTCCTATGCGTTCGGCGGTACCTGCCTCAATGCGGGCTGTATACCGTCGAAAGCTTTGCTCGAGTCATCCGAGCTTTATCATCGCGCCCAGGTCGAATTCGAAGCCCACGGCATCCGGATCGGGAGCCTGGATCTCGATCTCGATCGAATGCAGGCGCGCAAGGCCGGGATCGTCAAACAACTTACCGGCGGTGTCAAAGCTCTGTTCAAGGCGAACAAGGTGACCGGTCTGGAAGGTCATGGGCGCTTCCTTGGTGGCGGCAAGGTTCAGTTCGTCCCGCACGAAGGCAAAGAAGAGACATTGTCGGCCCGACATGTTGTCCTGGCATCGGGATCGACGCCGCTTGAACTCAAGTCCTGCCCGTTCGACAACGATCGCATTGTCGATTCCTGGGGTGCCCTGGAATTTAATACCGTGCCCCAGCGGCTGGGGGTGATCGGCGCGGGCGTCATAGGACTCGAGCTTGGCAGTGTCTGGCAACGTCTTGGTGCCGAGGTGACCGTTCTCGAAGCGATGCAAGAGTTTCTGTTCTTTGCGGATCACCAGATTGCAAAAGATGCTATGCGTCAGTTTAAAAAACAGGGTCTGAATATCCAATTGGGTGCCAAAGTCACCGGCGCAGCGATCGGTAAGAAAGGCGTCAACGTCACTTACGAGGACAGCAAAGGTAAAAACGAAATATCGGTCGACAAATTGATCGTAGCGATCGGACGCCGGCCGCATACGGACGGGCTGTTGGGTGAGACTAGCAGTATCGAATTGGATGACCGCGGCTTCATCAAGGTCGACGAGGAATGTCGAACCGGCGTCGAAAACGTTTGGGCTATCGGTGACGTCGTGCGCGGCCCGATGCTTGCTCACAAGGGGTCAGAAGAGGGTGTGATGGTGGCCGATCTGATTGCCGGTGAAGTTGCGGAAGTAAATTACGTTGCGATCCCGTCCGTAATATATACGGCACCGGAGATTGCATGGGTCGGCAAGACCGAGCAGGAAGTCAAGGCGGCGGGCATCAGTTATAAAACCGGCACGTTTTCGTTTGCAGCCAACGGCCGTGCCAAGGCAATGGAGCAGACTGCTGGCATGGTCAAGGTCGTCTCTGCAACGGACGACGACGCCATACTCGGGGTTCACATTATTGGTCCGTATGCGGGCGAGTTGATTGCCGAAGCCGTGCTTGCCATGGAGTATTCAGCCAGCACGGAAGATATTCAGCGGACCGTACACGCGCATCCAACACTGTCAGAGGCTTTCCATGAAGCTGCGCTGGCGGTTGATAACCGGGCATTGCACGCCATCAACAAGTAGAGAATAAGTTGAAAGTCTTCAGTCCTCAGTCTGTGACGCGTTCGAGCCTCAAATTTTCCGCCGGACGTTTATGACATTTGGCAGACTGCTGAGCCGATGCAACAGCCGGCTGAGTTCATCGAGACCGTTCACTTCGACACTGAGATCGATGTCCGCCATGTTCGTGTTCTTGTCTGTTCGGGTCGTCAGACCGAGAATATTGATTTTTTCGTCGGCGAGAAGAGTTGAAATGTCACCAACCAGTCCGTGGCGATCATGCGCTTCGATTGCAACATCGACCGGATAGGTATCGGATTCACTGGTCGCCCAGTCGATGTCGATCAGGCGCTCGGGATTCTGACGTCGGAGACGGAGCAGGTTGGGGCAGTCTGCCCGGTGAATCGTCACTCCGCGGCCAACCGTGATATAGCCGGCAACCGGTTCCGGTGGCACCGGACCGCAGCAACGCGCAAAGTGCGTTAACAGGTTGGCAACACCACGAACTGACACACGACCGCCAGCTTCAGCCGGCGCCAGCCTGGACCGGGCCGGCGGTTGCGCAGCCGTGAAGCCGTGATCCGACGATTCGCGCTGCAGGGCCGAAGCGACAGCCGCCAGTGTGACCTCACCCTCACCTATAGCCCGGTATAGATCATCAGAATCATTCCGTCCGACCAGTGCGGCGAGATCAGCGATCGACATCGTCTTCGATCCAAGACGATGCAACTCGCGCTCGAGCATGTTGCGACCCTGCTTTCGATTCTGCTCACGATCCTGGCCTCGGAAATAATTCCTGACCTTGGCGCGGCTGCGGGAGGAAGCGAGATAACCCAGTTGCGGAGTCAACCAGTCGCGACTCGGACGCGCGTTTCGAGCCGTGATAATGTCCAGCTGGTCTCCATTTGCGATTCTGTAATTCAGCGGGACCATTTTTCCGTTGACCTTTGCGCCACGGCACTGGTGACCGATATCGGTGTGAACGTGATATGCAAAGTCTATCGGGGTTGATCCCTGCGGTAGATCAATCACGTCACCGGCGGGGCTGATTGCGTATACCCGATCTTCGAACAGTCCCGATTTGACACGGTCGAGAAAGTCCTGTTCAGACTCGCCGCTTTCTGCAGGCTCCAGAATTCGACGCAACCAACCGATCTTCTGATCAAATGCTGAAGTTGATTTGCCGCCTTCCTTGTACTGCCAGTGTGCGGCAACACCAAGTTCCGCATTTTCGTGCATGTCACGCGTGCGAATCTGGATCTCAAACGGTTTGCTGTCAGGACCAATAACTGCCGTATGCAACGATCGATAGAGATTGTCTTTCGGGGTGGCAATATAGTCGTCAAACTCGCCCGAAATATATGGCCAGGTGCTGTGGACTATCCCTAAGGCCGCATAACAGTCGGATACTGAGTCGACGAGCACGCGCACGGCATGAATGTCAAAAAGCCGCTCGAACTCGACCTGCTTCCGGGCCATTTTTCGCCAGATGCTGTAAATATGTTTCGGACGCCCCTGGATTTCCGCGGTTATATCTGCGCGATCGAGTTTCTCTGTCAGTATGCGCTTAAATGTTTCCACACGGTCCTGACGCGCGCTGCGAGTTTCTTTCAGTGAGCGGGCAATCCTGAGGTAGATGTCCGGTTCAAGAAACCGGAAAGCAAGATCCTCGAGCTCCCATTTCAGTTGCCAGATACCCAATCGGCTTGCAAGCGGCGCATAGATCTCCCGCGTTTCGATGGCGGCTTGCCGTTGCCTTTCGTCGGGCGCTGTCTTAAGGTTTCTGAGTCGCTCCAGTTGCTGGGCGAGACGCGCAACGACGAGCCTTACGTCCGCAACTACCGCCAGCAGCATTTGCCGCAGTGCTTCAGCCTGACGTGCCGAAAGACTTTTGTCGGGATCCCACGACGCCGGCAGTCCAAACTGCCCAAGGCGAATAAGCTCCCGTGCCCGCAGTGCGATCGTCTTACCCAGCCCCTGTTCGATGGTCTTCCAGTCCAGATCGCCTTTTTCCACCAGTTCGGCCGCTGCTGTGGCGCCGACGATTTCCTGGTCCACACCGAGGTCGCCGACGATGCCGGCTACATTGCGGGCGCGCCGGCAAGCTTCGGCAAGCCGTGCGTCTGGCGATTCCTGATCGATATGGTTCAGAAAACGGATCAGGGCCGTGGCATCACCGGCTTCTCCGCCGCCCGTTGAGTTGTCAGAGGTGGTTATCATGATCGCCGGCGGCCGGGCCGGACCAGATGTTCTCAGCGTTGATTGCCGCTATGATACGCAAATCCTGGGGTGCGTTAAGGACTTGGGAACGGACACGGAGCAGAGTCGCGTGCGTTACAGCCTGATCCTGTTGTTGACCCTGACAACAGTACCCGCGCTGGCGGTCGGCGGGGAATTCGATATCAATCTGAACACCGATGCCATTCGCGTGATCATCGCCGGCCAGTTGTCGGAATCGAAATTCCGGGTCGACGGCGGTTGGCTCTACGAACAGGACCGTGGCGATGTCGGGCATATCGGTCTGCATCTGGTTGGTGAGGCCTCCACGGGCAAACAGCCGGTGCTAGCTGCTGTTGGTGGTCGCCTGCTCTATCTGAATTCAGATGTCGCCAATGCGGACGGCTACGCGCTTGCTCTGGGCGGCTTTTTTAATTACACGCTGACGGCGCATAACCGGATTGGATTCGGCGGCGATCTTTATTTTGCGCCTGAAATTCTTTCCGGCGGCGATGCCGAAGGGTACCTCGAGTTTGGCGCCTGGCTCGGTTACAACATTCTGCGGGATGCGACAGTCTATGTGGGCTATCGAGATATCTCCGCCGATTTCGAGCAGGCATCAGGAGTCACGTTGGATTCCGGTCTTAACGTTGGTTTTCGTCTCAGGTTTTGAATGTCACCGTCCTGTTAACGCTTTGAAGTAGTGAGTAGTCATGGCGGGTCATAGCAAATGGGCAAACATCCAGCACCGAAAAGGTGCCCAGGATAAGAAACGAGGCAAGCTTTTCAGCAAACTGATCCGGGAGATTACGGTCGCGACGCGTTTCGGCGGATCGGATGAAACGGCTAACTCGCGTCTTCGTATCGCGGTCGACAAGGCGCGGGCATCGAGCATGCCCAAGGACAACATCGAACGGGCAATCAGGCGCGGGGCCGGCGAACTCGACGGGGCGAACTACGAGGAAATACGTTACGAAGGATATGGTCCTGGCGGTGTGGCAGTAATGGTCGATTGTATGACGGACAACCGGAATCGTACCGTAGCGGACATACGTCACGCGTTTACCAAATTTGGCGGCAACCTCGGGGCCGACGGCTCGGTTGCTTATATTTTCAATCACGTTGGGGTTCTTGCGTATCCGCCAGGCAGCAGCGAGGATGCGATCATGGGGGCGGCCGCGGAGGCCGGGGCGGAAGACATACTGACCAATGAGGATACATCTGTTGACGTCGTAACAGATCCGGCGGAGTTTGAATCAGTGCGGGATGCGATGGCGCAGGCCGGGTTTGAGCCGGAATCAGCGGAAATTACAATGCGCGCCGCAACCTCAATGGTTCTCGGCGAAAGTGATGCGGCTTCGATGATACGACTGCTGGAATCGCTGGAGGATCTGGATGACGTACAGCGGGTATATTCCAACGCAGACATTCCGGACGACATCCTTGCCAGGCTTTGATTTGGAATTGCTAAAAATAAGGCGGTGACTTCCCCGGCAACCATGATGGAATCGACGACACGCATACTTGGCATCGACCCCGGATCGCGAATCACGGGGTTTGGCGTCATTGAAGTTTCTGCAAGACCCGATCGCTGTGCGTATGTCGTCAGCGGCTGCATCAGAATGCAATACAACGACATGATGAGTCGAATGCGTGAAATCTTTGATTCGGTTCATTTGCTCGTGCGTGAGCATAAGCCGGAGGAAATTGCAATCGAGCGCGTGTTTGTACACCGCAACGCTGACAGTGCATTAAAACTTGGTCAGGCACGCGCGGCCGCTTTGTGCGCCAGTTTTCCGCAGGATATTCCGGTGTTTGAATTTGCGCCCAGGGAAATCAAACTGGCTGTCGTTGGACGAGGCGGTGCGGAAAAATCTCAGGTACAACACATGGTCAAGATAATGTTGTCACTTGAGGGCGATCTTCAGGCCGACGCCGCTGACGCGCTTGCCGTCGCTCTTTGCCGTGCCGGCCGACGCAGTGCGCCGTCGTTGCAGGCGGCAAGGGCGATCGGAAACTAACGATGATCGGATACCTCAAGGGCCGGCTGACACAAAAGTCTCCGCCGCAGCTGGTCATTGAAGTAGGTGGCGTCGGGTATGAGCTGGAAGCGCCAATGTCCACGTTTTACGCATTGCCGGACCTTGGCCAGGAATTGCATTTGTTTACGCATCTGGCCATTCGGGATGACGCACACACGCTCTACGGTTTTGCCAGCGAGGCCGAGCGCGCGCTGTTCCGGCAGCTGATTCGCATATCCGGTGTCGGCGGGCGTATGGCGCTGGCCATACTGTCCGGGATCACCGTGGAAGGATTCGTCCGGTGCGTGCAGGAAGAAGACAGTGCCACCCTGACCCGGGTGCCGGGTGTCGGGAAGAAAACCGCCGAGCGGCTGATGGTCGAGATGCGGGACCGGATCCCCGATAGCGTGCTTGTGGCGGTCTCTGCGACAGCCGCCGCTCCGGCCCGTGTCAGCCCGGAAGGTGAAGCGTTTAGCGCTCTGGTAGCATTGGGCTACAAGGGTGCTGAAGTAACACGAATGCTGAACATGATTGAAACCCGGAAGCTGAGCGTTGAGGAAATCATACGCCGCGCATTGCAGGACGCCGGGACGCAGTAGGCCGCAGACGATGTTGGAACAGGATCGATTGATAACCCCGGGCAACGGGAGCGAAGAAGAGGCGCTGGATCGTGCGATCCGACCACGCAGCCTCGATGAGTACGTCGGCCAGACGGCGGTCAAAGAGCAGATGCGGGTTTTTGTTTTGGCCGCAAAAAAACGCGCCGAAGCGTTAGATCATGTCCTTATCTACGGACCGCCCGGCCTTGGCAAGACGACCCTGGCACACATAGTTGCCCATGAACTTGCCGTTGGCCTTAAGCAGACTTCCGGACCGGTACTCGAACGAGCGGGTGACCTCGCAGCCCTGACCACCAATCTGGACACCAACGGCGTATTGTTTATCGATGAGATTCATCGCCTGAGCCCGGTCGTCGAAGAGGTCATGTATCCCGCGATGGAGGAATTCCGCCTCGACATTATGATCGGAGAAGGCCCCGGGGCGAGGTCTATCCAGCTGGAGCTGCCGCCGTTTACGCTGATCGGCGCTACGACACGCGCCGGTCTGCTGACGTCGCCGTTGCGTGACAGATTTGGAATCGTGCTGCGGCTGGAGTTTTACAGCGTCGATGAACTAAGTCAGATCGTGATCCGGTCGGCCGATATTCTGAATCTCGGGATCGAGGCGGCAGGTGCACATGAAATCGCTTCCCGGTCCCGCGGCACACCCAGAATTGCCAACAGACTGCTACGGCGCGTCAGGGATTACGCGGAAGTCGAGGCAGATGGTGTGATAACCGCGGTTGTGGCCCGATCGGCGATGGAAATGCTGGAGGTTGATCCCGAGGGATTTGACGCAATGGATCGCAAACTCTTATCGGCCATCATCGACAAATTCGATGGCGGCCCGGTTGGTGTCGAAAGCCTGGCAGCCGCAATTGGGGAAGAGCGTGGCACGATTGAAGATGTCCTGGAACCCTTTCTCATCCAACAGGGGTTCATGATGCGCACGGCACGCGGCCGCATCGCCGCGCGCAGAGCGTATGAGCACTTCGGTCTTCAAATGCCGGAACGGGACCAGAAGACAGTGACGATGTCCCTTTTCCGGGAGAAATAATCTCCGATGAGATCTATTGCACGAGACCGGGGTGTCTGGCATACAAGCTGCCCGGGGTTAACGACTTGACTCAGCCATTCAGCCTCAAGGTTACTGTTTACTACGAGGACACCGATGCAGGTGGTGTTGTTTACTACGCCAACTATTTGAAATTCTTCGAACGCGCCCGCACCGAATGGTTGATCGCCGCCGGTATCAATCAGACTCAACTTATGAAGACTGAGCATCTTGTTTTTGCTGTCGTTTCGGCTAACGTACAATTCGTACGGCCGGCGCGTCTTGAAGACCGGCTGCAGGTCACAGCTGAACCGGTCCGCCGTTCCCGAACCAGCCTTACTTTCAATCAGGTTGTGCGCCTGGAAACGTTGGACAATGCAATCATGTGCGAAGGTGAAATTCGTGTCGCCTGCCTCGACGCCGACAGCTTTCGCCCCCGGGCATTGCCCGAACCCGTTTGTAATCTGGTGCATGTATAGGTATGGATACTTCCCTGATCAATCTCGTATTGCAGGCAAGTCTGGTCGTGCAGATGGTGATGATAATGCTCCTGATCGCGTCCGTTCTTTCCTGGGCAGTCATCTTCAAGAAAAGAAAGATGATTCGCCAAGCTCAGGATTCGGCGGACGAATTCGAAAGTAGCTTTTGGTCCGGTGGTGATCTGAATGCGATCTACAAACTGGTCAGTGCAAATCCAGATAGTGCGCACGGAATGGACGGGATATTCGAGTCCGGCTTTCGCGAATTCGGCCGCCTCAGAAAGCAGCAGGGCGTCGACAGGTCTCACATCATCGAAGGTGCGCGCCGCGCGATGCGCGTCTCTCAACTGCGTGAAGTGGATCGCCTGGAACATAACCTGGAAATGCTGGCTACGGTCGGGTCGACGAGTCCGTACGTCGGTTTGTTCGGCACCGTATGGGGCATCATGCATGCATTCCAGAACCTGGGAAATGTACAGCACGCGACTTTGCAGATGGTGGCTCCGGGGATTGCCGAGGCACTGATAGCGACCGCCATGGGTCTTTTTGCGGCGATACCGGCGGTTATTGCTTACAACCGATTCGCGGATAAGGTCAACCGGCTTGAGATTCGATATGACACCTTTATGGAAGAGTTTTCGACGATATTGCAGCGGCATATTCCGGTCGCGCAAACCCAGAGACCACAGAGCATTACGCTGACATGAGTTCGGGATCCAAAAACCGACGTCTGATCGGGGAGATCAATATCGTTCCGTATATCGACGTCATGCTTGTGCTGCTGATTATTTTCATGATCACGGCACCGTTACTTACGCAAGGAATAAAGGTCGATCTTCCTGATGCTGGTGCTGAACCCCTGGACGAGGAACTTATTCGCAACACCACACCATTGATCCTCAGTATCGATAAGGAGGGCGCCTTGTATCTAAGCGTTGGCAGCAACGAGGAAGAGCCGATAGATGAGGCTACCGTCGTGGCGCGTACAGCCGAAGTATTGCGAAGAACGCCGAAAACACCGGTGCTGGTGAGGGCAGATGAGTTAGTTCCGTATGGCCGTGTCGTTACGGCAATGGTTCTGCTGCAACAGGCCGGTGCGAAGCAGGTCGGTTTTATTACCGACCCGCTTGAGACACCGCCGGTGATCAGGAAGTAATCGCATCGTGTCCGGATTTCTCCGTCAGCACGCAAAGCCACTGGTCTATTCAATCACCATCCATACATTTGCCGTCGGCTTGATCAGTCTCAGCATTATCAGGACCGTCCCACCGGCCACGAGTACGCCACAGGTAGCGATAAAAGCGACGGTCGTCGATGAAGCGCGGATACAGCACGAGATCGAGCGCCTCGAAAATGCCGCGCAGCGAAAACGCGATGCAGAACGGGACCGGCAGCGTGAGTTGCGACGGCAGGAAGAGGCCGCGAGACAGGCGCGTCGGCAGGAAGAACAACGTCTTGCTGATCTGCAACGTGAGCGCCAACAGGAATTAACCGAACAGCAACGTCTGCGGGTCGATGAGCAACGCCGGCAAACGGCGAGGCTGGAGGAAATGGCGGCAAAGCGGCAGGCCGAGGAGGAACGCCTGGAACTGGCCCGACTCGAACGGGAAGTGGAAGAAAAACGTGCGGCTGATGCCGCCGATGCACGCCGAGAAGCCGAACTGCAGGCCGGGCTGGACCGGGAAAGACGGGAACAGGAGCGAATCCGGTTGCTTCGCGAGTCAGGCGCCATGGCACAGTATCGGCAGGCCATTACTCAGAAAATAGAGCGCAACTGGATCCGACCGGTGACGGTCGAAGAGGGACTCAGTTGCATGGTTCATGTCAAGCAGATCCCTGGTGGTGACGTGATCGATGTTCGCGTCGGCACCTGTAACGGCGCTCCTGCCGTGGTGCGCTCGATTGAGGCGGCGGTGCGCAAAGCTTCGCCCTTGCCCCCACCCAGCGATCCGGCTCTGTTCGATCGTGAAATTGAAGTTCAGTTTGAACCGGAATCTTGACAGAGGGACTTTGACTTGCGAAAAATTTTGTTGTCATTGCTGGTCATTCTTTGCCTGACACCTGCCTACAGTGCAATCCAGATCAGGGTCACCAAAGGGGTACTGGAACCCATGCCGGTCGCGGTAGTACCTTTTGGTTGGCAGGGACAGTTGACCGAACCACCGGTTGACATTGCAGCTGTCATCAGCCGTGATCTTGCCGGCAGCGGGCGCTTCGATCCCGTCTCGCGAAGTGACATGCTCGAGTTTCCTAACGCCGGGAGTGAACTCGATTTCGATGACTGGCGTTTGCTTGGTGCCGACGTCGTTGTCGTCGGCCGGATTGTCGAAGACGACGACGGCAGCTTTTTGATTCAGTTCCAGGTATTCGATGTATTCCGGGGGGATCAGCTCCTGGGTTATCGGATGCAATCCACGCGCGGTGCTCTTCGGAGATCGGCGCACCACGCCAGTGATTTGATATTCGAAAAGTTGACGGGCATCCGCGGCGCCTTTATGACGCGAATCGCTTACGTCAGCGTCCGGCGCAGCGGGGATGGAACCCGGCATCAGCTTGTTGTGGCGGATGCTGACGGGGAGAATCGTACGGTGATTGCCGATTCGGCAGAGCCGATCCTGTCACCCGCCTGGTCTCCCGACAGCCGGAAGCTCGCATACGTTGCCTTCGACGGCGGCAACTCCGGTGTCTACGTTCAGACACTCGCAACAGGTGATCGGCAGCGTGTATCCGGCCGACCCGGAGTCAACTCGGCGCCGGCCTGGTCGCCGGATGGACGTACGCTTGCACTGACACTGTCAGAGGCGGACGGCAACCTGGATATTTACACGTTGAATCCCGTCACGGGACGTGCACGAAGGGTAACGACTAACCCGGCAATCGACACGGAACCGGTGTGGTCGGGGGATGGAAATTCTATCTACTTTACCTCGGACCGGAGTGGGGGACCGCAGGTGTACCGGATTAATATTGATTCGGGCGTTGCCCGACGGCTTACCTTTGAAGGGAGTTATAACGCTAGACCGCGCTTGTCACCGGACCAGCAGCAGATCGCGCTGGTCCATAATGATCGGGGTAATTATCGAATCGGGATACTGGACCTCGAAAGTGGGGTTCTGCAGGTGCTCACGGACGGACAACTCGACGAGTCACCGAGCTTTGCCCCAAATGGTAGTATGATTATTTACGCCACCAGGGATCGGGATCTGGGCGTGCTGGCGGTTGTATCCGTGGATGGCCTGATCCATCAGCGTCTGGTTTCCGAGGAAGGTGAAGTGCGCGAGCCGGTATGGTCGCCTTTTCCCAGATCCCGTTGACAACCAAAGACAAACATTCGCTCAACGACAACACGGTTTACAGCGATCAGTCTGTAACCCAGGGAGTATGACGATGCCAGGCAAGTACGCGTACCTGTTAATGCCATTATTGCTGCTGCTGGCGGGATGTCCGACAACGCCGCCCGCGCAGCCGGCACCTGACAGTGACGTTTCGGAATCCGCGGATACGACTACTTCACCTGCCGAAACCGAAATAATCGGAGCAGGCGAGGAAACTGACGCTGAATCATCCGATCGCGAATTGCGGGACCAGAACATCATCTATTTCGATTTCGATGCAAGTACCGTGCGCCGTGAGTTCAATGATGTTCTGGTCGCACATGCTCGTTATCTCGCAGAAAACACTGCCGTCCGCGTTCGCCTGGAGGGCCACGCGGATGAGCGAGGATCCAGGGAATACAATATTGGTTTGGGCGAAAGCAGATCTCAGTCTGTCCGCCGGGTTTTTCTGATTCAAGGGGTGTCAGCCTCGCAAATCATCACGGTGAGTTTTGGAGAAGAGCGACCCGCCGTGCACGGCAGAAACGAAGACGCCTGGGCAAAAAACCGCCGGGTTGAGATTGTTTATCGTTGATAGCGGGGCAACTGGGTAGTAAACGTACTGAATCACAACCGCATGTCGAATCGACTGTATAATTATTCGAGCAAGACCGGGACTCGTGTGTGCGTGACGGTTCTTTGCGGATTTGTGCTGAGTTCGTGCGCGACGCCGCTACCGCCGGAAGAAGACCCGGTAATGATCAAGCTCAACGAACTTGAACAGCGCCTTGTTCGCATAGAGCGTGTGCTGAACAATGACAGTTTGATCGAATTGCTCGCCGAAACGCAGTCCATGCAGATGGAGATACGTGAGCTTCGCGGCCAGGTCGAGACAGCGCAGCATGAACTTGACGGGGCAGTGACGCGGCAACGCAATCTGTATGTCGATCTGGATGAACGACTGACTGAGTTGGAATCCTCGGGTGTCACCGCGAGTGACCTCGATCAACAGATTGCCGCGGCGAGGGGTTCGCGAACTGTGACGACAACGGATACTCTGGCCGGCGCTGGAGACGCTTTGCCCGTTCCGAACGGTACCGACGACGAGAACTACAACGCCGCATTCAATCTGCTGCAGAGTGGTCAGTACGCGCAGGCGGCGGCGGGATTCCGGAAATTCCTGACGGCCTTCCCGGACAGTATCTATGCGGACAATGCACAATACTGGCTGGCTGAGACGTTCTATGTCACGCGGGAGTTTGACAACGCCCTTGCCGGATTCAGCGCCGTGATCGACCAGTATCCGGAATCGAGAAAAATACCGGATGCCATGCTCAAAATCGGCTATTGCTACTCCGAACAGAGCAACTGGAAGGAAGCCCGTACCGTCCTGACGCGAGTTCGCGAACAGTATCCGGATACAGCAGCAGCGCGACTGGCCGGCGACCGACTCAATGCAATGGACAACGAGAGACGTTGACGGCCCGGCGTTTCTGATTGAGTGGAGATGGCCGTTCAAAAGGTCGGCCCGCGATGACCCTGGGAGCAACAGCAAAGACTGACCTGCCCGCCGACGCCCGACTCAAGATAACGGAGATCTTTTTCTCTCTCCAGGGCGAAGCCGATACGGCAGGTAAACCCACTGTATTCATAAGATTGACGGGTTGTCCCCTCCGGTGTCGCTACTGCGATACGGAATATGCGTTTCATGGCGGCCGCTGGATGTCTTTTGCTCAGATAGAATCGGACGTAGCGTCCTTTGACACCTCGTTGGTGTGTGTAACCGGGGGCGAGCCGCTGGCTCAGAGCAACTGCAACGGCCTGTTGCAGCGGCTTTGTGATGCCGGCTTTACTGTGTCTCTTGAAACCAGCGGTGCCATTGACATCGCTGCGGTTGATCCCAGGGTTATCCGAGTTATGGACCTGAAAACACCAGGTTCAGGCGAGTTATCGCGAAATCGGTATGAAAACGTGGAACATCTGAGATCCGGTGACATGGTGAAATTTGTAGTGTGCGATCGCGATGACTACGAATGGTCAGTTGCCACGATCACAAAATACGACCTGTCCGGTCGGTGTGAGGTCCTGTTCTCGCCCAGCTATGGGCAATTGCAGGCCAGAACGCTTGCTGACTGGATACTTGAGGACCGGTTGCCTGTCCGCTTACAGATTCAATTGCACAAATATCTCTGGGGCGAGGCGCCGGGCCATTGAATATCGACATACAGCGAGATGCTGTCGTGCTCCTTTCAGGCGGGCTCGATTCTGCAACGTTGCTCGCAGTCGCCGGCGCGGACGGTTTCACATGCTACGCGGTAAGTTTTTTCTACGGGCAGCGACACAGGTCGGAATTGGACGCCGCACGACAAATTGCAACGAACCTCGGTGCCGCAGAACACAAGGTGATGAGTATAGATACTGATGGCATCGGCGGATCCGCGCTGACGGATCAGACCATCGACGTTCCGCTCACACCGCAAAATGGTATTCCGGTCACCTACGTTCCTGCCCGTAACACAGTTTTTCTGTCGCTGGCGCTGGGCTGGGCCGAAGCCATCGGTGCCAGCGATCTGTTTATCGGTGTCAACGCAGTGGATTATTCCGGTTACCCGGACTGTCGCCCGGAATTTATTACTGCCTTTGAATCGATGGCCAACGTCGCGACAAAAGCCGGAGTTGAGGGTCGAAACTTCAAAATACACACTCCGCTGATCCGTCTTTCCAAAGCAGAGATCATCAAACGCGGCATTACCCTGGGGGTGGATTACAGCGCAACGGTGTCCTGCTACCAGGCTGATTCCGATGGCAAGGCCTGTGGCCAATGCGATTCATGTCGCATTCGCAGACAAGGTTTCGAAGAGGCCGGGATCAGCGATCCGACGCACTATCAGTGAACAGACCTGACGACGAGGTGCTCTCCGTGTTTCCTGACAGGGCAGGCCTGATGTATCATGCCGCCCGCGCAAGGGCACGGATGCTGCGCTTCAACGCAAGTTTTGCTTGCCGGGCCGTTAGCTCAGGGGTAGAGCATCTGGCTTTTAACCAGTTGGTCGTAGGTTCGATTCCTACACGGCCCATCAACCCTTTGTGTCTTCGGTTATTGTCTCGACCCCCAATATCCGATGCGGAAATGAAGGACCGAGATGGGGGTAGCTTCGATGGCGGTGGTTCGATTCCTACACGGCCCA
>CAZJFQ010000016.1:0-23395 GCA_964545335.1 uncultured Gammaproteobacteria bacterium | reverse complement strand
CACGGCATTGTCCCTACAATGCCCACCAAATGTTTGAACGTACTACGTCATATTATTCCTATAATATAATGAGTTATCGAATATACATAATCTAATTACTTAAGAGATATCCGCGTTGCGCATCCAGTGTCTCCAACATGTCTACTACGAGGGGCCTGCCTGCATTCTCGAGTGGGCGGCTCGCAGAGGGCATGAATTTGCCGTATTCCGTCCTCCCCAGGGCGATGATTTTCCAAACCCCGGGGACTTCGACCTGCTGATCGTACTGGGAGGGCCTTTTGGCGCCGACGAAGAGAAAAAGTTGCCATGGCTGGCGGCCGAAAAGAAGTTTGTTCGTCGCGTAATCGAAGGCGGTGGCTTGATGCTGGGAATATGCTTAGGCGCGCAACTGGCGGCCAAAGCGCTTGGCGCCACAGTTTATCCGCTGGCGCACAAAGAGATTGGCTGGTACCCGGTCTCACGTGCGGCCGGAGCGACCGACTCACGGTTTGGCGAGATCATGCCCGACTCGATTGAGGCGTTTCACTGGCATGGCGATACTTTCGATATTCCTTCCGGCGCGATACATCTGGCAAGCAGTGACGCTTGCCACCACCAGGGATTTGCGCATGATGAACAGGTTGTGGGTCTGCAGTTCCATCTCGAACCATCGGCAGACTGGGTTGCCGGCCTGATCAAACGGGATGCCGATCAGCTGGTCGATGGACCGTATATCCAAGCAGCTACCGACATTACACGCGACGATACACGCTACGGTTCTGTCAATCGGGTGATGGAACAAATCCTGGATCAATTCGAGGCCCTGGCAACTTAGTCAGCAAGGCGAAGATGTCCGCCGGATCACCCAGGACCGTTACCGTTTTCGCGCCGGCGAGCGTGGGCAACGTCGCCGTAGGATTCGACATACTGGGGCACGCGATTACCGGTGTTGGTGACCGGGTGACAATCTCCCGCTCCGCGGAACCAGGCATCCACATTATTTCAGTAGCCGGGATTGTCGAAGACCTGCCCAGCGATCCAGCTGCAAATACTGCGACGCGCGGATTACCCGGCCTTTGCCGCAAGCTTGGAGTCAGCGAGCAATTCGATGTTTCGATCGACAAGGGCATACCACTTGGATCGGGAATAGGTGGGTCGGCGGCGTCTGCTGTTGCCGGCGTCGTGGCCCTGCATGAATTCCTGGGCGCCCCCTTGACGCAGGATGAGCTCCTGACGTTCGCGATCGAAGGTGAATCAGCGTCGTCACCTGACGTCAGTGCTGACAACGTTGCGCCATCGCTTATGGGCGGACTGGTACTGATCACCGAAGGACCGGTTCCCGGAGTCTGCAGGCTGCCTGCACCCGATGTGATTCGGTGTGTCGTGGTTCGTCCACATATTTCTATAGAAACCCGTCGTGCACGCTACGTGTTGAACTCTGATGTGCCGCTGCGTGACGCCGTAAGGCAAGCCAGTTGCCTGGGCGGATTCGTGGCCGGGTGCTACGAGAATGACATCGACTTAATCGGAAATTCACTCAAGGATCTGCTCATCGAACCACAGCGCAAGCATTTGATTCCGGGCTTTGATACCGTTAAATCTGCCGCGCTGGACCAGGGTGCTCTGGGGTGCTCCATTTCGGGCAGTGGGCCCAGCGTTTTTGCATGGTGCGAGGAAAGATTGGCCGAAACCGTCGCGACGGCAATGACGGACGCGTTCGCGACGCATAAGGTAGCAGCAGAAAGCCGGATCTCGGCAATCGAACCCGTTGGCGCTCACGTTACCAGGAGGTCTGAATGCAGTACGTGAGCACGCGCAACAAGGAACACGCAGTTTCCTTGGACAAAGCCATGCTTTTCGGAGTGGCACCGGATGGCGGCCTGTACATGCCGAATCGTCTGCCAACCTTTGTTCCCGGCCAGTTTCGCGGTCTGATCACAATACCCGAGATTGCCGAACGGCTGCTGCGTCCGTTCTTCGCCGGCAGTATGCTCGAATCACATCTGCACGATATCTGTGACAAATCTTTTTCATTTCCGGCACCACTCGAGGAATTGCACACGAGTCGGCCAAATGTGCTGATGCTTGAGTTGTTTCACGGCCCGACGGCAGCGTTCAAAGATTTTGGTGCCCGGTTCCTCGCCCATTGCATGGAGATCATTCACGGTCAGAGAAACCGGCGGTTGACGATCCTGGCAGCGACTTCGGGAGACACAGGCAGCGCTGTCGCTGCGGCATTCCGCGCGCACTCGAGTTTCAACGTCGTGATCCTGTACCCGGAGGGTCGTGTAACAAATCGTCAGCAGCATCTGCTTGGCTGCTGGGGCGGCAATGTAACTGCCGTAGCAATCAAAGGCGACTTTGACGACTGCCAGCGCCTCGCCAAAACGGCATTTGCCGATCGCGAAATGCGCAAACGATATGGACTCACGTCGGCCAACAGTATCAACATCGGTCGCCTGCTCCCACAGATGGTCTTTCATGCGGTGGCCTGCCTGCGCTACTGGCGGCGTCATGCCCGGCCGCCATTCTTTGTCATACCGACGGGTAATCTGGGTAATGCGCTTGCCTGCATCCTGGTGCGGCGGATTGGTCTGCCGATCTCTGAAATCATCCTGGCCGTCAATTCGAATCGGGCCATTCCCGATTTTCTGGCCGATGGCAGTTGGCGCCCCCGCGAGAGTGTCACCACACTTGCATCGGCGATGGACGTCGGAAATCCGAGCAATATGGAGCGGTTACAGTTTCTTACCGGCAGCGTGGCCGCGACACGGCACGAGGTTCGGGCGTTTTCGGTCACCGACGAGCAGATTCGGCAGGAAATTCACCATCACGCCAAGCGATACGGAAAAATCTGGTGCCCACACACCGCAACTGCCCTGCATGTCCAGTATGAGCTTTCTGAATCCACACCACCGGATACAGCCTGGGTAATCGCGGCGACTGCACACGCGGCCAAGTTTGAAACCATCATCGAGCCGCTGATCCATGAAAAAATAGTGATCCCCAAACGACTGCAGCGACTGCTTGCGTTGCCGTTTCGGTCGGAGAAAATAGGACCGACACTGGAAGCACTGTCCAAAATTCTGGCAGCGGCCACCTGACATCGGTGCCGGGTACGAGTTTTGAGTGAGCTTGATCTGACAACCCTGACCGGCATACCGAACGCAGGTCTGGTTATCACGATTGCTGTTACCGCAATCGCTCTGCTGGTAACAGTTGTTATTATCTGGCGCAGCAAAACGCGGACCAGGCGAAGTATTCGAAAAACGCTCAGAGCGATCGGACATGAGGTACTCGAGGATGTCCTGATCGCGGACGGCATGGGCGGGCAGATTCATCTTGACTACCTTGTCCTTACCGCCGGCAGTGTTTTAGTGCTGGAAATAAAGGACGTCTACGGAAAAATCTTCGGCAGCGATCAGATGGAACGGTGGACCGTGATCGACGGCAACCGCAGGTTCACCTTTCAAAACCCGCAAGCTGTTCTTTACGACAGGGTGGCGGCTGTAAAGCAGGTCATACCGGATGTACCGGTCACCGGCCGGATAGCATTTACAAGCAACGGGGAGTTTACGAAGGGATTACCGAAATTTGCGTCCACCCTCGCGCAACTCAGGTCCGAATTCGGGATGCCTCCGGCTGAGGAAGCCTCAAGGCGGCTCGAAGCATTTCGCCCGTTCTGGGAAAAAGTCAAGCAGAGCCTGATGAGCAGCTAGCAAGCACTGTATATTTTAAGTTTCTAGTCACGGATGCAGTGATCCTGCAAAACCTGCGCGACACAGCACGTCAGCCGTTTGCCCTTCTCTATGTGCAGGAATTCATTTGGACCGTGGGCGTTCGAATGCGGTCCGAGCAGGCCTGTAACGAGAAATTGAGCCTCGGGAAATTGCTCCCCAAGCATGCCCATAAAAGGAATCGTGCCACCGGTTCCCATATACATCGACGCTGCGCCGAAAAAGTTTTCGGAGGCCTGATGCATCGATTGCTCGAGCCATGGCGCTACCTTCGGAGCGTTCCAGCCGCCGTGGGCTGATTCCACGGTAAACTCAATTTTACCTGCCCGGGGCGGGTCGGCTTCGATCGCTTTTTTGACCGCCAGCCCGGCCGCATCGGCATCGCAGGTCGGCGGCAAACGAAACGATAATTTCAGGGATGTGCTTGGCAACAGCACATTGCCGGCGTCGACCATCGCCGGCAGACCGTCAGCGCCGGTGACACTCAGAGTCGGTCGCCAGGTGTTGTTGAGCAGCAACTCGACCGGATCTTCGCCGGGCGTTGCATCCTTTGCAACCCACGGAAATCGGCTGCAGATCGTATCACCCAGCGTATCCGCGGCTGCCCGCGCCTGCCGGCGGCGTTGGTCCGGGATAGCAACGTATAGTTCATCAACGAGAATTCGGCCTGTTGCCTCTTCCTCAATCCGGCTCAAAAGCTGGCGCAGAATTCTGAAACTTGACGGGACGATGCCACTGGCGCTGCCTGAGTGAACACCCTCGGTCAGTACGTCAGCCCTGAGAGTACCGATCAGGTTGCCGCGCAACGAGGTCGTGCACCAAAATTGATCGTAATTACCACACTCGGCGTCCAGGCACACGACGAGACTGGGTTTTCCGATGCGGTCTCGCAAAGCCTCGATATAGAAGGGCAAATCAAAGCTGCCGCTCTCTTCGCAGCCTTCGATAATAATCAAACAGTGCGCATGCGGGATTCCCTGTTCCTTGAGCGCTCGTATCGCCGTCAGTGAACCAAAGACAGCGTAACCATCGTCGGCACCGCCACGGCCATAAAGCTTGCCACTCTTGATTACCGGCTCCCAGGGGCTTAGACCCTCAGCCCAGCCAGTGAATTCAGGCTGCTTGTCGTAGTGGCCGTACAGCAGAACGATATCGGCCGTTGTGCCGGGGATATCGAGTAACAACAAGGGAGTACGTCCGTCGAGCCGCAGCACTTCGACAGTCATGTCGTCAATTGGCTGTTTGCGGCACCAATGCTCGAGCATTTTGACAGCCTGATCCATATAGCCGTGCTGCTCCCAGTCGGGATCGAAAATCGGTGACTTGTTAGGAATCCGGATGTAGTCGCAAAGCTCGGGCACGATGGAGTCATCCCAGGTTGCGTCAACGAACTGTCGGGTTGTGCTGTTATCCATGGGTCTGCCAGGTTGTACTTGTTGTTCTTGCCGGGGTATTGCGTATCAGTGTCTGGAGCGGTCGATGTCACACCAGATCAGGCTGCAGCCAAAATGGTAGGCGATTGGCGTAAGAAAATCAGGCCTCCTCAACTACATCTACCGGCAAGGAGAAGAATCGGCGCGCGTTAGCCGTAGTAATGCGGGCAAGTTCGGCGGGATCCATTTTGAGAATATCGGCAATTATGCGCAATACATGGACGAGATACTTCGGTTCATTGCGACGACTGGCTGGTCGAGGGTCGATGTTCCGCGGCAGCAGGTACGGCGCATCGGTTTCGATGAGCAATTTGTCCTGTGGGATCGTCGTGACCAGGTCCTTTAGTTGCTGCCCGCGTCGTTCATCGCAGATCCAGCCGGTAATGCCGATATACATACCCGCATCCAGATTCTTCCTCAGAGCTGCTGCGGAACCGGTAAAACAGTGAGCGACAGCCCTGGTGAGGCGGCCGGAGAATTCCGATACGATCCCGATGAAGTCGTCATGTGCATCACGCTCGTGCAAAAAAACGGGTAACGCCATCTCCTCGGCGAGCTCCAACTGCACACGAAAGGCGCGGATCTGGGCCTCCGGCGGCGAAAAATTTCGAAAGTAATCCAAACCGCATTCACCAATGGCAACAACCTCCGAAGCCGCCGCAATATTGCGCAGCTGGTCGATCGTTTCGGGTTGCAAGTCGCTGGCATGATGCGGGTGTACACCCGCCGTTGCGTACAGAGTGCTCGGCCATTTGCGGGCCAGGGCCAGGGCATCCCGACTGGATTCCACAGAGCTCCCGGTCACGATAATGGTCAGGACACCGGCTCGCCTGGCGCCAGCAAGTACCGACGAAACGTCGAGGCCAAAGCTGTCATGGGTCAGATTCGCTCCGATATCCACCAGTTCCATAGCTTTTACCCGCTGATTCCCGTCTTAAAGAGCACAAATGCGACATTGTCGGTGATTCGTGGCCCCCGCAAAAGGTAAAATTGGCCCCGAGGCGGGGTATGGTTTCCTGCTGTCAAGTGTTGACATGCGGATTCACACAACGATATTGACCGGTTTTATCCTGGCATCAGTGTTCGCACTGTCGGCGCCCATTCGCGCCGCAGAAGCCGATCTTCACCGCGTGGTTGATCTGCGTGACCAGATTCAGCAGGCCTACTATGAAGGCGATTCCCGGTGGTTGCGGGAGTTGCGGGACGACGCCACCGAGCTGGTCAGACAGAATCGGGGCTCAGGCCTGGCGTATTACTACCAGGCGTACGCGAATTATCGTCTGGCACACGTGATGCTGATCCAGGGGCAGGATGGGGCGAAACGTTACCTTGACGACTGCAGGGACCTGGCCAAAACAGCGGCCAAGAAGGGCACACGGTTTGCCGACGCCTACGCGTTACGATCCGCATGCTACGAGCTGGCGGCCAGCGCTATATCCTGGAAAGGCGTGCAGGCCAACCGTCTACTCGACCAGGCCTATGAGTACGAACCCGATAACCCGCGGGCTACACTGGTGGACGCAATCAGTCTCTATGAACGCCCGGGTCTACTCGGCGGAGATCTCGGGAAAGCTGAGGAGATGTTTAAGAAAGCAATACAAGAGTTTGAAAATCCAAGTAATTTAAAAGCAGGCTGGCCGACCTGGGGACATGCAGAGGCGTACGCAAATCTTGCACGGCTCTATCTTGCACGCGGCGACCCCATACGTGCACGAGACGCCCTCGAACATGCCTTGCTGATCGCGCCGGACTACGTCTGGGCACGGGAGATTATGGCCGAGGTCAGAGTCCGGACAGGCGGTGGCTGAAATGCACCGAGTTCTTGACTATTGCCCGAACGTCACCATTAATAGGTAATACACAGCCACAAAAAGAGGTAATTCCATGACACAAGACGCCGTGCATGAACGGGAACCAGGTGAACTCGAGGCGAATCTGAAATCCCGTAACACGTGGATACGTTTTCTCTATATGGTGATGTTCGCAGTCTTTTTCGGCATCGCCGAATTCGTGCTCACTGTCGTGGTTGTCTTCCAGTTCTTTGCGACTTTGATCACCGGCAGATCCAATGAGCAGCTAAAGGAATTCGGCGCCAGCCTGAGCCGCTATTGCTACGACATCCTCCGATACCTGACGTTCAACAGTGAGGATCATCCGTTCCCCTTCAGCGATTGGCCTCGGGGCGATTCTTCAGAGCCTGCCGATAGCTGATTCGCTCCCCTCAAAAACAGCTCTGAAGCCGGCATCCCTGGCAGGCTGCCGGCTATTTTGTTACGAGGTACTGTGGCTTAGGCTCCCGACTCGGGTTTATAAAGCAGTGATGCGATGACGCCGTAGATGATGCTGATGACGAATCCCGAGATAAACCATTTCAGCGTCAGGCTGTAAGTAATGGGGTACACCGCATATTGCTCGTAGACATGCGGTACCACATAGAAAAGTCCCATGATGGCGCCGAAACGAACCCCTTCCATGATGCCCTTGCCTTCGTATCCCCGGCTGAAAATGTATACAAAGAGGATGGTCCAGACAGCTGCGGTAATCGGAAAAATGCCCCGTTTTATATCGTCTTCAGCGCGAAAGACATCCTCCATCGCGCGGTAGGTGTCCATCAGCCACATGTCGTGCACCAGGTAGTTCAAGCCCCAGCCAACCAGATAAAGCACCACCGCGGTTATCCAAAAGCTTTTTGATTTCATTGTCGTTATCTCCCCCGGTTGTGGGTCGCACGACCTTAAATGGCGCTCCGGGGGAGCGCAAGAGAGGCTCGGGGTCTTGAACGGCGGGTGTATATATATGGGTGAAATCACCCATATAAGCGACCGTTTTAGTCCAGGCGCCAGCGAAACAACCAGGCACCGAGTACCAAAAATACAGTTGTCATCCCAGCCAGTGCATAAATATGGGAGGAAATATCAGACAGGGTCGCGCCGTCGAAAATGACCGCTCGCACGGCATCGAGCGTCTGGGTCAGTGGCAGGAATTTCGATGCCGCTTGCATGAGAGGGTTCTTGCCTTCCATCGAGAACCAGACACCGGAGAGGAGCATCATGGGCCAGGTAATCATATTGAGGATGCCGCCGGCGAGTTCCTCGCTGTGCACACGGGCGGCGATAAGCAGGCCAAGAGCAATCATCGAAACCGCGCCAAGAGTTGCAACCAGGAAAAGGGTTACGTGGCTGCCCTCGGCGCGTAATCCAACAAAGTACGTCGTACCAATATAGACAAAAGTGGTAATCATCATGATTAGGATGAGCCGCGAAGTGAGTTGCGCGCCAATGAATTCGATAGCCCGCAAGGGCGTTGCGTGCAGACGTTTGAGAAAACCGTTTTTCCGGTAACGCACAATGACGTACCCGACACCGAACAGGCAGGAAAACATCATGTTCATGCCCAGGATGCCTGGCAATAGCCAGTCGACATAACGTATGCGCTGACCGGTGACGGTTTCCTGGCGTAACCCGCTGGCGTCCGCCTGTTTCAGCAATCGGTCCAGGATATAGCCATTCGGTGAATCGGTATTGATCCAGTATCGTTTGTCACCACGCAAATCAAGCAACATATCCATCTGGTGCCGCGAGAGTTTTCGTATGGCGTCCTGTTCGTCCTCGACGCGGAAAAAATCGACGTAACGCGTCTCAAAAAACGGATGCAGATCCGCGGTAAACTCTGAATCGTCAGCAAGTACGCCAACCTGGTACATCGGACGGTCATATGAAAAAACCATGGCCAATCCGAACACCAGCAGTATGGGCAGCAACAGGTTCCAGCCCATCGAGCCCTTGTCGCGGACAAATTCGAGATTTCGCGCGTGCAGCACCGCCAAAAAACGTTTCATCAGGCACGCAACTCCTTACCGGTCAACTCCAGGAAAAGATCCTCCAGGTTTCGAGGCCGGATGCGAATCCGGTTCAGTGGCACTCCGCGCTCCATGAGTATGGCGATTGCGCCCTTGACGTCGGCGGTCGAGATCTCGAACCACTCCTCGGAAGTGAATACGGTAAACGGGATTTCGCTGATTTCTGCCGGCACATCCTCGCGGGGCAGTGAGATGATCACTTCATCAAAATGCTCTTTGAGCAGCGATTCAGGTGAGCCCTCGGCGATAATCCGGCCGTGATCCATGATAGCGATCACATCGCACAGTAAATAAGCCTCTTCCATGTAATGCGTGGTCAGAACAACTGTCGTCTGGCGTGCTTTGATTGCGCGTATCAACTCCCAGAAGTTCCTGCGCGCCTGCGGATCGAGTCCCGTCGTTGGTTCATCCAGAAATACTACTTTCGGGTCGTTGACCAGCGCGAGCGCGAGTAACAGCCGTTGCCTCTGTCCGCCGGACAGTTTGCGATTGTTACGGTCCAGCAGCTGCTCCAGAGAACAAACTCGAATGACTTCATCGAGGTCGGCCCCTCTGGCATAGAGACCGCGAAACAATCGCAACGTTTCGCGAACCGTCAGAAAGTCCTGCAAGGCGGTGGTCTGAAACTGTATACCCGCTTCTTCCTGAAACTTCCGACCAATCGGCTTACCCCGGTAGAGCACATCGCCCGAGGTCGGGGTGTCAATACCTTCCATGATCTCCACGGTCGTCGTTTTGCCGGCCCCGTTGGGGCCCAGAAGACCGAAACAGGCTCCGGCCCGGACAGAAAAACTGACACCGTCGACCGCGCGAACCTTGGGAAACTGCTTGACCAGGTTGTGAACTTCGATGATGGCGGGCTGTGACATGTTCAAAGTCGCATGGGATTTCAGTATTCGAAATAGAACTGCCCGCGCTCGCGCGGCTGATTGCCGATTTCGTTCATTGACCAGGCGTCAAAGATTCGCCCGTTGACCATCACCAGGGCAACGTGCTCGGAATTTCGTATGTCGTCCAGTGGGTTCTGGTCCAGAACAATCAGATCGGCGAGTTTACCCGGCTCCAACGAACCGAGATGCTGATCCATTCCCAGATACCAGGCACCGCTTAGCGTCGCCGCTCTGAGCGCATCATGCGGCATCATGCCGCCCTGAACAAACGACCACATTTCCCAGTGTGCGCCGAGGCCTTCGCGCTGCCCATGAGCTCCTACCTGTACTCTGACACCGGCGCGATTCAGTTTGTTGGCGTGACGTGCAACAGCAATGTGATTGAATTCCTCCTCCGGAGCCATGACACGCCGTCGTGCGCGTGGATCAACTTGTCCACGCGGTACAAAATTCAGCAACCGGCGACTCTCGTACACCTTGGTATGCTGATACCAGTAGTTTTCACCCCACAGGCCCCCGTAAGCGACGACCAATGTCGGCGTGTAACCAACCCGGCTGTTGGCCCAGAGCTGCACGACATCGTCGTAGATCGATGCAACCGGCAGACTGTGTTCGATGCCGGTATGTCCATCCACGATCATGTTCATATTGATTTGAAACAGCGCACCGCCTTCGGGGTAAACATTGATCTCGAGCTCGCGGGCGGCGGTAAGTATCTGCTGCCGCTGATCCCGGCGCGGTTGGTTATAACTCTTAACACTTTCGCCGCCGACCGCTTTCATGCGACGCAGATGGGATCGTGCGTCATCAAGGCTGTTTATTTCGACCGTAAATGACGTGGTAGCACCGTAAAGTATTCGGCCCGTGGAAAAAATGCGCGGTGCAGTAATCAGCCCCGCGCGTTGCATTTCCTTGGCAGCGAATATCTCACTGGTCCGGTTAGACGGGTCATGAATCGTCGTTACACCAAAAGTCAGCGTTGCGTAGTTTTCCCAGTTCTGCTCGGGCGTAATGCCATCTGATCCTTGCGCGCCATGCCAGTGGACATCGATGATGCCCGGCATGACGGTCTTGCCACTGACATTGATAACCGTCGCTCCTTCAGGGATTGCTGTTGTGGTGGCGGGTCCGACCGCGATGATCCGATTCTTGTCGATCACTACAGTCCCGTCGCCAATGACCGTGTCGCCAACCATCGTAATAATGCGTCCACCGGTCAGTGCAATCTGCCCCCCGGGAACATCGTGTGCCTGAGTAAAGCCAATATCTAATCCGGACTCTGGAGGCTTGGGCAGTTCTGATTTCTCGGTTATCTCGTCGTTGAGGAATGCGAACGCGTCTTTTAGTTCGCGCGTATAGAGCTCGGATCCCAGCGACCAATGCAGTTGACTGCTGTCACCGGAGAAGTGCAGATAGTTACCGGCGTCCCGGGTAAGTCGGGTTAATGGCATGGACTTCATCTTGCGGCCCAGCTTGACGGGGCGTCCGGCACGCGGCAGTGGTGTCAGATAAGCGTTGTATCGTTCGCGAAACGCGAGCCATTGCTCGTCAGGAGAAATGGCAAAAGCATCGAAAAACTTACCCTCGAATATTTCTTGCTCTCTGTCGGTACCAATTTCCACGCGCACGAGTTTGCGCTCATCTTCTTCCTCGGCGCTTCTCAAGACATACACATGATCATTTGACACGCCGAATGCAGGCAGTTGCCCGTCGCGGGTCACCAACCCTGGTTCACCGCCGTTTGCTGAGATTTCGTATATGCCGGGGTTTTCACCCCACCACGGTGACCGCAGTACTGTGCCGGAGAGTTTGCGATAGACAATAGTCTGACCGTCGGGTGAGAACTGTGGTTCGACATAGTGGCCGGGATCCTGCGTCAGGACCTGGCTGCCCCCGCCGCGGATCGATACTTTTCGCACCGAACCGAGCGATTCGTCGTCCCACGTGGTGTATACGATCCAGTTCCCGTCCCGTGAGAAAACGGGATAAAACTCAAAGTGATCGTTCTGTGACGTCAGGCGCCGGGGTGTTCCGTCCGGTAATTCGCGGAGATAAAGCCTTCCCAGGGCCTGAAAGACCACCTGGTCCCCTCGAGGAGAAGCATTAACCCAGCGAAGCATCCGGGTATGAAACGCAGCAGGTGCCGGGTCGACGGGAAACCGGACCGCTTCGAGCATATGTTGCCGTTGTTTGACATGAAACGGAATCACTCGGACTTCCTTTGTTTCCACGTCGATCTGTCGGATCTTGCCCCCCGACCAGAAAACGATAGTCTGACTATCCGGTGTCCAGGCCATACCCGGATACAGACCATGGATGGCCCAGATCTCCTGGTTGTCCCGGTCCAGTGAATCGAGTAGCGGCGTCTCTATACCACTGTCTATCGCTTTGACGAATAACGTAGTCGTGTATCCCACACGCTTCATAAATGCGAGCCGGTTGCCGTCGGGCGAGGGCAGCGGTCTGACAGCACCGCCCGGGCCGCCGACATAGGTGTCGATCAGTCCCGTGTCGCGCTCGAGCCTGCGGATCGCGTAGATCTCCTGGTTGGAGTCCCTGTTGTACTCGAAGCGTTCTCCCTCGGTGGCGTCCAGGGAAAAATAGAGATAACGGCCATCGGGAGAAAAAGCAGGGTCGTTGATGTCTTTCTGGTCGGAGAGCTTTTCGACCATTCTGACGCCCTTGCCGCCACCGACGTGATACAGCCAGATTTCGCCGGCACCAAGCGATCGTCGCTTGGTAAAATGCTTGCGAACCGCGATAAAGCTGCCACCGGGCTCCCAGACAGGATTGTGGACCAGCCGGAAATCTTCCTTTGAAACCTGGATCGGCCGGTCGCCATCAAGGTTCATGAGCCACAGGTTGTCGGCACCATCACGATCGCTGATAAACGCGATTTGCTTCCCGTCCGGACTGAAGCGAGGCTGCATGTCCCAGGCCATACCGCGCGCGATCGAGGTTGCCTCGCCGCCTCCGATCGGCATGCGGTAGATATCGCCAAGTAAATCAAACACCAGCTCACGGCCATCCGGGCTGACATCGATACTCATCCACGTGCCTTCTTCAGCGTCGATATCGATCTCGTACGCCGGGCCCGGTGGGTTTTCGACATCCCATTTTTCGCGGTCTTTGCCCCCGTTTTCCTCATCACCGGTGGTCGCGACCGCAGGCACCGCCACCGTCAGCAACAGCCAGAGAAATGGTGATTTCATCAGGATTCCCTGTCGAAAAAACCAGCGGATGCTATCTCATCTGGACCGGCAGGTCACAGTCTGGTCGAATCCGAGCCGGGATTCCGGGAGAAACAGGCCGCGGGTGCTGTCTCATAGTACGGAATGACCGCGGCGGGCATCGGATGACGCCCGCCCGCAACCTGTGCGAAAATTGCCAGGGAGTCGGCCGGGCTGACACGACCAGTGGCACCGGGGGCTCCGGGAGACACTATGCTCAATCGAATAGATGCCCTTTTTATCACCGGTCTCGCGATTGCCGGCCTGGCGGCCTGCGATGTCAGTATCAATGAAGACATCGTGGTTCCCGACGGTGCTACGGCGACTTCTGGTGCGAGGACCGTCAATGGCGACGTCGTGATCGGCCGCAATGCGGTCGTCGAGGATGGCCAGCTTGCTACGGTTAACGGAAATATCCGAGTCAAAGCTGGGGCGAAGGTTAATGACTGCACGACGGTGAATGGCAACGTAACGGTGGCTGAAGCGGCGACCACGGGGCGGCTGGAGTCGATCAACGGTAATCTCAAGATTGCACGGGAAGTACACGTCAGGGGTGATATCAAGCTTACCAATGGCGAGGCCGACCTCAAGGAAGGCTCGGTGGTCGATGGTAATCTGGCCACCATTCACGGTGGCATTCAGATGACTGGCGCAACGGTGACCGGTGATGTAACCAACTACAGCGGCGGCATGCAAATTATGGACGGCAGCGTCATCAAGGGTGGGCTCACGGTGCGCAAGCCAAAAGGCTACGATTCGAACAAGACCCCGGTGATAATAATTGGCCGCGACAGCGAAGTTCATGGCGCTATGGTTTTTGAACGTCGGGTAAAGTTGTATGTTCACCACAGCGCAAAGGTAGCGGCAATTGACGGCGCCGAGCCCGTGGCATTCACCGGTGACGCGCCCGATCAAGGCTGAACCGGCAACGCAGTTGCCACTGTTTCCTGCCGCAGCAGAACGAGCGGGCTTTGACGTTCGGGTGAGCCGTCGGGCGCGCCATTTGGCAATCAACGTGTTTCCCGGCGGCCGGGTCGAAGTGGTCGCTCCGGTACGTAGTCAGCCGGAGGACGTCCGTTCCTTCGTCAGCGAAAACAAGGCCTGGATCGAGCGGGCCGTAGGGCGTCTGCGTTTACCGGCTACTACCTGTGACGCCGGATTGCCGCAGTACATTCCGTTAACAGCGATCAATCAGAGGTTTCAGCTTTTGCGGGAACGGTGTATTCACGGACGCAGTCGTGTACGCGAACAGGGCGATACCATTTATCTTGTTGCAGAACCCGGCAACGTGGGTGACGGACGTCGGTTATTGCGCGACTGGCTGAAGAAAAAAGCGCGACGGTCGCTCGTTCCCTGGCTGGAGTCGCTAAGCAGGGAAACACAGACAAGATACCGGCGCGTACAGGTTAGAGGACAACGCACGCGGTGGGGCAGTTACTCACACACCGGAACACTCTGCCTCAACTACTGCCTGATTTTCCTGCCGCCTCAGATCGTTCGATATCTGATGATTCATGAGCTTTGTCACAGCCGCGTAATGAGCCATTCACGGCGTTTCTGGTCTCTGGTGGGAAAGTTTGAGCCTGATTACAAGCGCCTCGACCGCGCGCTGAGTGAGTCGTGGCAGTACGTGCCGCTGTGGGCGTCGCCGGTTGGGTGATTATTAACGTTCGCCGGCAACAAACAGATCTGCGAGCAACGGTTGTGCAGGATCAACCGCATACTGATCGAAATCTTCCACGCCTGCCTCTCTCAGCACCTGTTCATCGATCAGGAACTGGCCGGTGCAACGTTTGCTGTCACGAATGAGAATCTCGTGAGCGGCATCGGCGACGATGTCGGGTTTGCGGCAGTTTTGCGGCTGAACCGCGCCACCGAGCAGGATCAGTGCCGAGGTCGCGATTACTGTCCGTGGCCATAGCGCGTTGACAGCAACACCCCGGTCGCGAAACTCCTCGGCCATACCCAGCACACACATGCTCATGCCGTATTTGGCCATCGTATAAGCAACGTGGTCTTTGAACCAGACTGGTTCCATGTTCAGCGGCGGCGCCAGATTGAGTATGTGCGGGTTATCTGACTCCAGCAACAGCGGCAGACAGGCCTGGGAACACGCGAATGTGCCGCGTACATTAACGCTGAACATCAGGTCAAAACGTCGCATCGGCGTATTCAGAGTGTCGGTCAGGTTGATCGCGCTGGCGTTGTTGATCAGCACGTCGAGACCCCCGAAGGTGTTGCGCGTCTTCTCGACCATATCGCTGATCTGTTTCTCGTCCCGGATGTCCACCTGCACGGGCAGTGCCTGGCCACCGGCAGCCTGGATTTCTTCGGCAACTGTGTGAATCGTGCCGGGCAGGCGAGGATGAGGTTCAGCAGTTTTTGCGGCGACGACAATATTGGCACCGTCTTTGGCCGCCCTCAGGGCGATGGCCTTGCCGATGCCACGGCTCGCGCCGGTAATCAGGATAGTTTTTTGCTTGAGGGATGCAGGCATGACTCAGGCTGCTGCCGGTGCCTGGGCCAGTTGGCGCAGGACGTAATGGAGAATGCCGCCGTTAAGGAAGTACTCCCGTTCCTTCGGTGTATCGATTCGGACTCGCGCTTCAAACCGGATCGTCGTCCCTGAATCGAGCGTAGCTGTGATCCTGACGCGGTCCGCGCTACCGTTATCCAGACCATTGATATCGTAGATCTCGTGTCCCGTCAGCCCGAGCGTCCCGGCGTTTTCACCGTCTCGGAACTGCAACGGCAGCACACCCATCCCGATCAGGTTGGACCGGTGTATTCGTTCGTAACTGGCTGCAATCACGGCATGTACGCCAAGGAGCTTGGTGCCCTTGGCGGCCCAGTCGCGCGACGACCCCGTACCGTATTCGCTGCCAGCAATCACGATCAGCGGAATTCCATCGTTCTGGTACTGCATGGCTGCTTCGTAGATGCTCATTTGCTCCCGATCCGGCAGGTGCAGCGTCCATCCGCCTTCGGTTCCAGGCGCCAGTTGGTTGCGGAGCCGGATATTGGCAAAGGTTCCGCGCATCATGACTTCGTGATTGCCGCGCCGGGAACCGTATGAGTTGAAATCTCTCGGCTCGACACCTTTTGCGATCAGGTAGCGTGCGGCGGGACTGTCAATTGCAATGCTGCCGGCGGGCGAAATGTGATCCGTCGTGACACTGTCACCGAGCAGGGCGAGCACCCGGGCACTCTCGATATCGCTTGTCGGTTCGGGATCCATTTGCATGCCCTCGAAATACGGCGGATTGCGGATGTACGTTGACTGGTCCTGCCAGGAAAACAGGTCGCCTGCCGGAACGCTCAGACTGTTCCAGTTTTCGTCCCCGGCAAAGACACTGCTGTAACTCGATCGGAACATACCGGAATTGACGTTAGCGACGATGATGTCCTGTATTTCGTGCTGGCCGGGCCAGATCTCCTTCAGGTAAACCGGCTTGCCCTCGCTGTCGTGCCCCAGCGGCTGGTGGTACAGATCGATATCCATCGTACCGGCCAGCGCATAGGCAACGACAAGCGGCGGGGAAGCCAGAAAGTTCATTCGCACGTCCGGGTGTATACGGCCTTCAAAATTCCGGTTGCCGGACAGAACCGCACACCCAATCAGGTGGTGATCGCGGACCGCCTGCGCAATTTCAGGCCGTAGTGGGCCCGAGTTTCCGATACAGGTTGTACATCCGTAGCCAACGGTATAGAAGCCGAGTTCGCGCAAGCTGTCGATCAATCCGGATTGTTCCAGATAGCTGGTGACGACCTTCGATCCCGGAGCCAGACTGGTCTTGACCCATGGCTGAGTTACCAGACCGCGCTGCCGGGCATTGCGGGCCAGCAGTCCGGCGCCAATCATCACTGCGGGATTGGATGTGTTGGTGCAGCTGGTGATAGCGGCAATCAATACGGCGCCGTCGCACAGATCAAATTCGTTTTTATCGATGCGGACTCTTGCGGTCCCGGAAGCTCCGGACTGTGACGAACCGATTGCTGTCGACCCGCCTTCGTCTTCGAAATTCGCTTCGTCACCCGTACGAATCTCACGCTCCTCATGCATGGGTTCAAGATTCTCGCGGTATACAGTTTTCGCGTTGCGGAGCGGAATGCGATCCTGCGGCCGTTTTGGTCCGGCGAGACTCGGCTCAACCGTGGCTAGATCGAGTTCGAGTACATCGGTGTAGGCGGCCTCCTGACCGGACATCCTCCAGAGACCTTGTTCCTTGCAGTAGGCTTCAATCAAAGCGATGTGTTCGCTTTTGCGACCGGACAGTTCCAGGTAACGCAGTGTTTCGTCGTCAATCGGAAAAATAGCGCAAGTGCTGCCGAATTCGGGCGACATGTTGCCCAGCGTGGCACGATCTGCGAGCGGCAGCGTTTCGAGACCATCACCAAAAAATTCCACGAATTTGCCAACGACACCTTTGTCCCTGAGCATCTGGGTAACGGTCAAGACGAGGTCCGTGGCCGTTGCTCCTTCGGCCAGGCCGCCCGCGAATCGAAAACCGATGACCTGGGGAATCATCATGGTGATGGCCTGACCCAGCATCGCGGCTTCGGCCTCGATACCGCCTACACCCCAACCAAGCACGCCGAGACCGTTCACCATGGTCGTATGCGAATCGGTTCCGACCAGCGTATCCGGGTATGCGCGGCGTACGCCGTCACGTTCATCGTCAAACACGACGCGGGCCAGGTACTCGAGATTTACCTGGTGGACGATCCCCGTATTGGGCGGTACCACTTTGAAGTTATCAAAGGCGTTTTGCCCCCAACGCAAAAACTCATAGCGCTCCCGGTTGCGGCCAAATTCGATTTCATTGTTGCGGTTCAGCGCGTCCAGCGTGCCGTAGGAATCAACCTGTACCGAATGATCGATGACCAGTTCCGCAGGCGACAGCGGATTGATGCGTTCGGCCGGACCGCCGAGGGTGACCATCGCATCACGCATTGCTGCCAGATCGACGACCGCCGGTACACCGGTGAAGTCCTGCAGGATGACTCGGGCGGGTGTAAACGCAATTTCCGTTACCGGTGCCGCCTTAGGGTCCCAGTCAGCCAGGGCACGAATGTCATCACCGGTGATGTCGATTCCATTTTCGTGACGGAGCAGATTCTCCAACAGGATCTTGAGAGAGAAGGGCAGGCGTTCGATTCCGGTGAATGTATCCAGACGGAATATTTCAAGGGATGTATCACCGACTTCGAGCGTGGAACGAGCACCAAAACTATCCTGCATATTCACTCAACTCCTGCACGCGCCGGGACGGGCCGCGGGACCCGGAATTATAGGGGATGGCTAACCGGCGGGCTATTCACCGACGCTGTCGAGTTGCGGGATTGCATCGGCCGTACGCGGCGGTTCCGATCGACTGACGTCCGCGATGACAGCGCCACCAAGGCATTCGTCGTCGCGATAAAAAACCACAAACTGGCCCGGGGTCACTGCTCGCTGCGGTTGCTGAAAGTTGACAAGGATGCCGTCGCTGGCGGCTTCAAGATGGCAGGCCTGATCCTGCTGACGATAGCGAATTCTGGCGTGACAATCCATTGGCAAACGCACGGCCGCAGCATTGATCCAATGCAAATCAGTAGCCCTGAGTTCTGAGCTCAGTAATGCAGGATTCTCGTGGCCCTGAACCACAACCAGCGTGTTGCGGCTGAGATTCTTGTCGGCGACGTACCACGGAGCATCCGGGGCATCCGCACGCCCGCCCAAACCGAGGCCCTGACGCTGACCGATCGTGTAGTACATGAGGCCGGTATGTTCACCGATTTCGTCGCCTGCCGCGGTGACTACCGGCCCCGGCTGCGCCGGAAGATAGGTAGACAGAAATTTCCGAAACGGGCGTTCGCCGATAAAACAGATCCCGGTGCTGTCCTTCTTGGCGTGAACTTTCATTCCGTGTTGACGGGCAATTTCCCGCACACCGGATTTCTCCTGCTCACCCAGGGGAAACATCGTCATCGCAAGCGCCTCGGATTGCACGGCATGCAGAAAATAAGTTTGATCCTTCACGGCGTCTCGGGCTTTCAGCAAATGCACTCCCGTTTCGTCACGGCCGAGCCGGGCGTAGTGTCCGGTTGCGATAAGCCTGGCCCCTAGTCGTTTTGCGTAGGCGACGAATTCGCCAAACTTGATTTCACGATTACACAGAACATCCGGATTTGGCGTGCGGCCAGCGGCGTATTCATCCAGAAAATAGTTGAAGACGCGGTCACGATACTCGACAGTGAAATCGACCCGATGCAACGGGATACCGATCATGTCGGCAACTTGACGGGCATCCTGGAAGTCCTCGGCGCTGGTGCAATAGCCTTCCTCGTCATCTTCCCAGTTGTGCATGAAAAGCCCATGCACGTCGAAACCGTCATCTTTGAGGCATAGCGCCGCGACGGAGGAATCGACGCCCCCGGACATTCCAACGACTACGCGTTTGCCTGCACCATGGTTCATGCATGGGTATTCTAGAAAGTCTTCGCTGGAGGTTAAAGCGGATCCTTGAGTCTCAGACGACGACGGCCTTGGCCAGCAGATCGTCCCGGTTGAATTCATCGATCAGATCCAGAGGATGACGTCGACCAGCGAGATAGTCATCGACACAGCGCAGAACCATCGGACTCCGCAGACGGTACTGCCTGCCAGAGAGCTGATCCCGGCGTAACCACAGCGTGCGCGCTATACCCTTATCGAGCTCTTGTGTCAGGTCGTGACTATGACACGTACCGCAGACGGCTGCTCTGAGAAAACTTTTTTTATCAGTCGGGTGTGCCCAGAGATAAATCCCGACCATAAAGCGGGGCGCAAACCCCCACGCCGTCTCTTCGGCAACTTCACGAACTACCGCCTCGAACAGCGATTCGCCAGGCTCAACGTGTCCGGCAGGCTGGTTGATGACCAGTTGCCGGGCCACGATTTCCTCGACAAACAGGAAGCGACCATGATCCTCAATGATGGCAGCAACGGTAAGTTCCGGCCGGACAATCATCGGATAGCAACCGAAGATATCAGTTGGTTTTCACAGAGATAGATACTAAACTTAAAGTTAGTTATTAGCTTAAACGTGCAACCGTCGGAATTCTGTTTCGATCGCGCTCGCATGCCAGATTTCATCAAACTGGTTCAGGTAGGCTTTGGCAACGGTCTGCTCATCGGTATCGGACATGCCTTCCCACCGGTTCGCGTGCAATCGGTAAACCAGCGCCCGGTCGTCGGCGATAATGAAGGCTTCCTCGTGATCCCGGTAGTCTTTATGCACATTGCGAAACTCAATAAAACTGTTTAGCCGCCGCCCCAGCATCACCAGCGTGTGGCCTTCACGCATCGCCCGCATCGGATCGGCAACGAGCACACGGACGCGGGCGAAGCTCTTGGCGAGCACCAGACGCTTCACGACTTCCAGAAAATCATCCTGGTCATAGATTCCCTGCTCCAGGTCCTGGGTGAAGATCGACAGGGTTCGCTGCGCCAGCATGGCTACCTTTACCACGGCAAGATGCACATCATCCTGGGTGGACAGCACGCTTCGGGTATTGTCGACAGCACCGTTTGTGTCGTTATCGGGCATGAATTCGTGGCCTCGGGCGGGCACATATCTTCCCGGATTAATCTTACCCAAGGCAGCCCACAGCCCCTGCCGATTGCGTCACGTTTCGCGCACCGCGTTGTTGATGTACCGGTCTGGGGTAGCGATCGGGCCGATCGCAATGAGCCTACCGCACCTGGTTTCAGATCTTTGACGCCTGACGGGCAGCGCTGCCGGTGTAGCCGGCTGGAGAAAGTTCGAGAAGTCGGTGTCTAGCCTCGTCGGGTATGTCGAGACTTTCGATAAAACGCCGAACCGTGTTTGCGTCCACTGACTTGCCACGCGTCAGCGCTTTCAGCTGCTGGTACGGGTTTTCAATTCCGTAACGTCGCATGACAGTCTGTATCGGTTCTGCCATTACCTCCCATGCGTCGACAAGATCCGATTTGATTTTGTCGACGTCCGGTTCAAGCCTGGCCAATCCTTTCCGGCAACTGTCCCAGGCAATAACGCTAAGTGCCAGTGCAGTACCTATGTTTCGCTGTACGGTTGAATCACTCAGGTCGCGTTGCCAACGGGATATCGGTAGTTTGTCGGCAAGGTGTTGCAACTGGGCATTGGCCAGGCCCAGGTTACCCTCGGCATTCTCGAAGTCGATAGGATTTATCTTATGCGGCATCGTCGATGATCCGACCTCGGCCGCATCGGATTGCTGACGAAAATAACCGAGTGAAATATAGCCCCAGACGTCGCGGGTGAGATCCAGAAGAATGGTGTTGAAACGCATCAGGCTGTGACAGAACTCAGCTAGCCAATCGTGAGAATCGATCTGAGTTGTGTATTGATTTGCATTCAGACCCAGTGAGATGACGAATTGCTCGCTGATTTGCTCCCAGTCCAGCGACGGATAGGCGGCCAGATGTGCATGATAGTTACCAACTGCACCGTTCATCTTGCCGAGCACCTTGACGTCGTCGAGCTTTTCTTTCTGCTTTCGCAGTCGCCACGCAAATACTGCCAGTTCCTTACCAAGCGTCGTGGGTGATGCCATCTGCCCATGAGTGCGCGCCATCATCGGCAGCGAGGCGTATTCGCGTGCCATCGTACAGAGCTGTGTTTCGATTTCGCCCATTTCCGGCAGCAAGACTCGCTCGCGGGCGGTGCTGATCATCAATCCATAAGACACATTATTAATATCTTCGGATGTACAGGCGAAATGCACGAACTCGCCAATGGTATCCGCGTGCCCAGCGGCCCTGATCTGCTCATTGATAAAGTACTCGACGGCTTTTACGTCGTGGTTGGTGATGCCCTCTATTTCTTTGATCCTGGCAGCGTGCCCGGCATCAAACGTTGCAACAAGCGAGTCGAGGAATGCCGTCGTATCGGCAGAAAGTGCCGGGAGTTCTGTTATCCCGGATTCTTGAGCGAGATGTTGCAACCACCGGATTTCCACCAGCACCCGGTGCCGGATCAATCCATATTCGCTGAAGAGGTCTCTCAGGTTGTTTGCTTTTTCCGCGTACCGTCCGTCGACAGGCGAGATCGCGGTGAGCGTTGAGAGATCCATGCCGCCCTGTGAGATAATGTGGGGGTGCAACTATACATCAAATGCCAGCCCGATCGGGCCGGCGCGCTGTCTCAACTTCCAGTACTTTTCCATGTGTCCGGAGTGAAGTTCACACTCGGTTACGACAGTTTTGTCGGAGTCACCCGTGTCCCCCGGTAAGTTTCGTGTCGAGCACGACAGCATGGGTGACGTAAGGGTACCGGCTGACGCACGCTGGGCCGCTCAGACGCAGCGCGCCGTGGAAAACTTCCAGGTCAGCGGGCTGACCATGCCACGCGGATTCATCCGTGGCCTGGGGCTTGTCAAGTGGGCCGCGTCGGCGGCCAACCTGGGGCTCGGGCTGCTCAGCGCCAAACACGCGACTGCCATACAGGCAGCGGCCGAAGAAGTTGCAGATGGCACGCACGATGCTCAATTTCCGGTTGACGTGTTTCAAACCGGGTCCGGCACCACCAGCAACATGAATGCCAACGAAGTCATTGCCGCTTGTGCCAGTGAAAAACTCGGCGAGCCGGTGCATCCCAACGACCACGTCAACATGAGTCAAAGCAGCAACGATGTAATTCCGACGACGATTCATGTCAGCGCGGTTTTGGAGCTTAATGACAGACTATTGCCGGCACTCGATCATCTGAGCGTGACTCTGCGTAACAAGGCCCGGAAATTTGCTACCGTCGTAAAAACCGGGCGGACGCATTTGATGGACGCTATGCCTGTGCGACTCGACCAGGTTTTCGGTGGCTGGGCAACGCAGGTTGAATCCGGGCGTGATCGCATCGAGTCGACCATGCCCCGGCTGCTCGCCATCGCCCAGGGAGGTACAGCCGTCGGTACCGGCATCAACGCTCCGGCAGATTTCGGCGACAGGTTCAGCGCTGCCCTGAATGAAAAGACCGGTCTCAATTTTACAAAAACGGCCGATTTCTTCGAGCGGATGGGCAGCCAGGACACCGCCGTGGAACTGTCGGGGCAGCTGCGGGTAGTCGCCGTGGCCCTGATGAAAATTGCCAATGACCTGCGCTGGATGAACAGCGGCCCGCTGTCGGGTCTGGGCGAGATTTCATTGCCCGCCCTGCAACCGGGCAGCAGTATCATGCCCGGCAAGGTCAATCCAGTGATTCCGGAGTCGGTTTCCATGGTGGCCGCGCACGTAATCGGGAATGATGCG
>CAZJFQ010000015.1:21427-42163 GCA_964545335.1 uncultured Gammaproteobacteria bacterium | reverse complement strand
AGCCGCTCGGCGACGCTCGCGATCAACGAGCGCAGCGCCAGGCTCATCGCAGAGGGTCGGGAAATCATCCGACTCGGACTCGGCCAGTCCCCCTTCCCCGTACCGTCATCGCTGGTCCAGGCGCTGAGAAACAATGCCGCAGAAAGCGATTATCTTCCGGTCAAGGGATTGCCGGAGCTGAGACAGGCGATCTGCGGTTTTTTGCAGCGGACAGAGCATCTCGACTACGCCCCTGAAAATATCATAGTCGGCCCGGGGACCAAGGAACTGATGTTTTTGCTGCAGCTGGCTCACGATAGTGATCTTGTAATTCCGGCGCCAAGCTGGGTGTCTTATGCGCCGCAAGCAGATATTCTCGGAAGACCAGTGCACTGGTTGCCTACAAGTATCGAACAGGGCCTGAGACTGACGCCGGATCTGCTGGCAAACCATTGCGAAGCCAACACGAAACGTGCCCAGCTGCTGATAATCAATTACCCGGGTAATCCGACCGGGACCGAATACAGCGAAGAACTTTTACGCGATATTAGCGATGTCGCCCGTCGCTATGGCGTCGTCATACTTGCTGACGAGATCTATAGTGGCACGAACTTCAAAGACAACCATGTTTCCATTGCGCGCTATTACCCGGAAGGCACTATAGTCGCGAATGGCATATCAAAATGGTGCAGCGCCGGGGGTTGGCGTCTGGGGGCCTTTGCTTTTCCGGAATCGTTATCATGGCTGCTCGAGGCTGTCGCTACCGCAGCAAGTGAAACCTATTCGGCAGCCAGTGCGCCTGTGCAGCATGCAGCAATAAAGGCATTTGATGACAATCCCGAAATCGACCGGCATCTGACGGATACCCGCCGAATTTTGCAGGCACTGATGACATTCAGCCACGACTCATTGCTGCAAGCTGGTGCGTATGTGCCTGAGCCAGAAGGCGCCTTCTATGCATTTCCTGTATTCAAAGCTCTCGCCGGACAGCTAAAAAATCGTGACATCAATACCGGCTCGCAGCTATGTGAGCGCGCTCTCGAGGAAACTGGTATCGCACTACTTCCGGGCGCCGACTTTGGTCGACCTGATGATGAGTTATCGCTCAGACTTGCGTGCGTAGATTTCGATGGCGTGACGGCACTGAACGCACTGAGGGAATTGCCGGATGTTGCGGAGGTGGGGCCGGACTTTCTCGACAGATATTGTCAGCCGACCGTTGACGGAATCCGGCGATTATGTGACTGGATACACAGGTTGTCGGCCTAGTCATTGCGATACTACGTCCGGATACATTGTAAGGATGATCATGCGACATATATTGGCCGCTGTTGTTGTCTGCCTGTGTGCGCAGGTAGTGGTTGCCCAGGACGATCCGGATCCGGCACTGCACGCACTAGCGCAGGAATTCTTCGCCTGGCGGGCCGTACAACAACCCGCAACCCTTGATGACGTCAATCGGGTTGAACGCCCGGACGGTTGGGTTCCGGATTTTTCCCGTGCGGCCATAAAGCGGTACCGGGCGGACTACCGGTTGTTCAAGGAGCGGCTCGGGGACCTCGACTCTTCTGACTGGAGTCGAGCGGACGAAGTTGATGCCTTGCTGCTCAGGGCAGCGATTGACCGAGTCCGCTGGGAGCTCGATGCACTGCGCCTGCCGTACCGAAACCCGAATTTCTGGGTCGACCAGACGCTGGGTAGTCTTTTTGAGCAATTGATCTTGTCGATACCCATGGAGGGTGCCCGTGTTGAGAATATTCTCATACGGTTGGAAGCTATTCCCACCACGGTCAGGCACGCCAGGATAAATCTGACGGCAGCGGTGCGGCCATTTGCCGAAATCGCCCTCGCAGCGCTGGACAATGTGGATAACAGACTCAATCAGATATCCCGGGCCCTGAAATCTTCGATTCCCGCAGAGCAGCACGTGCGCCTGGACATCGCTATTTCGCGTGCAATCAATGCATTGGAGGGTTTTGCGACATGGCTTGAGAACAACCGTGAAGAGATGACGGATGACTTCAGCCCACGTCGCCCGACCTATATGTGGTTTCTGAAAAACGTCGCCCTCAACCCGTATACCCCGGACGAACTGTTACAGCAAGGTCGGCAGGCGTGGAATCGCTCGGTGGTATTCGAGACGCTGGAAAAAAACCGGAACCGCGATCTGCCACCTGCCGAGTTGTTCGAGAGCATCGAGGATCAGATTGAAGCCGAGCATCTGGCAGAAATCGAGGTCAGAGAGTTTCTGGAAGCCAACAATCTGATGACCGTCCCGGAGTGGCTGCCTCATTATCTGAATCAGCCGGAGCCTCCATGGGTACAGCCGATTGCCTTTATGGGCGTGACGGACGATCTGACCTCGGAGAACCGTCTGGACGAGAACGCTGTCAGCTACATCAAGCCACCGGCACCGGATTTGTCCTACTTCAGTCTCGCCTCCGCGCAGGATCCGCGGCCGCTGATCGTCCACGAAGGCATTCCTGGCCACTATTTTCAGCTGGCGCTCTCGTGGAGCAATCCGAACCCGATTCGTCGTCGCTACATCGATTCGGGTGCCAATGAAGGCATCGGGTTCTACGTAGAGGAAATGATGTTGCAGGCTGGCTTGTTCGATGACCGGCCGCGTACGCGGGAAATCATTTACAACTTCATGCGATTGAGAGCCTTGCGAGTCGAGGTTGATGTGCGCCTCGCCATCGGTGACTTCACGATCGAGGAGGCGGCTGAATATCTGGCACTTACGGTGCCAATGGATGCAGCAACCGCATCCGCGGAAGCCGGTTTTTTCGCGTACAACCCCGGTCAGGCTATTACGTATCAGATCGGCAAACTCCAGATTTACAAGTTCCTGAGTGATGCGAAGATCCAGCTTGGTGATGATTTCGATCTGCGGCAGTTTCACGATTACCTGATGCTCAACGGAAACGTGCCGATTGCTTTACTGCGGTATGAGTATCTTGGGCTGGATGATGAGTTCCTGCGGTTGAAAGAATAAATGCCGATGGACCCGATCGAAATCGGTGGCCTGATACTCGGCCCGGTCTTGTTTTGGGGCGTCTATCACTGGTACAAGGATCAGCACAAGCCCGAGCCATTCCGCAACCTGCTCCTAACATACTTTCTCGGGATCGCCGCCGGCGCACTGGGGTTGCACGTTTATACCTTCCTGGAAGTACTGGGTCTGCGCTACGATGCATTTGAACTTGCCGCTACCGATCGGTTGGCGCTATTTACCTACGCAATCCTGGTTATTGGCGTCCTGGAAGAGGTCGTCAAATTTCTACCGTTCTGGATTGTAAATACCAGGCTTTGCCATTTCGACGATCCCATGGACGGTATCATTTACTCGTCGTTTATCGCTTTAGGGTTTGCCAGTTACGAAAACTTTTTCTATCTCGGCTATGTCAGTCCAATGGAGGGTCTGGCGCGTGGTTTTGCATCACCGTTGGTGCACATTCTGTTTTCGTCGATCTGGGGATACGCGTGCGGCCGTGCCGTCCTGGATCGCCGGCCGCTGTTGCCGGTGGCGCTGTTGAGCCTCGGTGTCGCCGCCCTGGCGCACGGACTTTATGATTTCTTTACGATCGGCCAGTCGGGCTGGGTCCGGACCGGAGCCATCGCTGTGATCATGGTTGTGTGGCTGTGGCGGATGCGGCTGATTCGCCGACTACAGCTTAGTGCGGCCAGGTCAGCAGAAGATGGCGAACAATCAAGGGATTGCAACTAGAAAGTTTACGACCAGGATATATGCAAGAAAGCGGTGTCATCGGCGCCGCTTTTATTGAGCAACTCAAGACTAAGGCATCTGTTGGTCGCGTTCGCGATCACGTGCCTCACGTTCGGCGTCTTCGCGTGCTCTACGTTCGTCCTCGCGCGCGATCTCCCGGTCTGTTTTTTCGACCTCTCGCTGCATCTTGCGTTCGTCACGCTCAAGGTCCCGATCCACCCGCTCCAGTTTTCGCTCTTCACGAGCAAGGTCGCGCTCGAGGTCACCCTCCTGGCGCTCGAGCTCGCGTTCCATCTCGCGCATTTCGTCCTCGAGGCCATCTTCCATCTTGCGCAACATTTTGTCTTCTTCTTTTGCCAGCTTGCGCTCTGCCTTCTGCATCTTGCGTTCGGATTTCTGCATTTCTTTTTCAATGTCGCGTTCTTCTCGCTGCATCCTGCGCTCTTCACGCTCGAGGTCCCGCGCCATTTTTTCCAGGTCACCTTCTGTTTCCCTTTCGGTAGCGGCCAGCTCGTATTCTATTTCCTGCATTTCGGTTGCCAGTGCGGCGGCATCCTTTTGTGCTTGTATCTGACTGAAATCCTCTTCTGAGGCGACCGAGCCACTGAAGCCTGCCGCCATTATCGCGGCGGTTGCCGCCAGTCCCGTCAATTTGATTCGCATCATTGTCGCTACCCGTCGATCGTCAGTTAAGAATCTGAGTCTAGCCACTGGACCCGGTACATTCCATCGTATGTCAGCTGACAGCCCGAGCCCGGCAGCGATCTCGCGCCCGCTGCCGGGCCAGACTCCGGGCTGTCGCAGATTAGAGATCAAGCAGGCCGAAAGGGTTTAAAAATGGGGTGCCGTACAGCGAGCTATGCCGATCAGGCGAATCCGGTCGGGCTAAAAGTATCCATCATCCGTTGACGGGCAGCTGTCAGTCGATCGGACATGAGACGGGTAAATCGCTTCAGGACTTCGTAGCCAAAGCTCGCGTTGTCTTCACAGTGTTGTAAGACCCCATCTCCGTCAAACTCAAGCAACTCCGTATCTTCCTCGGTGCGAGCCTGAAAATCCCAGTCATAGGGCTCGATAAACCACGACCAGCCGAGAACCTCACCCTCGCCGAGATTCTGGATTTCCATTGATGGACCATAAACCGCCGGGATTTCCACTGTTATCCGGCCCGATCGGACAAGATAGAACTTATCAGCGTGTTGCCCCTGGCGAAACAATACCTCACCGCCTTTGACCGTGCGCTCTTTGGCGTGCTTCGACAAAAAGTCGACGGTGCCCGCATCCAGACCGGCAAAGAACACGTTTTCGGCGAGGGTTTTCTCGATCGTAGCCTTGCTCACGCATCGTTCTCCTTATATATGGCGCAGCTGCCCCTCGAGAGGGGGCCATAGCTTACCGCAGGCGCCTTCGGCCGCGCCACCGACGCCCTTTCGCCCGGCGCCCCGGGTGCCTAAGCTTAGGGCAGGGACAAACGGGATGCGCATCTTGAAGAACTTGTTCGTAGCGGGCGCCGGGTGTGCGCTGCTGTGTCTTGCCCCAGGTTGTGATCGATCGGGTCCAAAAAGCGATTCAACCGTGGCCGATTACGTGTTTGTCAACGGTGGTGTGTACACCGTTGACGCGGACCGGACCTGGGCCGAGGCTGTGGCCATCCGTGGCGTTGAGATTGTATTTGTCGGTAGCAATGATGGGGTTGGCGAGTGGATCGGTGACAGAACGAAGGTTACCGATCTTAGGGGGCTTATGCTGCTACCGGGTTTCCACGATTCGCACGCTCACCTTATAACCGGAGGTATCCTCCAGACGGAATGCATTCTGCTGGAGCTTTATTCGCGCGAGGAAGTGACCGCGAAACTCAACGAATGTACTGAATTCGAGGGCACCGGCACGGAGAAGTGGATCGGTGGTGGCGGTTGGGAAAACTACCTCTGGCCGAACGGCAATCCTCACAAATCCGAGCTGGACGAGATCTTTCCAGACCGTCCGGTTTTTCTCGAATCCAATGACGGGCACTCCGCATGGGTCAACAGCCTGGCGCTGGAACTTGCAGCAATCGATGGCGACACGCCCGATCCTCCTCGGGGGGTTATTGTCAGAGATCCGGTCACAGGGGATGCGAGCGGCACGCTGCGCGAGAGCGCCATGATGCTGGTCAAAGATCTCCTACCGCCATGGTCGATGGAACAGAGAATTCAGGGGCTTGAGATTGGGATACGCACGGCCCATGGATTTGGCATTACCGCAATAATAGAGCCGGGCCTCGAGGAGTACCTGATCCGACCTTTTGTTGAACTGGCTGATGCAGATGAACTGAAGCTGCGTGTTTTAGTTTCCGTTTCCCCGATCGGTTGGCAACCGGATGCTTTCGGTGACGAGCTCTACGATTTCCTGGCCACCCGTAACGAATGGCGCCGGCCCAATCTCGACGTTGATTCCGTAAAAATATACATGGACGGTGTCATTGAAGCCGGGACGGCAGCGATGCTTCAGCCCTTGCTCATGGAGGAATACGGCAAAGGGATGCGGTTCTACACGCAGGAAAAGGTCAACGAGTACATAACACATCTGGACAAAGAAGGATTTCAGGTGCACGTGCACGCGATTGGTGATGCCGGCGTGCGGATGGCTCTCGACGGTTTCGAGGCAGCGCGCGCCGCGAACGGTGCCACCGACAATCGTCACCATATTGTCCATCTGCAACTTGTCGATCCGTACGACTATCCGCGATTCGCGGAACTGGGTGTAACCGCTACCTTTCAGCCGCTGTGGGCCTATCCTGATGAATGGGTAACGGAGATGGATCTGCCACTGTTGGGGCCGGAACGGACGAATCGAATGTACCCGATCGGCAGTATTCATCGCGCCGGCGGCATGATCGCAGGCAGTAGTGACTGGTGGGTAACGACACTCAATCCGCTCGAGGCGATAGAAGTCGGGATTACAAGGCAGGACCCGTACTCAAATGACGGTCCCGCCCTGGACAAGCTGCAAGGTGTGGATCTTGAAACGATGCTCGCCGCCTACACGGTTAATGGTGCCTACCTTATGCACCTTGAAGATGTGCAAGGCAGTATTGAGGTTGGCAAGCGCGCGGACCTCGTTGTGCTCGACCGGAATCTCTTCGAAATACCGCCATCCGAGATCAGCGAAGCGAAAGTCTTATTGACCGTCTTCGACGGTGAATTCGTCTATGACACGGACGACGACAGTTGAATCAATTTTTTTGCTTGCAGGCTTTTCCCGATGCCAGAGCAGCCGCTGTACCTTTTTTCCAGATGTTACTTGCGGGATACCAGGTCACTGACTCAAACTCATCGAGGTCCGTGAGATTGCTTGAATTCCGGTGTTGCGCCCAGATGTTATGAGAATGCATATCGAGGATACGCGCCGGTTGAGATTCGCCATGGTGATCACGGCATTTTTTGTAGCGGTCATCTGGTGGATCAAGGTGCTCGATAAGGGATTCGCATGGGACCTGTATCAATACGGCATATATCCCGGAAAGCTGTCGGGCCTGATCGGTATTCTGACGGCACCTCTGATCCACGGTTCCTTCGAGCATGCCGTCGCGAACACGCTCCCGATGCTCCTGCTTGGAACGGCCTTGTTGTACGGTTATCCGAAATCGCGCTGGTGGGTCGTCGCGGTAGTCTGGATCGTTTCCGGTCTGGGCGTCTGGATCTGGGGGCGGCCGAGCTATCATTTCGGGGCCAGCGGTCTGGCGCATGGATTCATGTTCTTCCTGTTTGTCGTTGGAATCATGCGGCGGGATCCGACATCTGCCGTGTTGTCCATGCTGTCATTTTTCATGTACGGCAGCATGGTGTACGGAATATTTCCACGCATCGAGGGCGTGTCATTCGAAGCCCATCTCTTTGGAGCCGTTGGGGGCGTACTGGCCGCAATTTTGTTCTTCAAACGGGATCCGAAACCGCCGCGCAAAGTTTACTCATGGGAACTGGAACCACCCGATGCCGACGATCCCGTTATCGGCGACGAGTGGAAAAAGTAGACCAGCGGGTGTCTACTTTGTTTAGAAGAGAAACGCTGACATGAAACCGGAAATCGTATATCCCGATGAGTCATCGGAATACTGGACAGACGAGCGGTGTTTTATCCTCGAACTATGGAACCGTGGCGAGGATGACGACGTGTCCGTTGCGCGGGCGCGGGTAGCGACGGGCGTGTCGACGAAACCGCATTCGGTAGCCGGGACTACGGAACGTTATTTGATCACTGCCGGCAGCGCTACGGTTCACGTTGAGGGACTGGAGCCCAGAGAAGTCAGATCGGGAGATCTGGTGGCCATTCCGCCGGGCGCTGTGCAGTGGATCGAAAACACCGGGGGCTCCGACCTGGTGTTTTATGCGATTTGCAATCCGAGATTTCGACGGGACAACTACCGGGATCGATCGGCAGACTGATTACCAGCCACCGCCACCACCGCCACCGCCGCCACCGCCGGAGAATCCGCCACCACCGCCGCCGGAAGACGAGCCCGGCGCTGTCGACGCAGATGAGATTGCGGAATGGAAACTGCTGCCGACGTCGGATGTGAAACTGCTGATCCGGGTCGGGCTGAAATTTCCGTGATACCAGCGCGGGTGGTAGGAATTGCCGTGCGGGTCACGTATTGATGCCAGCACGTCGGCAAATTTTTCTGCCCAGTCCTGTTCAACTCCAAGCGCGAGCGCATACGGCAGATACTGTTCAAACAGCTCCGGAGTCTTGTCCGGCGGGTTGCGGAGATTGAGTTCGTCCTTTTCGGCGATCTCGATATAACTCCGGAAGCCTTCGATCTTGTCCAGCAACCGGCGCCCCGCTTTTGTTGGCGCTTTCAACAGGCGATAGAAGATGATATGCAGGATGAGCATCAAGGCGAAGACCGCTGCGATCGAAATCGTGAGTCCGCTGAACGCAGCAACCAATCCGAGCAGCAACGCGGTGATTAGAGCGCTGGGAATCAGCAGCGGCGTGTTGGTGAAGAAATACCTCTTTGCATAGTCTCTTTTTAATGCTTTGCCATGAGCAGACATTGCCGTGAGCAGGATCGTGTGATTCTCGTTGTCCAGCACCAGCACGTTGTCTTCAATGAATAACTGTCGTAACAGGATTTCCTCGCCGGGAGCGAGAGCTCGTTCGTCCGGCGGCGGACGCTCGCAGATCAGGATGTAGTCATCGCCGGTGTTGTCGATTTCAATAAATCCCTTTACAGCGAGATTGAGGATTGCGGCCGTAAGCGTCCGCTGATCGTAGCCCATTTCGGAGATGTATCGGATCGAGGCCGGCGAATACCCCGGCGGGGGTACATAGTGCGGGAATATCGCGCCCGGCTCCGGGTCCCGTCCTACGCGGTTCCAAACGTAGAGCAGGTAGACGAGGACCAGGGCAAGACCGGCAAGAGCTGTAAGTAAACCTCGATTGTCCAGGACCAGGTAAATGGCCCTGTCGCCCAGCGTTGGCTCAAAAACTTCGCCTTTGGGCCATGCAACAACGAGTGTCAGGCCCTCGTAGGCATTCAGTCGGCGAGTCGTCCAGATTCTCACGGCGCCGTCGCCCGTCACCTCCGTGTCGTAGGACTGTTCCCTGCTGCCGGTCCGGCCGGTGTAGCCTTCGATCGCAATATCTTCCGGTGCTACAGATTTCGGCAGTGACACGATCGCGCTGGCGCTGTCGATAGGGAATATCCAGCCATGGCCCGTGACGTTCCAGTACAACTCGTCATGCCCATCGAAATAGCCGAGCTGCCGATTGGTACGATAGTGAATAGTGTAGGTGTATTCACCCGCGGTGAGATATCGTTGGGAACTGCCCACGTAGACACGAACACCGTTGGAAAGTCTCTCCGTGTGATAGGACTCGGGCGCATCGTCGCGCCTGACCGCAACGACTTCAAAGTTCACGCGGTAGTCGTTGCCGAAACGATCTTCGTAGTCTGTCGGAAAATCTCTGTAAATGCCGCGACGAATGTTTTGACCTTCCGCCCGAACACGGATCGTTTCGACAACGTCCATCGTGGCATCAGCGTGTACCGTGATGCTGCTGTCATAGGCGAGAATCCGCTCGTCAGCCACGGCTGCGCCCGCAAACAACAACCCAGCCAAAAACAGACAAGGAGTGATGGGCTTCATGTGCAGCATCGTAACAGTCAGGTCATCGACGCGGATGGGACCGATGTCACAGCCTCGTCGCCGGCATCAAAGAACTCGCGTTGGTGAAACCTGAGCGGCCGGGCAACAAGCAGATCAGGAAAAGACTCGATACGGGTGTTGTACATACGTACTGAGCCGTTGTAGTACCGGCGCGCGTACTGGAGATGATCTTCAACTTCGGTCAGTTCGTTTTGCAGATCGAGGAAGTTCTGATTTGCTTTCAGATCGGGGTAACTCTCTGCAAGGGCAATCAATTTTTGCAAACCGCCTTCGATACTCTGTTCCAGCCGCGCCCTGGCCGCGGGCTGAACTGCCTGAACCGCCTGTGCGCGCAGCTCAGTTACGGATATCAGCGTCGCTTTCTCATACCCCGCGTACGCTTTGACGGCTTCAACCAGCCGTGGAATCAGATCGTGACGTCGTTGCAGCTGTACGTCGATATCGCTCCAGGCCGACAGCGCACGGTTTCGGTCGCGAATCAAACGATTAAAAATGATGATGGCCCACACGAGCGGGATGGCCAGAACGACAAGTGTTGCAGTGAGCGTCACAGTGGAATGACTGGTGCAGGTGCTTGCCGATTGTACCGGGATCAGCTGCAGACCAATGCGGCCTCGGCTACACTCGGGACTTTCTCGGGCAACTGGACAACCAACCATGGCAGCTTTTCGTTGCATCAAACAACCAGGCGGCACGCACTGCGAAGGCTATGTCGTATTCGAAGAAACCGATGCGGCGCATGAGGAACACCGGAGCGCTATCTGTCCGCAATGCCATACCGAGTATGAACTGGTCCGTACCGACGACGGCTGGGAGCTCGAAGTTGCGACGACGGCCGGATGACAGGACCGGCAATGCTCAGAAATATAAGCGTACTCCTTCTCACCGGCATCTCGATCTCAATGGCGATGGCAGCTGCTAGTCAGGAGCAACTGTATGTTTATCCCATGTGGGATCAGACCGACGAGCAAAAGAGACAGGACAAGCTGGATTGTTATAACTGGGCGGCTGAAGCATCCGGTGTGGACCCGATCAAAGCCGCCATGGATCGGTCGCAAGTCATCAGGGAAGCGTCACAGCCCGTGAACACCCGCAAGGGCGGCGGATCCCTGGCACGGCGAGAGGCCAAAGAACAACAGCAGCGTTATAAGCAGGAGTCGGCCCGGTCTATTGAAGCAGCCGAGGCTGAGTATCGGCGCCAGATTGAATTGTTCAACTCGCCTTATATTGAGTGCCTTGGCGAACGGGGCTACTCGGTCCGATAGCACCCCCTCCGCAACGAGTTCACCGGGATACCGGTCCGACAGTTGCTGCGCCGGGCTCAAGGATGGGCCATAATTATTATCATGGTCTCGTTTTTTGAAGAACTCAGGCGGCGCAACGTAGTCAAGGTTGGTGTGGCCTACATCGTGGTCGGCTGGATCATGGTGTCGATTGCCGACATCTTCCTGCCCACGTTCGGGGCACCCGAGTGGGTCCAGAAGGTCCTGATGTTTCTGATCATCCTGGGTTTGCCGATGGCCCTGATCTTCGCCTGGGCCTTCGAGCTCACACCCGAGGGACTCAAGCTCGAAAAGAACGTCGACCGCAGCCAGTCCGTGACAGCGAAAACCGGCCGCAAGCTCGACTTTGTCATTATCGGTCTCCTGGTCATCGCGCTCGGCACTTCATTTTTCTTCAACATAGCAGGGCAGGACGAGGACAGTATTGACGCGACCCTCGCGGATTCAGGGCGTCGGGCGATCGCCGTACTGCCATTTACCAGCCGCAGTCCGGATCCGGACAACGTGTTTTTCGCTGACGGCATCCACGACGATCTCCTGACGGCGCTCGCAAATATCAATTCTCTGCGTGTGATCTCGCGAACCTCGGTCATGGAATATCGCGACACGCAGAAAAACATGCGCGAGATTGGTAAGGAACTTGGCGTCACGACGATTCTCGAAGGGGCGGTTCAAAAGGCCGGCAACAGCGTAAGAATCAACGTACAGCTGATCGATACGAATGCGGACGAACACCTTTGGGCACACTCGTACGACCGGGAACTCACCACTAACAATATTTTCGCCATCCAGAGTGAGATTTCCGCAGCGATTACAAGCGCCTTGAAGGCGACTTTGACGCCCGAGGAGCAGGCCCGGCTCGATTCGGTTCCGACCGAGAACCTGGAGGCCTACAACCTGTATCTGGCCGGTCGCAACAATATCTATTCCCGGCGACTGGTCAATCTCCAGCAGGCCAGACAGCAGTTCGAACGCGCCATCGAACTCGATCCGAACTATGCCCTGGCCTATTCCGGTCTTTCTGACAGCGTCATGTTGATGTTGTCGAACCATAACGCGATTTCAATCGATAAGGCTTTCCCAATATCGAAAGCCGCCCTGGATAAAGCCCTTGAGCTCGACACCAGTGATGCCGACATCCATGCATCGCATGGTTTGTACCAAATGCATTTGTGGGTATTTCAGGACGACGAAGCGGCACGTACCGCGTCACATGACGCTTTTGAGCGCGCTTTGTTAATCAATCCAAACCATGTTCAGGCGCTGATGTGGCGAGCCAATCTCTATGACGAAAGCGAGACCAGCAAGTCTATCGAACTGCTCGAACGTGCAATCGCACTGGACCCGCTTGCACGGATTCCGCAGCTCAACCTGGGGGGTCAGTACGCTGTGCTCGGTCAAAATGACGAAGCCCTCAGGCAATGGCTCAAGACCATCGAGCTGCATCCGGACTGGGCGACGCCGTACCAGAGTATTGCCAGTCACCTGTCCGGTCTCGGACGGCTGGACGAATCACTGGCTTGGTTTAAAAAAGCCGGGGAATTGAGTACTGATCCGCTGTACGTCGTCAATGGCATTAACCTCTATCTCGAATTCGGACGAGGGGACGAAGTCAGTCCGATGATCGACGCGATCCCTGACAGTCACCCGCTCTATATGGTCGTGCAGGCGTTCAAAATGCAGTTTGCGGAAGACTATGACGGCTCAGTGCAGATTTTTAAGGGAGTTCTCGGGCAAATGCAGCGGCCGCCAAGTTTTATGATTGATTTTGTCGCCGACAACAGATTCCTTGCCCAGGATTATCCCGCTGCCCTTGAATACTACGAACTTGTTGATCCTGAGCTTGCCACAGATTTTCCGGAAGTGAAATCTGACAATATCGGCAACGCGCTGCCTTTGGCATATACGCTGCAACAGCTGGATCAGTCGGAAGGTGCCAGACAACTACTGGAAAACACGTTTGCGTATCTGGAAACACGGCCGCGGATGGGTATGGCGGGATTTGGAATTCGTGATGCGCAGGTCCTGGCTCTCATGGGGCAACCGGATGAAGCTATAGCAAGACTGCAGCAAGCCTACGAGGAAGGATGGCGCAGTTCATATCGATTCGAGGCCTGGTCACTGGAGGATGACCGGTACCTCGAGTCAGTGCGCGACCGAGCGGATTTTCAGGCGATCGTTAAGGCGCTCAAGGCGGATCTCAAGGTGATGGGTGACCGTGCTCTGGCGGCGGAAGAGAATAATGACTGGGATAAGCTACGTAAGGTAGCGGCCGAGAAGCTTGCAACGCGCAGTTAATTGACGGCTGAGTCAGTTCTAATCGTCGGGCAATGACGGATCCTCGATTGCCAGAATTTTGACTTCGAATTCCAGTGTCCTCCCCGCCATCGGATGATTGAAGTCCAGCACAATCCAGTGTTCATGAACTTCGTGTATCCGTACCTCTCGACGATTACCCTCCTTGTCCTCACCAGTTAGCATCGCGCCCACGACCCTTGATTCTTCCGGAGTCATCCCCGGAGCCACGTCGTGATACAGTTCGGGGTCGATTTCACCGTAACCGTCTGCAGGCGACAGCACAACAGTCTTCGAGTCGCCTACCTTGAGTCCGAGAAGCGCGTCCTCGAGTGCGGGCAGGATGCGTCTCGCCCCTTGCACATAAACCAGGGCTGCGGAGCCAACGTTTGAATCAGCCACGGTCCCGTCGTCCAGTGTCAGCGTATATTCGACCGATATCCTCTGCCCTGTTTTGACCATCAGATTTTCTCCGCTTTCTGCTGCGGGTTCATCCTTTGCTATGGCTGGCGCAGCCAACAGCATGAATATTGAACCTGCAATTAATGATCTGGTGATCATGTGTAGTTTTTCGCGATTGATTTGAACAGAAGACAGCGGCGACATGATTTATTTTGCGGGAATTCAAACCCCGTCCGCCAATCTCAGCCCGACTACGCTCACGGGCGAGCGGCAAACGAGCGGGCAACCGGGATGCCTGGGACGAAGAAGATGAGATTTTCAGGCAATCAACTCTATGTCGCGAGAAGCGCGGTGGCAAGGTGCGACGGAATCATTTCAGCTGCCGGGACATGGAATAGCTGTCATAATTACCGACACCGGTCGTGTTACCGTTCCATGCAGTCTTGTCGCATATCGGTATTTGTTGCCACCCTGTTGATGCTGGGCGCCGGCGCTTGCACGACCGAAGGGGACCCGGACCCCGGTATCAATGCAATAGGCCAGGACTATTACGGCAACGCCGGCTGTCTGGTCAAACATGACCGGCAGATGCTCGTTGTTCGCCTGCGCAGCACCGGCCGCCTGGATAATCCCGGTGGGACCCACGAGTCTGGCGAGACGGCCCGGTCGACAGCCCGACGTGAAACCTGGGAGGAGGCCGGACTCGAGGTTGAGGTCGGCGACCTGCTCATTGAAATGCCCGACATGAATTACTTCCTTTTTGAGTGCATGCCAGCAGAGGAATTTGCCACTCCGGCAAGTCGTGTGCTGTATACGCGGATGGGTTCCGAAATCTCGGAAGTAATGTGGGTCGATCCAGCTAGCATTGAACCGGCCGACTGGCGGTTTCCCGGTGAACTGGACGGAATCCGGCAGGCGTTCGCCGACCTTTAGCCGGCTCAAGAGAAGTTGAAGTTGCAGGTGCAGTTGATTTCGAACCAAGAAGAGTGAAACAGTCCGGTAAAGAACGAGGTATCTGTGAACTGTATGCACGGGATCCGGAGCAAGCGGAGTTCCTGTTGTACGGGCGCCGGACAGGATTGTCACGGCGAGGGTTTCTGAAAGGGGCCGGACTGGCTGCAATGAGCGCCGCCATCGGCAGCTCGCTGGTATATTCGAGAAACTACCCTGCCGGTCTGATACCGGCCGCGTTTGCGGAAACCACCGAGCCCTTCGTTATCGACGGCAAAGACGGCCTCCGCGTTCTGAATGACCGACCGCTGAATGCTGAAACACCAGCACATTTTCTCGACGATGATGTAACGCCGGTAAGTCGGCACTTTATCCGCAACAACGGGAAACCACCGGTCAGAACGAATGCAGCCGATTGGGTACTTACGGTCGATGATGAGGTCAGTCATCCACTGCAGCTCTCGATCGAGGACCTCAAGCGTCGGTTTGAGGTGGTCAAAGTCAAACTGCAGATCGAGTGTGGCGGTAACGGCAGGGCGTCTTTCAACCCGCCGGCCAGCGGCAACCAATGGACAATTGGCGCCATAGGTAATTCCGAATGGACCGGTGTGCGATTGCGGGATGTACTGAATGCTGCCGGCATCAAGGAATCCGCCGTGTATACGGCACACTACGGCGCGGATAGCCACCTGTCAGGCCAGACGGGTAAAGACGCGTTGTCCCGGGGTGTACCCATCTCAAAAGCCATGGATCCGCACACGCTCATCGCTTTTGAAATGAACGGTGCTGAAATTCACCCGATGAACGGTGCGCCACTGCGTATCGTTGCTCCCGGTTGGCCTGGGTCGTGTTCCCAGAAATGGCTCACCAGAATCCGTGTGCGAGATGTTGTGCACGACGGAGCGAAAATGACCGGAAAGTCCTATCGCGTACCTCGCTACCCGGTGGCACCTGGTCAGAAAGTGCCGGACGAGGATTTCGAGATCATCGAATCGATGCCCGTCAAAAGCCTCATCACCTATCCGCGTTCCGGTATTGACCTTTCAATGGCTAACCGCGCCGTTGAGGTTCGCGGTCACGCATGGGCCGGCGACAACTCCGTCCGTGCGGTAGATGTATCAGCCGACTTTGGCGCGACCTGGCAAAATGCCGACCTCTCCCGTCCTCCAAATCCTTACTCGTGGCAACGCTGGTATGCCACCATAAGATTCCCGCAAGCTGGTTACTATGAAATCTGGGCGCGGGCGACGGACGACGAAGGGCGTACCCAACCGTTTGCAGTCGCCTGGAATCCCAAGGGCTATCTCAACAATTCTATGCATCGCATTGCCCTGAACGTATCCTGATGCGACAGATACTCGCGAGTTTCAGTTTGTCCTTTGCAGTCTTAGCCACGCTTGCAGTTTCGATGCCAATTGCCGCAGCTGCAGAACTATGGGATGACCTGCCACCCGGTGAGGGTCGCAGGGAAACTTATGTTCATTGCACCGCTTGTCATTCGATTTTGCTTGTCAGCCAGCAGGGGCTGACGCGCGAACGATGGGCAGAAACTCTGGATTGGATGGAACAGGAACAGGGGATGCCGCCTCTCGATCCGGCACTGCGAAAAACGATAATCAATTACCTGGCAGAAGTTTTTTCACCAGAGCGACCGTATTACAAGCCCACGCAGTAGGCCCCAAAACGCAGTTTATTGCTGTCGCCATTTGCCGACCGATTGCGCAGATTTCGCGGCCAGAATTCCAATATGAGGTGACATAAATCACCGACCCCGGGGCCGGAGTCTCGCTATCCCATGCGACATCAACGCGCGGCCGCAAGGACCGTCATGTCGCTGGAAAGCGACATTTGAATCAATAACTTATGTCGGCTTATCGTAGTCACTACGTTAAGGAGATTCGCCTCAAGGAGGCGCGCCATGAGGAAATGGACAATATTCGCAACTTCCGCTCTCGCCGCGGTTCTGTTGCTGCTGGTAGTAGCGCCGTCACATGCTGGTTGGTTTTCAAGCCCCGATGAGAAGCGGCAGAAAATCGACGTCAATGCCCGGTACGGGTTGGAGCGGTTGCTGAACGACAATGACAAGGCAAAGCGGTTATTTGAGAGCTCATATGGTTACGCTGTTTTCGATGCAACCAAGATCGCAGTTGGTATTACGGGCGGCGGTGGTAGCGGGGTCGCGGTAGAGCGAGGAAACGCTAAGCGCACCTACATGAAGATGGGTACGGGAGGTGTCGGTCTGAGCCTTGGCGGACAGGCGTACAAACTCGTCTTTCTATTCGAGGATGACGGCACATTTTTCGATTTTGTGATCAATGGCTGGGACGCCAGTACACAGGCAAATGCCGTTCTATTGCGATCCGGTGCCAATGCCGGCGCCAGCTTTACGAATGGCATGGCCATCTATCAGTTGACGGACGCCGGGCTCATGATGTCAGCGGACATTTCGGGAACCCGGTACTGGCGCAACACGAAACTCAATCGCCAGCCGGAGGAAGAATCGACGAAAACGGCAGACGTGCAATAGCGGCATATAGCTGTTTTCCACACTTAGGAACCACTGGGTGTAAATAAAAAATAGGAATCGACGACAAGCAGCAATAACTCCAACAATAAAGTTTGGGGAACTCAAGAGGCCGGCGTCTGCCGGCCTCTTGTTTTTCAGCCTCAGCAATGGTTCTCAGCGATACAGCCTGAAACCCAGGTGGTTCAGCTTGCATTTAACGGGGGTTAACCGCCGGTTCACCGCCATCCCCGTACGATGGTTCCACGATGGAAACGTGTGGAGGTCCCCGATGAACAAGCTGATCGCAACTGTTCTCCTGTTGCTGGCGGTGCCGGGAATTGCTGTCGCCAATCATTCCGACCGGTTGCTTGACGCCGCCTACCGGATGGATGCGTCGACGGAGCGTTTCTACGATCATATACATGGTTCCCGAGTCCAACGTCTTGCTGCTCACGACGCAAGATATCTGCTGCGTGCAACCCGGCGGTTCATACGCCGGATGGAGCGAGGAGAGCCCCGGTATCTTCTGCAGCGCGATTACCGCCGTATTGTCACGGCCTACTACGTGCTGGCGAGGCGCCATGATCACCACTACAGGAGTCACGGACGAAGGCACTTTTACAACGACTTCGGCAGAGTGTCCACGGCCTTTGACCGACTCCAGCACCGAGCTGAAAGACGGTTTCGGAATCATACCGGGCATCGACGGCCATATCGCTACAGCGATGACGCCAGAATGGAGCGGCATCGTCAGCGAAGGTCATGGCATTGAGAAGATCGGGCCTTCACTGACATCTGGCCCGCTCCCCCAAGCCCCGGTCTTCTCATGAAAAGAGCGGCGGCGTCGGCAACCAGACCGGCCCCGCCGCTCGCTTTTTGAATATCCCCGCCGAATACATTGCATTGACAGCCAAGCTGGCCTAAAAACGGTCAGGATGTAGTTGTTCCCTGCGGCCTGGGCACGACAGGTCGCACAACTACCGCAGCTGGAGATCAAATTCATCGGATGAGTGACAGGATCCCACAGGCCGTTCTTGCGCGCTGGCAAAACTTTGCCGATGCACTCGTGCAGCCGGCAACCACGGGGCTGATCAATGCCACGTTTTTTGTCGGCAGTGCAGGGGGACCGAAGGCTGTGGTACAGCGGTTGCACAGGGTCTTCGACGCCAACGTGATCCGTGACATCGAGGCGGTTACCCGGCATCTGGCTGACGCCGGCATGACGACGCCACGGCTTATCTCTGCGGATGATGGAGCAAGCTGTGTCGAATACCAAGGTGAAATCTGGCGTGCGCTGACGTACGTGCCAGGTCAAACCTGCGAGTTCGTCAATGATCCGTCTCAACTCCGCGAGGCCGGTCGGCTCGTGGCACGATTTCACGGCGCTCTGGCTGATTTTGACTATGAGCACACATACAACCGCATCGGTGTTCACGATACCGCGTCGCATCTGGATAGACTTCGCACGGCTCTGGAAGAGCACGGATCACATCCATTGTTTAATCGTGTGGCGACATTGGCCTCGGAGTTGCTGAGACATGCCGACGATCTGCCCGACCTGACGCACTTGCCACTACGTCAGTCGCATGGCGACCTGAAGATATCCAACGTCCTGTTCAATGCCGAGGGTAAGGCTGTTTGCCTGATCGACCTTGACACGCTTTCACACATGATCTGGCCGTTCGAAATGGGAGACGCACTACGATCCTGGTGCAACCCGATGAGTGAAGACGAGCCCCGGGCCCGGTTTGATCTCACGGCGATGGCGGCAGCACTCACGGGTTACAGCGAAATGATGCCTGCGTTTCTGACCGAGGAAGAAAAAATTGCGCTGGTGCCGGGTGTCATTCAGATCACTCTCGAGCTCACAGCCCGGTTCCTGGCCGATTCGCTGAGGGAATCCTATTTTTCCTGGGATCCGGCAAGCTACGGCAGCCGTGGCGGGCACAACATCGTCCGGGCCGGTGCCATGTGGAACCTCTATCAGAGTGTTCGCGAACAGCAGGCCGAGGCGCAGGATCTCGTGCATACGCACCTGGGGTGAACGAGGGTCACGCAACGATCAGTGCAGTGTCGCGTCGGTGCGAAATTCGCCGGGCGCTGCTCCCGTCCAACGCTTGAACGCTCGCGAAAAACTTGCCTGATCGGAAAACCCAAGCATGTATGCGATCTGAGCGAGTGACAATTCACCCTTGTTGAGGTAACCAATCGCTAAGTCTTTGCGGGTCCGGTCCAGCACATCTTTATATGTCGTCCCCTCATCCCGGAGGCGTCTTTTCAGGGTACTCAGGCTGCGGTTGAGTCGGGCGGCAACTGCGTCACCGCAAGCATTCCCGGTCGGTAGTATTTCCAGGAGCAATTGCCGAACCTGAGTGGCCGTCTCATGCGGGTTGAGCGATGCGAGGTATATTTCCGCAACCTCGTCGTTAGCCGCCGCGACATCCGGATGACTTCCCGGTACAAACCGGTCAAGCAAACGGTTGTCGAACTCCATTTCATCCTTGTCAGCCCTGTTCAGTACCGGACACCTAAAATACGCCTCGAAGCGGTCATGAGCGGCATGATTCTCATGGCGAAAAGATACCTTGAGCGGGGCAAAACTGTCGTTGGTCATCATTCGACACATCTGCACAACGAAGGCAAACCAGGTTTCACGGGCCCACGGTGTCGGTTGTATCCGGGGGTGCGGGAAGTGCTGAATCAGATGCGTCGTCTCGGGCCGGCGATCGATCTCGGTTTCTGCAACCGTCGATACGACATGGGTATAGCGTTCGATTCGCCGCAGCGCGTCGGTAATAGTGGGACTCGCAAGCCAGGCGAAACCGATCGCGTGCAACGTGGCTGGTTTGATATGCGGAACCAGTTCTAACGCCAGACAGGATTCCCCGGTGGTTTCGACGACCAGCCGCATCAGCCGGTTTATCTTTCGAACCGGATATCGGGCTCCCGGCGCGCCGATCCTGCGGACGTCCAGTCCGGCACGGCGAAACAGCTCTCCCGGGTCGATACCTCTTGCCCTGAGATAGTCGCTCAGCCCCGTAAAAACGGAGGTAAGCGTTGTCGGCTCGAACAGGATGCTGGAGTGAGACATTTGACCGTTATCGAAGCAGAAATGGCCTGAAATGACAAGATAGACCGCAGGCGGACCGATAGGCTATATCACCTTGAATTTAAACGGAAAGTCGTGAGGGCCATGGCGACCAACGGTTCACCGCAAAGCGATCGGGCAGCTCTGAAAACGGTGCATAACATCGCAGCCGCGTGCCAATTGTGGGCAAGAACACGACCCGAATCGACGCCCGTACACCAGCATTCAAAGGCGATCACGGCGGGAGAGAGGGACCTCTCCCGCGACTCTTTTGCGCTGGGTTTTATCGATCGTCTGTGCCAGGTATTTCGGGTCGACGCGTCTGACCGTGAATTGATCACCTACATCTA
>CAZJFQ010000015.1:16922-21327 GCA_964545335.1 uncultured Gammaproteobacteria bacterium | reverse complement strand
AAGCACTGTCGACCGCCAATGGTGCAAATATGGCGCCCGCCGCCATAAATGCATCTGCAACCAGCACAAACTAGCGAACGCGGGATCTCGTCTCTTTTCACATTGCAGAACAAGCATCGATTAGTGTGATCTTGTCCCGTGCAATTTTCGCTTGCCGACGTATGTTGGCGGCATGGCCATGTCGGGACAAACAGCTTTTTTCGAGCAACTGATCGGCCCGCATCTGGATCGTATCTATCGGCTTGCCTTTCGATTGACGGGAACGGTCAACGATGCCGAAGATCTCGTTCAGGATGTCCTGATCAAGCTCTATCCACGCTGTGACAATCTCGAGCGCATCAAACGCCTGGGACCCTGGCTGGCGCGGGTGACCTTCAATCAATTTGTCGACAATCGTCGCCGCTATGGCGGTGCCTACGTACAGCTCGTCAGCACCGACACGGCGAGTCCCGACTCCGGTATCGGTCCAGCGCCGCTGGTCAGTAGCGAGCCCACGCCCGATCAGGCCTTCGAAACGGAACTTGACATAACACGACTTCAGGCCGCCATCGGGCAGCTCAGCGAAGCTCACCGGGTCGTCGTCCTGCTGCACGATGTTGAAGGCTATAGCCTGCAAGAGATTGAAATTATTACGGAAACTCCGATCGGGACCCTCAAGTCCCGTCTTCATCGGGCCCGCGCGCGGCTGAAAGGCCTGCTGGCGATGGAACCTTTTGAGCACAAACAGCGTGTTACACAGTGAAGACCACGGAAAACAGCAATGACCTGTCAGCAGATTACAACGCAACTCGATGACTTCCTGGACCGCGAACTGGACGACGCGGCGTCCCGGGAACTGAAGAGACACGTGGAATCCTGCCCCGAGTGCCGCGAGCAACTCGAGGCTGAAAAGGGATTTCGCAGTCAGCTTCGGTCCATCCCGGTGGTTCCGCCGACTCCAGGATTTTTTGATCGGGCCATGAAGGAAGTTGCCGCGCACACCGTAAGCGGATCATCGGGGTCGCGTTCGCGCTGGCTGTCGATTGGTGTTGGCGGTGCGGTTGCGGCGGCTCTGACAGTCTGGCTCATGGCGGGCACATTGTTCACGAACACTAACGGAGAACTGTCCGACAAAATCGCGGGACTGACAATTGCGCTGCATGAAACGCGTACCGTCAACCTCGTGTTCGAGTCGGCGGAAGCACTGCCGGACGCCACGCTGATTGTCTGGCTGCCGGATGCTGTCGGAATCGACGGCTACGGCGACAGACGCCAGATCCGCTGGTCGACCGACATCGAGCGTGGCAAGAATGTACTGTCCCTTCCTCTCGTGGCACGAGAAACAGGGGCCGGCGAACTTGTCGCCCGGGTCGAACACAGCGGCAAACAGAAGACGTTTACCGTCAAAGTGTCGGTGATCTGATGTTTGCAAAACTACATGCGCAGACTAGGAGGCATGCCATGGAACGTAAAAGCAGTTGGCTCGCTATCGCGCTCAGTCTGGGTCTCCTTGCGGCAGGGCCGGTTGCTCTGGCAGCGGAAGACGACGATGAGCTACTGATGACGATGGACGTACTCGAGGAAGGGGAGGACGCTGAAGGTTCGATCCTGGTACTCGAGGACGATGATGAAGGGTCCGTGTCCGACGGTGATGAAGACGGCGCCGGTGATGGTGGCGACGGCCTTGAGAATCACGAGGAAGACGGTGAGGATGAATCAGGCTCGATCGGTGACATCGGGGACGATTTCGGCGATGGCGCCAACGACGATGAGTCATCCGACAATGACCTCGACGACGGTAGCTTTGATCGTGAGTCCGAGAACGACGAAGAGATCGAAGATGCTCCGGATGACGGTGACATGGGGCCAGAGGACGGCTCCGAAGGATAATCCGAATACGGTTCTGAGGGACTGATCAGGAAATCCAACTGGCCAGGGAAAGCCGGACTGAACGTTCGGCGGCGGCCAACTCCGATCCTCCTCCGGCGCGTGCTGGCCCGGTGGAGGATCTTCTATTTTCCGCCGTTAGTCGCGGCGGAGGCAGTGTGTGAACCGGTTCACAGTTATGTAAAGACTGCCGGCCTAAGGTACGGGTCTGAGAGACACCAGAGGATGGCTTAGCGTGCTCGATGTTGCGGCAGGATTATTTCGCCTGAGATTCTGGGTGGTGCTTGCACTCCTGACCGCCCCGGCGGTCCTCCTGGCTCAGACCGACCAGAGGCAGTTATTTGCGGAGGGCAACGACGCCTTCAAATCCGGCCGATATGAGACGGCCCTGGCCAAGTACCGGGCAGCACGGGATACAGGCATGCATTCGTCGCTGCTTTACTACAACCTCGGTGTTACGCATTACAAGCTTCTCAACTACAGCCTCGCCGAATCGGCATTCGAGCGGGCCACCGAAGATCCGAATCTCACTGCCGTTGCTTACTACAACCTTGGCCTCACCCACAAGGCGGCCGGTGACGTTATTTCCGCGCGGGCCTGGTTTGAAGCAGCCTGGGAAGAAACCGACAGCGAGGGCCTGAAACAGTTAGCAACCAAAGCGATCGTCAGCCTGAACGTGGAACAGCAAAAGCGCGCCTCCAACTGGCGTGAGCCTCAGTCGTACGACGGTACGTTCGACTTTTTTGTCGCGACGCGGGTCGGAATGGACGATAACGTCTTTCGGAGTCCCAGCGAACCCTATATCGATTTCTCCAGCGGTACCCCGGTTGCAGTTATCCCGGTGGTTCAGGAAGGCGAGTTTGTACATCTCGACGTTAAAGCCCGGGCGCGCTATCCGAGCTCGAAGCGTTCCGGGACAATCTTCACGTTCAAATATCGCGGCGTGGCCGACTACTATGTCGATCCAGAGCAAAGAAACGCAAATGAATACTCACAAAGGTTCTCTTTTGACGCAGTCATGCCGGTAGGTGACAGTCTAAAGAGCAGCAAAGTGTTCACGAACTACATGTTCCTGGGCTCGAATCGTGAAATCAATTTCGATCCGGACAACGGCCTCGGCCGTATATCGGGCGGCGAGGATCTTTCGGATCGATGGAATTACAGCAACTTTGGTCTGACAACCGGTTTCAATCACCGTTTCACAAAGTTGGGGTACGGAATCGATGCCCGGGTCGAGCTGCGGGACTACGACGAGGTCCTGAATGTCGCCGACTATGACTACGAACAGTTTCTTGGCGGTGTTTATGGATTGTACGAGTTTGCTCGCAACGCTTACTTCGAGCTGGGTGCGCAGTACTACATCCGTGAATACCAGGAGCGGGTCGCGCGTGATTTGAACGGTGATCTTATATCTAATAATCCGTTTCTCGAGTACACCTATATGGCCGCCGAAGCGGTCCTTAAATATCGTCTGAACAACGCTTTTAAAATCCGGGCCAGTTATCGCAGGACAAGGAGAGATGATAATTTCGAGGGATACGCCGACTACACGAAAGACAGATACGGGCTGGTTCTTACAATTGCGCCGGGCAGGCGGTTCAGGATGGACCTGACCGGGCTCTATCGCGAGTATGATTTCGACAACGCCTTCGCCTTCCACGATCCTGCAGGTGGCCCACTCTATATTGATGGGATCGAAGGGGAGCTGATGCTTCAGTACCGATTCACGAAGCACTGGGCCGTCACAGCTCAAGTGGAGTACCGGGACATCACGTCGACCGATACGCGAAATCAGTATGAGCGCATGCGTTCGCTGTTGGGAGTGAAATGGGAAATCTGAACCCGGCCCGTAGGTCAGCGAAAGCGGCGCCATTGGCGCCGTTTTTTGTTTGAGCGACAATGGCACCGGGAGGGGAGCACAATGTCCTGCAGTCGATCGCTCGCGTTACTTGTTTTTCTTGTGTCCGCTGGCTTGGCAACCGCGAATGCGGAGGAACCGGGGGATGCGCTGGGATATTGGCTTACCGAGATGGGCCGGGCCGTCATCGAGATTTACGAGGAAAACGGCGGCTATTTTGGTCGGATTGCCGCGCAAAAGGACCCGTTGTATCTGCCGGGCGAGATCGATGGTATGGATGGCAGGGAGAGAGTCGATCTCGAGAACCCCGATCCTGAACTCAGAAACCGGCCGATCCAGGGCATGACCTTTATGACGAACTTCGCGTGGTCCAAAGGCAAATTCCGGGGCGGTAAAATATACGATGCTGAAACCGGTAAAACCTGGCGCGGCCAGTTCTGGCTCGAAGATGAGGAGACCCTGAAACTCCGCGGCTATATTGGAATATCGCTGTTCGGGCGCAACACGATGTGGACGCGCGCAATCATTGATCCTTGGACTTCGTCGGCGGCAGCGGAAGATTCAAATAACGAATGACCACGAAGGCGCCCTGTTCGGGCACTTCCTTACTCAACAGTGGCTTCACTCGGGGCGGCACCCCCTGTGCACTTCCTCCATTCAGCAGTAGCTTCACTCGGGGCG
>CAZJFQ010000015.1:0-16822 GCA_964545335.1 uncultured Gammaproteobacteria bacterium | reverse complement strand
TGACCACTGCCCCAGACTTTTGCAAAGCGCAGTGATTCAGCGAAGTCCTTGTGTACGAGCCGGGCGACGTGCTGAACCGTATCGCCGGCCCTCAGTGTAAACGGTTGGGCGCGATCGGCAGATTTACCGGGCGATTTAGTGTAAACACGCACGACTTCCAGCCCTTGAAACAACAGCGGGCCGATTTCGTCGAGCCCCTGTCCGCTTGTTATTGAGGTAGCGATCGCCGGATAACTCACATCGAGAAGTTCTTCCAGAACTCGAACCTCATCCGGCTCGGGATCCAGATCACTTTTGTTGGCAATGAGGAGAGTGGGCAGATCGATATGGAACGGATCGTCCAGCGTATCCTCTGCGACAGCCTGCGCCGCATTGCGCTCGACCAATCCCGGCCACGCTTCGAGCATCCGGATCTTCTTTTCTGTCAGACGTTCACCGATAGCAATTATGTGATCGACACAATCCGGGTCACTTACGTCAATAACCAGCATGGCCGCGTCGGCGGTCTGCAGCGTATTAATCAGCCACGGCTCCATGTAGTCCGCGGTGATCGCCGGAAGATCAACGAGCTGGAGGTTGATGTCTTCATACGCCAGCATGCCAGGTTGCGGAAACTTGGTTGTAAACGGATAAGGGCCGATGTCAGCCTTTGATCCCGTCAGTTTCTTGTGCAGTGATGACTTCCCGGCATTGGGCGGACCAAGCAGGACGATCTGGGCCGCACCTTCCCGGCGAATCGTGTGCGTCGGGCCGGTCCGCTTCGCTCCTTTCTTAGGCCCGGCCAGGTCTTCGGTGAGTTGCTTGATGCGGGTCTTGATGTCGCCCTGGACGTGTTCGGTACCCTTGTGTTTCGGAATGGTGCGCAGCATCTCCTTGAGACACGCCAGCCGGTCGCGGGGCTCGCGAGCCTCGCGGTAGGCGTGCTCGGCCTTTTTGTATTCCGGTGTGACGTTGGTCGGCATAGTTAACCGAGAAAGGTAGCGTATGAAGAGAGCGGAGTGAAGAGTGAGAAGCAAAGCGGGAAGCGGGAAGCGGGAAGTAGCGCTGACGCAAATTGGATTTCCAGCTGTACGGTGCCACTTTTTCGTGTCTAGCGCCCAAGGCCTGGCGCCTCATTCGATTCATGGTCGACGGGTCACGAATTTTTCCGGCGCTTGGCTATACTGTTGATCGCAATCGAGGACAGGTTGATGCTCAGTTATTCACGGCGTCGCTTTCTGCAGGCAGCAGTCGCTGCGGCCGCGTTGCCGCAGTTGGCGTGCGGCGGCAAGCCGTCGCGGCCGGATGTTGTTGTAATCGGAGCCGGTTCGGCGGGGCTGGCTGCGGCACGGACTCTGATGGATCACGGTGTTCCTACCCTGGTCGTCGAGGCCCGGGATCGCATCGGCGGCCGCGCCTGGACAGAGACAGATACATTCGGAGTTCCCTACGACAGGGGTTGTCACTGGCTGCATGAAGCAAGCCTCAATCCGTGGGTCAGATATGGCAGGCGGAACGGGTTCAGCGTCGATGCGGACGAGGGACAAGAGTTGGTTCGCATTGGCGACCGTTGGGCGTCCCAGACTGAATCCCGGGACTTCGAAATTGCGGCGCAGATGTTATTCGATACGCTATACAGCGCACATGGTGACGGACTCGATGTTCCTGCGTCGACGGTAGTCGAACCGGATGGCCCGTGGTTTGGCACGGCGGCGTCGCTGATAGTTCAGAATATCGGCAAGGAACTGGATGAGTTGTCCACGCTCAACTTTGACGGTTGGGAAGACGAAGATTACCTGTGTAAGGAAGGATTCGGTGCGATTGTTGCACACTATGGCCGGGGCATTCCCGTAGAACTTTTTACGGCGGTTGAGACAGTTGGTTGGGGGAACCGGGGCGTACTGGTCAAAACATCCGAAGGTACGATCGATATCGATGCGGTGATTGTCACCGCATCGACAGGCGTACTGGCGGCTGAAGGCATCGTCTTTAGGCCCCGCCTGCCGCACCACAAATACGAAGCCTTCGAGCATTTTCCAATGGGTTCATACAACAATATTACGCTGCGGTTTGACGGGGCGCTGCCGGGGGTCGAACCGGGATCCTATGTTTATCTGAAATCAGAGACCGCCCGGACGCCGGGCTTTGCCTTCAACTCGGCCGGATCAGATCTGTCACTCGTTTGGGTGGGCGGCGATCTCAGCCGTGACCTCGAAAACTCAGGCGTCGAAGCTGCGGTTGATTATGGCCTTGAGGAGATGCGCAAACTGTTGGGTGCCGACGTCAACAGTCAGTTCATCAAAGGCTTCTTCACGCAATGGAGTCTGGACCCATGGACACGCGGATCGTATGCGTCTGGCAAGCCGGGGATGGCTGGTATGCGGGACAAACTACGTGCATCAGTGGCCGACAAGATCTTCTTTGCCGGCGATGCCTGCAGTGTTGATAACTGGGCTACTTGTGGCGGTGCCCACCTGAGCGGACTCGAGACGGCCGAGGCGGTGCTTGGTTCGCTGGTAAAGAAATCTGCGGCCTGAAGTTTTCAGCCACCGCAGGTCATCCCGCCGAGATAGCTCTGAGCGAGTCTCTCTGCCTCCTGCAGTTGGTCGGTCGTGAGCTTGTTCCGGTTCATCTTGAGGTAGGTTTCCCAGGCCGGACGCCAGTCTTCGAGTCGATCGTCATGTTCGGCATAAAGGCTTGCGGCGAGATATAGTGCATGAACCTCGATCGGGTCCGGTGTCACATCACGACCGCTGATCGCAGCTTCGAATTCCTTGATTTGCGCCAGTCTTGGCAACGCGCGCCCGTCACCGGCGTCGATGCGCTGCCGGAGGAAAATCATTGCCCGGTCCAAGTGCACGGCACGGTCTTTTAGATCGGTACGGACATAGCGTAGTCCCTGCTGGTGGAATACGAGTTGAGCTTTGGGTTGTCCGCCTGCCGCAGCGCGATACAGCCAGTCGTACGCTGTTCCCGGCGCACGAGGGACATCCTTGCACTGTTGAAATCTCCGCCTGAGTTCTTCTGTACGCGGGTCCGACCTGGATTGCCCATGCGCCTCGATGAGTTCGCCGTGTTCGGAAACCGACGATTCAGGTTCGGTACCGCCTAGCCGCTCGATCGCCCGCCGCAAATCCCGATCGGAATCCGGAATGCCAAAACAGAAATGAATAGCCCTATGCAGGTCCCAGGCGGCATTCGGATCGCCACTTTGGGCCAGCGCAATGAGGGTCGCCAGTTCTTCACGGCCCTGGCCAGGCTGCCAGATCGGTTCGGGCGCCCGGGGCCTCTCCTGTTCGCAATCTGCAGTCGTTTGCACCAGGAAAGACGGTATACGCAGGAATAGCCCGATGGCCGCCAGCACCAGCAGCAGGAATACAAGCAGCAGGATCAGTCTTTTGGGTGACAGAGATTTCACTTCCCACACAGGGTTGGCTCACAGCTGTTTGGCTATCGTGGCTTCTATCATATTGCCGCGCACCCGGGTGCGGCAACGCTATGACCTGAAACTGCCGACCGGTGGAATGGCTAAACAGCGCCAATACATCACCTATACTCAGGGGACTCCTCCAGCCAGGGCGGCGTGACTATGCTTGGCGCTATTGCGGGCGACATTATCGGGTCCACCTACGAAGGCCGTCCGATAAAGACGACTGACTTCCCCCTGTTCGCGCCACATTCCGTGTTTACAGACGATACGGTTTTGACCGTCGCCGTTGCGGAAGCTGTGCTGGAAGATGGCAATTATGAAAGTCGGCTTCGCTCATATGCGCGGCGATACCCCAACGCCGGCTATGGAAACTCCTTCCATAGGTGGATGCTCGAAGATGACGCTGCACCGTACAACAGTTGGGGCAACGGCTCGGCGATGCGGGTTAGCGGAATTGGGTTCGCATACGATGACGAAGCCGAGGTACTGGCTGAGGCAAAGCGGAGTGCCGAGGTAACGCACAATCACGTAGAAGGCGTGAAAGGAGCACAGGCGACCGCGTTGGCAATCTTTCTGGCGAGAACCACGCACGACAAGGAAAAAATAAAAGCGGAAATTACAACGCGATTTGACTACGACCTCAATCGTTCGCTCGACGATATTCGGCCACTATACGAGTTTGACGTTTCCTGTCAGGGATCCGTCCCGGAATCCATCATCGCCTTTCTGGAATCTAACAACGTGGAAGATGCGATTCGCAAGGCCGTGTCGCTCGGCGGCGATACGGATACTATGGCGTGCATCGCTGGTGGCATCGCACAGGCACATTATGGTTCGATCCCGGCGGGGATTGTCGAGGAGGCTATGGCTCGTCTGCCAAAGGGTTTTGTTTCTGTAATCGAGCGGTTCAATGATCGTTTCGGGCTGTGATGAACAAAGCGTGAACCGTCAACCGTGAACAGAAAGCCAGGCCACGTAGCGCGAACTCGGTTTACTTTTCACTTTTCACTTTTCACTGTTTATTATTCTTTCTTAGTGGCTGTGCGCACCAGAAATATTGGTGACGTGCGTTAGAATCAACTTCTTAACAATGCCTTGAGGACGGATCATGTTCCGAAATCCCAGACTCCATGCAGGGTCGCCTGCGCTGGCAGCGATAGGCATAGCAGTTCTTTTCATTTTGATTGCTGCCACCCGAACTGCTGCAGCCGACATAACTGCGGTCGTTGGCGGGACCCTTATCGATGGTTTTGGCGGCAAGCCCACGCGTAACAGCGTAATCCTAATTGAAGATGAGCGGATTATTGCCGTAGGTCAGGTTGGCACAGTTTCCGTGCCCGCTGGTGCAAAGGTGATTTCGACCGAAGGGATGAGTGTATTGCCTGGCTTGTGGGACATGCATGTACATCTCATGATCAACGGTCACGCCGATTATCGGCACTGGGATGAAACTTATCCGCCGCTGTTCGAGTCGGTGATCATGCCATCATCGGCGCATCAGTTGCTGCTGGCCGGAGTTACGAGCGCGCGGGATCTCGGTGCCCCGCTGGCGGCCAGCATCAATGTTCGTGACCGTGTGAACAGCGGTGAAATCCCGGGGCCGACACTTTATGTGTCCGGTCCATTTATCCAGAAAGCACCCTATCCGGGAACGGAACAGTTTCGCTGGGGCGTGGACGGACCTCGCGATGCTCGCGCCAAAATAAAACGCCTGGCTGATGCCGGCGTCGACGTCATAAAGCTGATCGACCAGGACCAGATGACGATTGATGAGTTGCGGGCCGTCGTCGATGAGGCTCACCTTAATGATCTGCCGGTCGTGGCGCACTCTCACCGGCCCGAGGAGATTAGGCGTGGTCTGAAAGTCGGCGTCGATAACTTTGAACACACCGGTCTCGGCACGGCACCTGAGTATCCGTCAGACGTGATGGCAATGATCCGGGAGCGAACGGCCCAGATGAACCTCGGCCCGTTGTACTGGACTCCCACAATCGAAGGTCTCTTCAACTACGAGTATGTGCGCGACAACCCCGAGAAACTCGATGATCCGGCATGGCATCTCGGGCTGCCGCAGGACATCATTGATGATATCCGCATGTCGATCGCGCATCCGGAACGGCTGCCATACTTTCAGATTACACCGATCCGGAGACCTACGTTGTCGGTTAAGTTTAATCAGCTTCGTGATGCCGGAGTAGTTCTTCTGATCGGAACCGACAGCGGCATCCCGATGAAATTTCACAGTCAGTCTACCTGGAACGAACTCGACATCTGGGTGAACCGTCTCGGCGTACCGCCCATGGAGGCCATTCGCGGCGCAACTTACTGGCCGTCGGTAATGATGAAAGTGGCGGATGACGTGGGAACGATCAGCGAAGGCAAGTACGCGGACATTATCGCCGTTCGCGGCGATGTTCTTAGATATATCTCACTGCTGCAGGATGTCGACCTGGTAATCAAACGAGGGAAGCGGGTTAAGTAGACCACACACGTCAGAGTACCGTAACGAATGAATGGTGAACCGAAACGGGGAGTGGGCTCCAGGCGCTAGGCTCTAGGCGCCAGGCACGAAAAGATCGAAACGGTTCATCGTATCCTTGCGCTTTTCACTTCACGGGTCGGAATCGCTCGGGCCAAATAGGTCTTCGAGTTTTTCCATCGCATCATCTCCCTCAGTCGTGTCCTGTGCGACATAGACGTCGGGCTTTGGCTTAAAAAAGTCGCAGAAATTGGCTCGTTCTTTGTCCTTGACCTCCTCTGCTATCGGTTCCCGGCAGTGATGGGCATAGGACGTGTCGTAATCAACACACATCTTGCAGACGTGAATTTCCGCCCCGCACGCCTTACAGGCATCCAGTCTCTCAATCGGCGGTGTCAGATAGTCGATTGACGCCCCGCATTTCCAGCAAACCAGCGTGTCCATCATATGAGACCTCAAGTATTTAGTCTGCAGAACCTATGCAGGCCACGGAGAGAGAAAAGAACAATATTTGGTGTCTCCGCCGCGCATTTCTTGGTGCCTAGCGCCTCAGTCAAGCATCAGCTCGACGTAATCGCCCCTCATACAGTGATTCGATGCTGCCGACGTTCCGTAGCCACCGGCGTTTAGAAACGCGAGGAGATCGCCCTCGCACACAGGAGGCAATGGAATATTCTCCGCCAACAGATCAATCGCTTCATTGATATGACCGGCAATGCTGACAATCTCTGGAGTCGCGTTCGGGTTTTCGATAACCGGTAACGGATGCAGCGGTGTCTTGTAAAACAACGGCAGGTTTTGAATTCCAAAACCACCGTTCACGCCGATAAATTTTGCACCACCTTTCTCTTCGACGGTGTTTACTTCGAGGATCATTATCCCGGCATCTTTGACGATATAATCACCGGGCTCAGTATGAAGTTCGAGATGTCGCGGCTTAACCAGACGACCAATCCCTTCTGCCCAGCGATTGAGATCGAGCGACAGATCGCCTTTCTTCAGCGGTACTCCCAGACCACCACCGACGTTGAGTACACGAACACCCGGGCATCGATCAAGAAACCATTTGACACGCTCGAGTATAGATTCAAATGTCGCGAGACCCGATGAAAGAAAACCGGAACCACAGTGGAAGTGGATACGTTCTACCGTGAGGTTGGCATCAGCAGCTACCGTTAGTGCTTCCTCGAAACGATCCCGGTAGATTCCGAATTTCGTCGCCTTGCTTGAATCGTGATAGGAAAGACCGGCGTGGTAGCCGGCTCCAAGCTGTGGATTGACCCGGAGTCCAATAGATCGGTTGGGGCAGCGATCCGCGAGTCGCCGAATCGTGCTGATTGCATCGCAGTTCACCAGTATCTTCGGGTGACCCGCCAGGAAATCCAGGTCGGAGTTGGCGACCGAGGTTCCCGTGTAGCTGATTTCCTGTGGGTTGAACCCATGCTTCAGTGCCAGCTGGACCTCGTCAGGAGAGCAGGCGTCAATACCGCAGAACCTGGTCTGCCTGATCTGACGGAGCACGCCGTAATTCCGATTGGCCTTGATGGCATAAAACAGCCGAGAGTTGAGACCCTGATCGTCGAGTGCCGTCAGAAGCCGCTGTATATTGTCGACGATGCGGTGACCGCTATAGGCGAAAACAGGTGTTCCTGTTTTGCGAGCGACCTGTGCGAGATCGCGGCCGGCAAACAGCAGTCTGCCGTCTGTATAGGCGAGATCCTCGCGCTGCCACCAGGCGGGAGACATTCTGTCGGCTTTTTCCGGCACAGCTGAAACCATCTGTATGCTTCCGAATCTAAAGGTGAGGACAACATCAACAGGTCGGTAACGAGATCAAGTATAGGTAAGTCGGACGTATGTCACCAACTATGAAAACCCTGCGCGCACACCTGCGTACCGTTGCCTCGATCGGCATTGGTGTCTCGATCGGGTTGCTTGCATTCGTCACCTTATCTTATGTGCGTATTCACTTCGAGAACAACGGGAACGCGGTAACAGCGAACCTCGTTTACGTGCTGCTCGTACCGACAGTAATCGCGTTTGTGGTTCTGCTCAACAAGAAGATCAATCACCTAAATCTCAGGCAATGGGGGCTAATCGGGCGCCATCCCCTCCGCAGGCTTTTTGTCGGCAGCATCCTGGGCTTTGTCGCGTCGATCGTAATTACGATCACTGCAGCCTCTGTATTTCACACGGTTGAAATTCATTTCGATCCTAATATGCGTCGATCCGGTCTCGAACTGATAAATCCAGTGCTGTTTGTTATGACGACAGCGATTTGGGAGGAACATCTGTTTCGGGGTTTCGTTCAGGTGACGTTGCTCAGGAGGGGCTTCGGTATTGTCACGGCAGTCGTAGTCAGTGCGCTGGTGTTCACTCTGCCGCACGCATTCTGGGGTAATCCCGACGCCCACCCGGTGTCGCTGCTGGCCATCTTCAGTCTCGGCGTGTTGATGGGATACGGGTACGCTGCTACCGGAAGCATCTGGCTGGCGGTTGGCCTGCATTTCAGCTGGAACATTGCGATCGAGCTGATCCAGTACCAGGACATCGGCCTCGTATCGATTCCCAACTACCCGGAGATAAGAGGTCAACTGGAACTGGTTGAAGTCGCGTTTCTGCTTGTAATTGCCGCCGCATTCACCGTCTGGCTGGTCAGGAGCGGCCGAACTCGGAGTGTACTGTTGAGCGGGTGGCAGTCGCCGGCAAAATCATCGGCCCACGATGATTTCGTTGTCAATTCGCGTTCGTAACGTGACTTGTACGCGGCAAAGCCGTAGGGTACCTGATTCAATCTGTCGGCAATGCCGCGTTGTTAAAGCTAGTCAACGTCTCCAAACGATACGGCCGTTCGGTAGCCGTGAGCGGCGTTGATCTCGAGATTTCGGGAGCGGCAACCACGGCTATCATCGGCCCCAGTGGCTGCGGTAAATCGACGCTGCTGCGATTGATGGTTGGCTTAATCCTGCCGGACACCGGCACTATTCTGATCAACGGGCAGCCGCTGGTGCCGGACGGCATTGACGAGCTTCGTCACCGCATCGGATACGTAATCCAGGACGGCGGTCTGTTTCCTCACCTGACGGCAAGAGGGAACGCTTCGCTGGTTGCTGCTTATCTGGGATGGTCAGAGACCCGGATTAAGAAACGGCTGGAAGAGCTTTCGGTACTTACCCGGTTGCCTCGCGAGCTGCTCGAACAGTATCCATCTGAATTGTCCGGTGGTCAGCAGCAACGAGTCAGCCTTGTCCGGGCTTTGATGCTCGATCCCGATCTCCTGCTGCTCGATGAACCGTTGGGTGCGCTTGATCCGATGATCCGTTACGAGTTGCAACAGGAACTCAAGGCCATATTTTCACGCCTCAACAAGACCGTAGTCCTTGTCACTCATGATATGGCTGAAGCCTCATACTTCAGCGATCACATCGTACTGATGCGCGAAGGACAAATCATACAGAGCGGAAGTTTTGGCGATCTGAAACATGCTCCGACCGAGCCATTTGTCGCCGAATTTATCCGGGCACAACGACAAGTTGATGAAGGATCGCAGACATGACATCGTTCCGGGCAGGGACAGGCAATGCAAGGCTCGCACTCGCACTGGTCGTTTGCCTCGGTTGCTCGTGCGACCAGTCGACACAACCAGTTACGGTCGGATCCAAGTTATTTACTGAGTCTGTCATTCTCGGCGAGGTTGCGACGCAACTCATTCGCGATACGGGTGTTGCTGCCGGGTACCGGCGCGAGCTGGGGGGCACACGTATTCTGTGGAATGCGCTTCTGAGTGGAGATATCGACATCTATCCGGAGTACACCGGTACCCTGAGCAACGAGATCTTTGCCGATCGGGATATCACCAGCATGACTGAACTGGCGGAGGAACTCGGCCGCTACAATGTTGCCATGAGTGCACCGCTCGGATTCAACAACACCTACGTTCTCGGCGTTGCCGCTGAAACGGCCGAAAATTATCGGCTGCGAACCATTTCTGACCTACGCGACTACCCGGATCTGAGATTGGGGTTCAGCAACGAGTTTCTGGATCGTGGCGACGGCTGGCGCGCCCTACGGCAGCACTATGACCTGCCACACGAACAGATCAGCGGACTCGATCACGATTTGTCGTACCGGGGGCTGGCCGGCGGCGATCTTGATGTGATCGATCTGTACTCCACGGATGCGGAGATCGCCTACTACAACATCACACCGCTTGACGACGATCTCGCATTCTTTCCTGAATACCAGGCGATGTACGTCTACAGAAAGGAATTGGCAGAAAAACACCCCGGACTAATTTAGACACTGGACGAGATTGCGGGAACGATTGATGAGGCACGCATGTCGCGCATGAATTCCCGCGTAAAAATCGGTAAGGAAACCGAGTCTGCGGTCGCCTCCGATCTTCTGAGCGAATTATTGTCCATTGAAGTTGTCGACACGACGCTTACGGCCGTCGATCGCTTCTGGCGCAACACGCGGGAGCACCTGATCCTGGTCAGCATTTCTCTGGGCGCTGCCCTGATTATCGCCGTACCGCTCGGAATCATCGCCTTTGACTATCCCCGTGCCGGTCAGATAATCCTCGGCGTCGTCGGTATCCTTCAGACCGTTCCGTCCCTGGCGCTGTTCGTGTTCCTGATCCCCGTGCTTGGCATTGGTGCCGCGCCGGCTGTTGTGGCGCTGTTCCTGTACAGCCTCCTGCCTGTCGTGAGAAACACTTATAGCGGTTTGCACGATATTCCGGCCGCGATGCGGGAATCTGCCGAAGCACTCGGCTTGCCGCGTCGAACCCGGCTGCTGAAAATTGAATTGCCGCTCGCGACGCGTTCGATACTCGCAGGGGTCAAGACCGCAGCGGTAATCAATGTGGGGACAGCGACAATTGCCGCATTGATTGGCGCCGGTGGCTACGGCCAGCCTATCCTGACCGGCATTCGACTCGACGACACAGGGCTGATACTGCAAGGCGCCATTCCGGCAGCAGCGCTGGCGCTGCTTGTGCAAGGCCTGTTTGAAATCCTCGAACGCACGATGCTGCCGCGCGGTCTTCGTTACGATACGGAGCGCCGGATCGGGAACTGAGGTGGCGATCAGGAATCAGATGGCCTATACCCACCGCAAGATGTTCACACGGAGCACGAAAATGGCGCACCGCAGCGACCCGGAAGGCAGACGTCTGCCAATCAAGCTCGACTCGACATCCAACGGGGAATTTGAACCGATTCCGCTAAGCAAGCACAACCGGCTCGCCAATCGCCTTGCGCACGACGCAGCAACGGAAAATGCTCGTAAACAAAAAATTGGTCGCCGCCAATTCCTGGTATCAGCCTGCGGTGCCGCCAGCACGCTGCTGGCAATAAACACCGCCAACGCCGCCGGCGGACGTACTGGTGGGTGGTTCGACGTGGACAAACTTGCGGCCGTTGATCCCGACCTTGCCGCTGCGGACCTGGAAGGCGGGGAATTTATCTTTGATATCCAGGGGCATTACGTGGATCCGAACGGCGATTGGGTTCAGCAGGGCTCCGGCATGGTGCAGAGTCTCAAGAATTTCCCCAATGCCGGGTGCGCGAGGTTTGCCGCGGCCACAGGTGACCACAGGCACCTGCAATGTTTTGGTCCGGAGGAATTCATTAAGGATATCTTTATGGACAGCGACACGGACATGATGGTCTTGTCGTTCGTCCCGTCGCGACGTGAGTCGGAGCCGCTGACAATCGAGGAGGCTGCAGCGACCCGGGAGATCGTGGCTGAGATGGAGGGTGCACACCGCCTGATGCTGCATGGCCGCGTAAACCCGAACCAGGATGGTGACATGCAGGGCATGGATGAGCTCGCGGAGCGCTGGGACATAGCCGCATGGAAGACGTATACCCAGTATGGTCCCGGCGGTGTCGGCTTCTATCTGAACGACGACGTAGGAATTGAATTTATTGAAAAGGCGAGAAAGCTGGGCGTCAAAAATATCTGCATACACAAGGGCATCCCGTTCGGACGACGTTCATACGAGCACAGCCTGTGCGATGACGTTGGTATCGTTGCCAAACAATTCCCTGACGTAAATTTCCTGATCTATCACTCCGGGTATATTCCAGGGCAAACAGAGGGACCGTATGATCCGAACCGCGGAGAGGGGATTGATTCCCTGATCAAGTCAGTCATCGAAAACGACGTCGTTCCGAATAGCAATGTGTATGCCGAACTTGGCAGCACATGGCGCATGCTCATGCAGGACCCGGACAGTGGCGCCCATGCCCTCGGTAAACTTTTCAAATACATCGGCGAAGACAATGTGGTGTGGGGCTCGGACTGTATCTGGTACGGTTCTCCCCAGGATCAGATCGTCGCTTTCAGAACATTTCAGATCTCGGATGACCTGCGCGAACAGTACGATTATCCCAAGCTTACCTCGGAACTCAGGACAAAGGTCTTCGGACTCAATGCCACACGCCCGTACAACGTCAGCATTGACGAAGCAAAAATGCGGGCCGGCTCTGACAGGGTGTCGCACATGCGGGCCGAGTATCGAATCGATCCTGATCCGAAGTTCAGGACCTACGGGCCAAAAACGCGTCGCGAGTTTCTGAACCTGCTGCGGCTATCGGGGGCAACGCGGACCTGAGGAAGGAGGCAGGCATGTTTCGTTTGTTCGATTTTGCAGGAATAATCAGCCTCTCAGTCCTGGCTGCGGCCGGATTGCCAGCCGAATCCGCCGATTCCGTCGAAGTTCCGGCGCAACCCGACAGGTATTTTGAGGATGGTGTTTTCATTTCCGAAGCGACACCACCACTTAAGATGCAGGTGGACGAAGCCTTCGAATATGTCGGCAGTATTCAGTTTATTCTCAAGGACACCGCGGTCGTCGATCGTCATCACTTCGTCGCAACCCGGGGCAGTTCTGTGAAACGGATGATCGTGCTCCAGTTCGAAGGTTTTTTGGACGGTGTTGAGAACATCTACAGGGGCGGTATCCCGACGGCGGAACTTGAAGGCAGCAACTACCGGTTCACCGATCAGTTTGTACCTCTGGGTGACCAGGACTATATCCACAATACCTGGGCGTTTGATCTCACCGCCAATGCGGCTGAGAATCCGGGCGCAGAATCGGAACAAACGCTCGAGTTCCTCAAAGAAGCCGGCTACCGGCTGGAAGACGGCTGGATCATGTCCCGGTATATGCGCGTGGTCGGATTGGACCGGCGTAATGAACTGATCATTTTCTATATGGAATCACTCACACTGGGCGGACATTCAATCGACGAGTTTCCGGACGGCGACCCCGCCAGTCAGACTTACAACACTTACTCGTCCGCAGTGAGCCGGCGGGCACGTCGCAGCTTTGAAGTAATGTCGCTGGTGAGGGATGCAGAGTGAAGAGAGACGAGTTAAGCGGGAAGCGGAAGGTGACTGAATGGTTGGGTGACCCGCGGTGCCGTCCTCAGCATATAATCGCAGTACCTGATCGACCGCGAGTAGGGCTATCTTGAGGTGACTTGAGGAGAAAAAGATGAAAATTCTCAGCATCGCAGTTTCTGTGATCATCATCGCCATCCTTGCTTTTGCAACCGTCAAAAAAGTATCTCCAGTTGGCTGGGGTTGGTGGGGCAGTACCAACACTTCTTCCGGAATCGCATTGCACGGTCACGATCCGATTTCTTACTTTGACGGAGGATCGCCAGTTTTGGGCAGCGCGGAGTTTACGTTTGAGTGGGGCGACGCCACGTGGCAATTCGCGAGTGCCGAGCACAGAGAATTATTTGCGGAAAACCCGGAACAATACTCGCCGCAGTTCGGCAGCTTTTGCGCGTTTGCGGTAAGTAAGGGCTTTACTGCCGATCCGGATCCGGAGGCGTGGCATATCGAAGATGGAAAACTATACGTCTTTGCGGACCAAAACGTTCGAGATGATTGGGTGATGACCATTGCTGAGGGCTCGCTTCAGCGTTCCAGAGAAAACTGGGCTAAACGTAATCAAAAATGAATGGCTTAAACCACAAGATTGTGTCGCGTGTTTCGAGACACGCAACTTATGCTTACTCCGGCATGCACCCTACCCGTCGCAGCTTTGCGGTGCTGCCGCTGAATGAAGAGTGAAAAGTGAAAAGTGGAACGGCTTCGCAGTGAAAAGTGAAAAGTGAAAAGTGAAAAGTAAAAAGAACTGCAGCGGGCCGGCGTTCCTGCCCGCCTTATGCCTAACGTCTAGAGTGTAGGGCCCAGAGCCTAGCGCCCTAGCGTATACCCTGCTGGTTGCAGCCCGTATACTCGCACTGTGTGAAGGATTCCGGCCATTCGGCCGATGAGGCTATTCCTGATGAAGAGACTGGCTACCGTGCTGGTGTTTGTGCTGCTTATTACAGGCATTGCCGCTTCAATTGCCATGGCGTACCTGGGGCATCGTATCGAAACCGTGTATCGCGGGTATCTCGCCGACGTCGACAGAGAATCCGAATTCGAACTTCGACTCGCCCGCTACGAGCAGGGCATGCTGAAATCTGATGCCGAGTTCACACTGGAAACGACTTTTGGCCCAGGGGTGAGTCTCACCACCGTGCACAAACATATCATTCATCATGGGCCACTACTGCCCGCATCGGGTTGTGGTTCCGGCATGGGACTGCTGCTGATCAAGGGCACGACGCATGCTGGTAATAACAACGCGACCGTGCAGCACTTCTTCGGCGGTAGGCCAATATCGGAAGAATGCATTTTTGTCGATTTTGTAGGTGTCGTTCGCGGCCGATCGGTCGTGCCGGCGTTCAGGGGCATGGACGTCGATCAGAACGGTGAGCCGGTCGAAAATACCGAAATCGAGTGGCAACCGGTTCGTGCCGACTGGACATACGAAGATGACAAACGACGGGTAACGGTCGATTTGAAGGCACCGCTGCTTTTATGGTCGGATGGCGAAGTGGACTTTGCAATGCGCAGCATCGGCATCGTGGCCGACCAGTCGACTGTCAGCGAGACGCTGAATAACGGTGAAATGCAATTCACCGTGGGTGCGTTGGAGGTAACTGATACTTCGAATGGGCTCGGTTCAATAGCTGTCCTGAAAAACCTGCTGATATCCGGCTCCATCAAAATTGGGGCACAGACCGTCGATGTTGGCATGGGGTTTGAGTTCGATGGATTCGATCTCGATGAAGACACTGTCGGCAAGGGTACGTATCGCGTCAGCATGACCGAGCTGAGTCGAGAGGGTCTCGAGACCTACTGGCAGCGTATGCAGGACCTTGAGCAGCAGGACCTCGATGCCGATGAGTTGAGGCGAAAAACCAGTGGCCTGCTCATGCAGTTTGTGCCGGATCTGGTGTCTACGTCACCGGCTCTCAATTTCGATACGATCTCCCAGCAAACCCCGCACGGCGATGTGCTGATGAGCGGCTACATCCGATTTCACGGCGACGGCTTCCACCAGATTATCGACCCGTTGGAAATATTGACGCGTCTCGAAGTGGATCTCCATTTCGACATCTCCCAGGATGCCCTGGCTTATGTCCTGATGCTGCAGAATCGAGACGTCACCGAGCAGGAGGCGCTCGATTCCGGCGCGACTCTGTCCGCTGAGGATATCGACCGTTATGCTCGTGAACGAGTTGGAGCAATGCTGGATACGATGGTTGCTATGGAGGTGCTGCGCATGGAGGGCGCATCCTACCTTTGTGACCTGCTGATAAAAAACGGCCTGGTGACGATAAATGGCGAGTCGGCCGATGAAGTCGTCGAGCTGCTGAAGCAGAACTGGGGCCAGACAACCTGACCGATTACCCGGAGAGCTGCGCGATCTTTCTCAAACGCCAGGTTTCGGTACTTTCGACCAGATTGAAACAAAACAGGTGAAAACCGGGGATGTTGCACACCGGGTCATCCAGATAGGGGGCGAGTCCGTCGAGAAGATCGTCCGGTTCGTAGACGCGACTGCCAAAAAAGCGACCCAGCAGTCGCAAATGTTTTGACACAAAACGGACGGAATCACCGACCCCGATACGCAAAGAAGTCTTGATGAGCTTCGCTCGTTCGATGGCTCCGGGCAGCCCTATCCACGCGGGCAGCGTGATCCCTGCACCGCGAATGCTCTGCAACCATCGCATCAGCACCTCGATGTCAAAACACATCTGAGTAACAAGATAAGTTGCGTATGGTTGCTTGGCGCGTAACGCCGCCATCAATGTAGCGTCGTCAACCTGGGGATTTCCTTCAGGATGCGATGCAATGCCGACATCCTGAAACCTGTGGCCGATCTCGGCCATGTCACGTAGTACGGCCAGCGAAGAGGTGTATTCACCAGCCGGTTTCGCAACATCGCCACCCGGCACAAAGACACTTTCAATTTTCAGATCATCGAGACGTTGCAGGATATCCGTAAGATGAGCGTGATCGCGAACCAGGCGGGCGGAAACGTGCGGAATCAGGCGAAAACCCGCGCCCAGCAGTCGTTCCGTCAGGTCCAGGGTTGTATCGATGCCTTTTTTTGGTGAACAGGTGACCGCCACGTACGCACCCGGTGACAGAAAGGCCAGTTTGTCCTCGATTCCGGGCGCCGGGAAAACCTCCATGTAGGCTTCGCTGACAGTCCGGATCACTGCATCTCTGTGAGTCCTCTGTGGCATTCGCTCTGTTTTCCGCAATCAGGGGCCGGCGCGACTCTACCTTGCCTTACCGCTCTCGGCAACGAAAAAGGTTCAGGTGACTGTATTGCGGAATACGTTGATAGCGTTATGTCGATTCCGAAGAAAACGCGGGAAACGCCTTCAGGCCTTTATTGTTCATATAGAATTCTTTGAACCATGCTTTGCTCGGTATTCAGAATTTCAACTAGAATCCCGCATCGAGACGAACCAGCTGCTCATCTTCTGCGACGTTCGCACCTGCATCGGCGAACAACCTGCGTGCCTCCGGATGCAACACGCGCATACCGGTCGTTTCGAGCAGGT
>CAZJFQ010000014.1:39516-43342 GCA_964545335.1 uncultured Gammaproteobacteria bacterium | reverse complement strand
ATGGGACGCCTGGCGCGGAGCGTTGTGACAGCCGGCGGCAATGTAACGGGTGTCATTCCGACCGACTTGCTGGAACGGGAAGTCGCACTGGAAGGCCTGTCGGATCTGCGCGTCGTGGATTCCATGCATGAACGGAAGGCTCTGATGGTCGATCTGTCAGATGGTTTTATCGCATTGCCGGGCGGCTTGGGCACGATCGAGGAGTTTTTCGAGGTCATGACATGGGCGCAGTTGGGATTACATAGCAAGCCAGGCGGCCTGCTAAATGTGGAGGGCTACTTCGATCGCCTGACCGGGTTTCTCGACGTCGCATTAGAACAGCAATTCATCCGGCCGGAACACCGTTCCATGATTCTGATTCGGGACGATCCCGATGAATTGCTCGACGCATTGGAGACTTACGAGGCCCCTTCGGTTGACAAAGCCGAATGGATACGGAGCCTGAGCAATCGATAATGAAACAATGTCCCGCCACAGGATCGACACGATTACCGGGGACAATAGATAAGCTCTGATCCCGGAGCGGATTGCCGCATCGATGAATTCTGTGCCGCTGAACCAGCGGGACCACCCACAGCCGGACTGTATTGTCGTCGGCGCCAGTTTTTCCGGTCTCGCCTGCGCCACTGCACTGGCCCAGGCTGGCATTCGCGTCAGGGTAATGGAAAAAAAGGGCGACCCGGGTGACAAACTCCATACGACCGGGATCATCGTCAAGGATGCGATCGAACAGCTCACGCTGCTGGCCGATCTGCCGGCGAATCTGGTGCGCCGCATCGACGGCGTGCGGCTCTTTGCGCCCAACCTGTCGTATGTCGATCTGGCAGCGCCGGGGTACTACTTTCTGGCAACGGATACACCAGAGGTATTGCGATGGTTAGCGGCCCGGGCGGAACAGGCTGGTGCACAGATTGTCTGCAATGCATCTTTTCGAACAGCCAGACGCAGACAAAGCGGTTTCGAACTCGACGACGGTACCCGCACTCGCTACCTGGTTGGCGCCGACGGGCCGAATTCACAGGTGGCCCGGGTATTGGGTCTGGGATTGAACACGAAGTATCTTTTTGGTGTTGAGTACGAATTCTCAGATACACAGATCGAAGCACCGCAGATGCTTCATTGTTTTATTGATCGAAGGCTGGCCCGGGGTTATATCGGCTGGATAGTTGCGGGCGTTGGTGTCGTACAGGTCGGCCTCGCCAGCCGGGTTCGTGACAAACCGCCGCCACCAAAGGCCGTCATGTCAGAATTTCTGGACAAGATCGCGCCGATTGCTGACTTTCGCGCAAAACGTCCGGGTTCGATCCGGGCCGGCATGATCCCTTGCGGGGGTATCGTGTCTCCGGTTGCTGCCCGGCGCGCGTTGCTGGTCGGCGATGCGGCCGGGATGGTGTCACCGGTAACTGCCGGTGGCATTCATACTGCGCTGAAACACGGCCTCGCGGCCGGCCATGCCATTGCAGATTATCTCTGTGGTAAACGTGATGATCCGTGTGGCTGGTTTGTCCGAACCTATCCGCGGTTCCGGTTGAAGCGCTTGCTGCGATTTTTGTTTGACAATTTTCAAAGTGATGCGGCGTTCAACCTGTTACTGAGAACCAAAGTGATGAGATCTGCAGCGGGCGTTGTCTATTTTCACCGCCGGGCTGTATTCGATCCCGACGCAGGAAAAAAGGCATCTGAAACAACTTCCGGCGGCGAACGGCTCGATGTCAAAGTTTGGCGCAAGCCACAGTAACGGCCGTCATTTTCATCGTCTGTTTTGCGAGGAGGTATTGCCGGCTCCCAGGCGGCACGGAACCTTTTCTCTAAACTCTGCTACGCAGCACTATGCGGGTGATAAATAGACTAAAATCCACGTGGGCCGATTGAGACGCGTTGGGAGAAGTGAGGACATGAAGATTTTCGGCGGGATATTTCTCTTGTTCGGAATCGGATCTATCGTCCTCGTATTCTTCGGTCAAGTATTCACACTTTTGTCCTGGATAGATAACTGGGGGCCTGCAGTCGGCTGGGCAATTCGCGGAGGTCTGATCGTTGTGGGCGCTGCGCTCTGGTTTTTGGGCAGTGCCGGGACAAATCAGGCGGCGGAATAACCCGGCCGGGGAGCATCTGTGGGCGCCCGTCGGATCCCGTCTGTTTCCGGAAGAATTGCTGTCGTCGCTCGCCCGACAATCGTGAATTTGGTCCGGCTGATCACGGCGCCGGAGCGTTTTCGGAAGGCTCAAAAACGGTGACTCAATGACGATTGAACTGGTACGACACGCACTCGGCTGGTGTGCTGTGATCAATCTGGGGCTGCTGCTTTGGTGGTTTTTGTTGTTTGCCGTGGCGCACGACTGGACATATCGCATGCACCGCAAGTGGTTTACGCTGTCCGTCGAACGATTTGATGCGATCCATTACGCGGGGATTGCATTTTTCAAGATAAGTGTGATCGTACTGAATATCGTGCCGTATCTGGCCCTGAGGATCGTGAGCTGAGACCAGATATGAACCCCGGTCAGATTTTTTCGCTCGTCCTCGTAGCCTCGTTGCCGATTGCCGTCCTGGTTGTGATCGGTCGCCACTTCCTGTCGCTGTATCGGTCATTCCGGGCGCGCCAGTACAAATACGTCCTTTACTCTGTCCTGTCTGTGGTGGCAATGCTGGTCATATTCGTAGGTGTTGCATTCGTGTGGTTCGGATACGCGGTTGGGCACGGCGCCAAGCCCGTCAGTGAAGGTCTGATCCTGATCGCGATGTCCATGGTTCCCATATACGGCGGCGGTTACGCTTTTTGGCGCCTGGCTTATGTAATGGATTCGAGGACGGGTGATGCGGAAACAAACATTCGATGAAATTCCTGGACACCCGGTCGGGTAAAAGATAATGAGAAATGTCATCTACAAAACTTGCACGTTGCCGGCAGCAGCCGAGAAGTTATTTGAAATGTATCTCGACCCGGAACAGCATGGAGCATTTACGGGCATGGCTGCCAGGATCGACGGCTCCGAGTTTCGCGCCTTCGACGGACTTCTGACCGGCAAGCTGCTACATGTGGTGAGCCCCAGGTTGATCGTCCAGTCATGGCGTTCGGTTTCCTTCAGGGATGAGGATCCGGAGTCGACGCTGATTATCTCTTTCACACAGGAAGGCGACGACGGGCGAATCGACCTCATCCACCTGGATGTACCGGATCATGATTTCGACGGTGTGACTCGTGGCTGGGATCAAAAGTACTTTGAACCCTGGCGTGAATACCTCGAGCGCCAGTAATCGGGAGAGTCCGGCAACCAGTTGACTAGCATGAGTGTCGGCCAACACAAAAGATTGTTTCTGCTGGCCCGGATCTTGACTGCGTGCCTGCTTGGAGGTTGTACATCGACTTCGTCGTATCTTATCGGGCAACTGCCCGAGTCCGCGTTTGATCCGAACCTGAAGCCGGTCGGGATTGTGGTCATTTCGGATGATGTCCCACCAACGCCGCGCTCGGAACGGCGCATCAAGGTTGAGCCGGGGATTGTGCAGGTTGCTGTGGCTCCGTTACAGGGGCCACGGACTTCCGCGTTGTCGTTTCGGTTTGACGACGCCAAATACATCGAATTGCAGGTCGCACCGTGCAATGATGTTTATCTCGCCGCCCGATACGATCTCTCGGGTGACTGGAAGCCCGAGATTGTGGATATAGTCGACCGCGGGTGCGGAACACAGTGACTGGCCTGTATTCGTGATATGTGCTGCCGAGGCTGGTTGATTTCAGTTGTGGCTTGAAGACCGATATGCGTCAGCGTGAGAAAGTAATTCCACTGACACGTGGCCGTGTCTTCGAAGTGGGTATCGGGAC
>CAZJFQ010000014.1:0-39416 GCA_964545335.1 uncultured Gammaproteobacteria bacterium | reverse complement strand
CCGAAGATATTCTGCTCAAGGCGGATTGCGCCGATACCGTTGTCATAGTCTATACGTTGTGCACACTGCCGGAGCTGTCGGCCGCCCTGGCCGAGATGCGGCGGGTACTTAAACCCGGAGGCGAACTGATATTCTGTGAGCATGGTGCCGTGCCGGACGCAGACGTCCGCAAATGGCAGGACCGCCTGAACACGATCTGGAAACCACTGGCAGGCGGGTGCAACCTCAATCGGGATATTCCGTCGCTATTGACCGGCGGCGGATTCGACATAAGAGAGATGGACACCATGTACCTGCCTGGCTGGCGGCCGGGGACCTTTAATTTCTGGGGTACTGCTGTATAAGAAGCGTTAGATTTCAGAAAGGGTGAAATTCCCGGCGTGCGGCGGACAAGAAACTCGTGACCCGACGATCATTCATGCTGCCGGTACTTGCATTGACGATTCTGCCGGTTCCGTTGCAGGCTGCGTCACAGTACGTTTCCTGTGAAATTGTGAGGAGCGCGTCCGTCAGCTTTCGTGACAATCAGTCGGACGACATCCTGACTGTATCGATCAGCGGGCAGCCATGCCACGAGGCGCTGCTGGTTATCGAGATAACCAGTCGCTCCGGCGATAAGATCTATCATTACCAGACTCGATTCAAACCGCACGTCACTATTCACCGGGAATCGCCCAAACTGGCCGAAGCGGCGCGGCGATTTGTTGATGACGTCTTTGAGTCCGGGTTTTCGCAATCATCGCAACTCCCGGAGTCCTTTATTCCGGATAATCCCAATGTGGAACCGATCGAATTTCTTGAAGTGCAGACTGATGCCTACGCAAAGGTCCGGGCTGTTGACCGACCGACGTTCACGCACGGGACGCAGTACAGGGGTTGGCGAACTCTGGCGTGGGATCCCGATCTAAAATCGGTAGTTATCGTGGTAACAGGCGGCTACTAATGGTTCCCCTGATGCTTCTGGCATTCGGGCTGGTTGTGTCGGATCTGGCCGACACAATAGTCACGGTCTCAGATGCCGAGATAGCTCCGGACCCGCTCCGGGCAACTGCCCCGGGAGGAGTCCGTATGTGGGTGGAGGAGGATTTTGATGGATCAGGGCAAAGGGCATTCTACTGTCTGCTTGATGACCGGGAAACCGGTCGTTCCGGAGACATGGTGCGGGCAGACACTTGCGGCGAAGCATATGTTGCGCTCAGTAACCTGAGTGCAGCGGATCTTTTCAGTTCGATCGATCGTTATCAGGTTTTCGAAGAGGACGGAAACGTGTTTGCAGTGCGGTTCATTCAAAACAAGGGCGTTGTAAGACCCACTGGCGATGACGAATGAAATCCGCCACCGGTAAACGATCATCGATCTGCAAGCTGGGCCTCGGGCTCTTTGTGATTCTTGTCTGTATTTCGTGCGGATTCACCCGCTCAACATATTTCGAACCAACAAAAGGCAAAGTCGAATCGATCGATCCGTTTCCGATTCCCTCAGAAACGGGGCGTATGCGCCGCGTAAATGAAATCGAAGTATGGTCTGACGGACGTCCGGAACGCGACATCGTGGTTATCGGCAGGATCCTGGACGAAGGCAGCCGCGGAGTGATTTCAAGAAGCCAGAGACTCCAAGATGTGGCCGATCTGGCCGGGTCCGAAGGGGCTGACGGCATCGTACTCGTGTTCGTTCAGGACTTGGGCTGCACGCCGAACCAGATCGGCGGTGCAGTCTGCAATGATGAACGGGTTTATGCTGTTTTCAAATATGAACCTCCGCAATGATTCGCCTGAATCTGCGTGACGGTGATGATTGGCGGCCGGGCGGTGAACGCGGGTCACTCTTTGTCCGGGACTTGCAGCAGATCGGGTTCGAGCGATGCACCGGTGTCTGGACAATTCTTAATCCGGACAGTGCGTCACTGGACGGGTATCTTGCCGACAGATATGACGGATCGACAGGGGTATGCCGGTAGAGGTCACGGGAATCGATCACATCTATCTGGCCGTCGCTGATATGAGGCGGTCCGAGCACTTTTATGATCGCGTAATGACAGTGCTGGGTTACCGAAAGTCGCTGGACGAACTTGACGGAGCTCCGCATATTCATTACTACAATCGGCAGTTCGGGTTTACCCTGCGGCCGGCAAAGCCGGGCACACTGAACCACGATTCGTATGCTCCGGGTTTGCATCATTTTTGCTTTCGGGTCGAAAGCATCGCCGATGTGAGTAGGGCCGCCGAGGAAATGGCCGGCATGGGCATAGAGGTGACAAAACCCCAGTATTTTCCGGAGTATGATAAAGACTACTATGCTGCGTTTTTCAATGACCCTGACGGCATTCGCCTGGAAATCACGAATTTCAGGGAGAGCCGCCGACAAAGGATGAATGACTGGGAGAGACAGCAGTGATCCGGATGCAGAGAATCAATACTCCAAGAGTTGGGCGAGCAATCGGTTGCATCGTGCTTTTCTTGCCGGCTGGGATTGCGCTGGCGTATGAGTACAAAACAGTCGAGCCCTTGGCAATTGAGTCGATGTATGACGAGGTGAGCGCCGACCCCGATGCACGGATCCGGGAAGAAAGCGACCTGTGGCGGATCTCAATGCAGACTGATATCGGCTATGTCACATATTTCTTTACGCGGGAAGGACACCCGGCCCATCCGGCTGTGGTAATTCGGAGCGTGTTCCGGGACCAAACAGGAGTAGACATTGAGGATCGGGGGCTTACGGCCGGGGATACCGAGATCTTTGAGGGTTGGATGCGTCTGTTCGACGAGCAGCACAACACAATCCGCGAAAGGTTGTCGCAGGCAAACAAATCGGATAGTTCTGAATCCGAACAACCGGAAGCAGCTAACGACGAACCGGAAACATCTGACGACGAACCGGAAGCAGCTGACGCCGAAACCGGCGGCTGACGTTGCCTGATGTACGGATAACCCCGGGCCATGACGTTCAACGTTTCCAGTCTTATGAGTGCCAGAAAGAACAGGATCGCGGCCGTAACGGTGGGCGCGAAGGCCGTGTTATCGATCCTCGCGGTGCTGTCCGGGCTCATGATTCCAAAAATAGGTACCGCCTGCTCCTGCGGACCGATAACGCTTGCGGGACAGTATGAGCGCAGCGACAGCGTGTTTACCGCCCAAATAACGGCAACTGAAAAGGAAAAGGGACAAAGCAGATTCGAAGCGATCCGCGTTTACTTTGCCGTTGGCGATAGGTTCAAAGGCGACATTCCGTTCGAATACATGAAGACGGCAGGTAGCGGTGCAATGTGTGGGGTCGGATTCAGCACAGGTGCCAAATACCTGATATTTGCCGACGACTCCGGTGGCGTTTCATTGTGCAGTGGAACAGGCGTGATTTCCGAAACCCGGCCCGGATACTATCGCATAAATTCGTGGACCAAAATCCTCAAGGATTTTCAGGCTGGAAGGTCGCCGGATCTGTCGGAACTATGGACGTTCGCCGACACTGGTGAGATGTGTTTGTTGTCTAATAAATTTTCTTCACCGGGCATCGTATGGCCAGCCAATATTCAGATAACGTATAGAAAGGTCGCCGCTACCGGTACCGTGTCTGATGAAATGCCCGACCTCTACCGAGCCGGCACGTGGGCCGTCTGGATTTCGCTGCCAGGAAATGCAGTGAAAAAGGAAGCACCGCTCAAGGTCACGATCCTGGACTCGCAATATGTTCTCAAGTATTTCGACTACTCGCCAGGAGGTCTTCCGAGCCCATACCTCAGGCAACAGGGATATTATATTCTTACCGGAGCAGACGCACTTAGTTTCGTGCGTAAACTCACAGTCGCCGATAGCGTTGGCTTCTCCAGCGACCTAAATACGTTGGGAGAGATTGAATTGGTCGCGAGCACAACTCACATCGACGGTGGGGCGGAGAAATTGCTCAGCTGCGCCGAAAGTGCAACCTGATTCCGCAGAATCGCATATATCATTTTTTCCACCTATACTTTTTTGGCCGTCCTCGCAGATGAGGACAGCTGCGCAGCCGCTACGGTTCGATGCACCATGGGACGAGTTGCCAGACAGCAGCAAAAACTGGATGCGTTGGAGGCGGACTTCAGGTCTGCGCTTGCCCGGCAACTAAAGGCGGCGGTGGACAATAAAGACAGTCGGTTGTTCCTGTCAGATCGACACAACCCCTGGCCGGAACTCACCCCATGGACTGACAGCCAAACCAATGAACTGCTGCACCTTGCGGATACCATTCTCGCGCTGAATAAGGAACTCGATAAATCGATTTCGGGCTGCCTGGCGGAGCGATTTCTCCGCTATTGCGAGGTGTTCAACGACACAACCAACCCGCAGCGCCTGGGAGTGCAAAAGCACGCTGCCCGGCTCCTCACTGAAATTGAATCGGATGACTCTGCCTGATTCGACTATTGCGTCTTTGCGTGAGGAGCGTGTGCTAATCTTCCGATAACCATCGCAAGAAATGGGTGCGGGTATGCACAAAAGTTCCCTGGGCGGTCTGATTATCGACTGCAATACGGATGAACTCGAACGCGATGCCGAATTCTGGAGTCAGGTCCTCGGATACGGAATACGACCGGAACGCGAGGATGACAAATACATTGAACTCGACGTGCCCTCCGGCCGGCCCTATATCGAACTTCAGCGCGTGGACCATGACAGCCGTGTCCACCTCGACATCAAGACCGATGACCTCGAAGCAGAGGTAAAACGGCTCGAGAAACTGGGCGCGACGATAGTCGAGCGGATCGATTATTGGTGCGTGATGGAGGCACCCAGTGGTCACCGGTTCTGTGTCATTCCTTTACATCCCGGACAAGTTGTCGGGGACATGAATACCTGGCAATAACCGTGAACTACGACGCCACATATCGGCGGAAGGTGCATCTTGTGATTGCGACCATGGCCCTGACCGGATGTACGGAAACGGCGTTCGAATTCCGTGGCATGACTGTAGAGTCATCATGTGGCGGGGCGATCGCGGCCGAAGAGTACCATGGCAGTCAATTTGATGCGCAGCGCGGGCGCGGGGAAGATGATGCAGCCGATGCCACCCGATTTGTTCTTACAGGTGAACTGTACAACCGCGCCGTTGACATTATTGTTACCTGCCGCGACGACGATGAACTCGTCAAAGTCGTGTACCTGGCTGAATTCGAAAATGAAACTAACGCGGAATTATTACACCGGTATTTCGATACTCGACTCAGCGAGTCCTTTGGCGCACCGCGTACTGAGGTCGAATTTGGTGCAAGGGACTACACGCCCGCGGGCGACATCCGGCCCGATGCGAAACCCACGGAGTGGCGGTCGCACTGGTGCATGGCAGATGAGGCGAATATCGGTATCCGATCAGATCTCAAATATCGCGAACTGTCAGAATTTTCCGTCGCCGTTACGCTCGATTTCAGCAAAGCGACCACTTGCGAATAGAGAGGCCGGGAGAACTTCGTGAAGGACAAGCTGAAAATAACCGCGTTTGAACTGATCGATGCACCATTGAAAATCAAAGCAGCGGAGCGAGCGCGCGACTGGATGGAAGCATCGCCGGACCGCTTTGCTTACCGTTGTCTGCCGGTCGCGCTTGCAAACCAGGTGGGCTGGGACATCCTGTGTCCTGTATCATTTACCGCAAAATGGAACGGCCGGAGCAGCCTGGATGCGATAAAAATAGATTTCCACGCTGAACGATCGGAGCTTGTCTCGTCCCATTTTGGTGACGGAATCCTGACTTTTACTCTGGGCTATATCTTTCGAACCACAAAATCACACAATCTGTGGGTAAAAGGGCCCACGAATTCACCAAGGGACGGCATAGCGCCGCTGGAAGGTTTGATTGAGACGGACTGGGCACCATTTTCGTTTACGATGAACTGGAAATTTACGCGGTCCCGGCACAAGGTTGCGTTTGAGAAAGACGAGCCGATCTGCAGGATTATCCCTTTCCCGCGGCACTATATTACGAAGTTCGAACCGGCGATCAGGAAACTGCACCAGGATCCGAAGCTGTATTCCCAATATGTCGCATGGCGGGATTCACGGGCCGGGTTTATTGCCGACCTGAAGGATACTGACTCGTCAGCCGCAAAAGAAAAGTGGCAACGTACGTATATGAAGGGTAAGGATACAATGGGCAACGTTTTTGCTGGCCACCAGACCAAAGTACCGACAAAGGAATTCAAGAGAGCCTGATGTGGTTTGTCTATATCGTTCGGTGTGCAGATAACACTCTGTATACCGGCATCGCAAAGGACGTGGTGGCACGCGTAACCCAGCACAACACGGGGCAAGGTGCACGCTACACGAGGTCCCGGACGCCGGTTGATCTTGTCTACGTCGAGTCGGCGCGTGATCATGGCACCGCACTGCAGAGAGAACATCAAGTCAAACAATTGTCGGCAGATGAGAAACGCGTACTGATCGCTCATCGGCAACAGCCCGGGTCTGCCGGGTAGGGGGCGTTAAGCGAAAATGATCGGAACCGAGACCACAGAGATCACATGCCCGTATTGCGGTGAGAGGCTGGAAATCGTGATCGATCCCAGTGTGGAACATCAGAGATATATTGAAGACTGTGCCGTGTGCTGTCGGCCTGTCGATCTGGAAGTACAAACAAACGTCGACGGCAAAATATCTGTGCGGTCGCGTCACGAGAGCGAATGTTGACAAGCACGATCGGAATCAGCAATAACCACCTCCGGACACAAACTCTGTGAGCGCGCTGGCAAGTATCGCCGTGGCTGTCGTTGCCGCTCTACACCTGCTGTTCCTGGTTCTGGAGAGTTTCATGTGGCGAAAACCGCTGGGACGGCGGATATTCGGACTTAGCCAGGAAGTGGCGGACAGCTCCGCAGCGTTGGCCGCGAACCAGGGTCTCTATAACGGGTTTCTTGCGGCAGGCCTGGTCTGGGGTCTTATTACAGGATCCGGCGGTTATGCCATAAAGCTTTTTTTTCTGAGCTGCGTAATCATCGCCGGCATCGTCGGAGCGGTTACCGCGAAACGGTCGATTTTGTGGATCCAGGCACTGCCCGGAGTCATTGCGATGACCCTGGTCATTCTGAGCGGATCTTGATTCGATCGTATTGCAATGCATTGGAGTGATGAACAACTACGCGATCTGCCGGTAAAGGGCGCATTTCGAATGCGCGGCCGGGGAATGACCCGGCTCGAGACATTTGTTGATGCGGCCTTTGCGTTCGCAATCACAATGCTTGTGATTTCGATAGACGATATCCCTCGCAACTGGCCCGAGTTGGTAGATGCGTTAAAGGGCGCGCCGGCTTTTGCATTGAGCTTTGCGCAGATCATGCTTTTCTGGTGGGGGCATCGGACCTGGAGCCAGCGCTATGGTCTCGAGGATGGTTTATCGACACTTGTGAGCCTGGGGCTGGTGTTCATCGTCCTTGTTTATGTTTATCCCCTGAAGATTATTTACTCGTCCTTTTTTGCCTGGATGACAGACAACTGGTTGCCAAGCAATTTTGATGTTGCGAACCTGGCCGTGACCAGCGTATTTGTGGTTTTCGGCGTCGGCTTCGCGGCGCTGGCCGGCGCATTGATGCTGTTGTATATGCGCGCCCGGAAGAAGACGAGTGACCTGAACCTGAGTCCGGTAGAGTTCGTCAGAACCAGCCAGGAAATCGCAGTGTGGGGCGTGCTCAGTGGAACCGGGCTAGTTTCCGCAGCATTCGCCGGTCTGACGCCACCGAAAGTCGGGGTATATGCGGGTTTTATATATTTTTCGCTGTGGGGAACTCACTGGTATCTCTACAGCCGGTACCAGAAACTGGTGGACGCCCAGGCAGACAGCGATCGCTGACGTCCGGTCACCGCAGTCTTCGACCTGTCCCGGGCGCCAGGACCACATGGAAAGTTTATTAGCCAATGCGTCGATCACGTCTTGCCGGGTCATATCTGTTCTCCTAGTCCAGATACTCATACGCCGGAACGGTCAGAAAATCGTCAAAGGACTTTTTTCGAACCATTTTTCCGAACAGTTCAGCGGCCAGCCCGAATTTGCCGCGTTCGAAATTCAAATCGCCGACTTCTTCCGTGATCTCGTTCAGGATCTCACGGAGCGATGCTTCGAACCAGTCGGTCGTTACGCGGTCCCCCGAACACAGTACTGTCTCATGTTGCAACCACTGCCAGAGTTGCGCCCGGCAGATTTCCGCCGTGGCGGCATCTTCCATCAAATGATAGAGCGGTACGCAACCGTGGCCGCGTAACCACGCTTCGAGGTATCGAACGCCGACACGAATGTTGTGGTGAAAACCCGCTTTGGTAACGACACCTTTAGGTGCCTTGAGCAGATCATCGGCCGTGACTGTTACATCGTCTCGCAATACATCGAGCTGATTCTCTCCTTTCATTACGCTGCTGAATGCTTCCATAGCGATGTGTAACAAACCAGGATGGGCAATCCAGGTACCGTCACAGCCGGCCCGGGCTTCGCGAAGCTTATCGTCGCGGACCTTCTGGAGTGCCGTCTCATTAGCTTCCGGGTTGTCCTTGATAGGAATCTGCGCTGCCATGCCACCCATGGCGAATGCGCCGCGCCGGTGGCAGGTTTGAACCAAGAGTTCGACATACGAACTCAGGAAATGGCGCTGCATGGTGACCGCCGACCGGTCCGGGAGGACACAATCCGGTCGATTGCGGAATTTCTTTATGAAACTGAAGATGTAATCCCAACGACCGCAGTTCAACCCCACACAGTGTTCACGCAGAGCGTGCAGGATCTCGTCCATTTCAAACGCAGCAAGAATTGTTTCGATGAGCACGGTCACTTTTACGGTGCCCGGCTTGAGCCCCAGTCTGTCCTCGGCGGCGAGAATGACGTCGTTCCACAAGATCGCCTCCTTGTGGTTCTCTAGTTTGGGCAGATAAAAGTAGGGCCCGCTGTCGCTGCACATGAGCTTGTCTGCGTTGTTAAACAGATACAGGCCAAAATCGAACAGGGACGCTGAGACGGGCGCACCATCTATCCACACGTGTTTCTCATCCAGGTGCCAGCCGCGTGGCCGAACGATTAACGTCGCGATGTCTTCATTGAGCGCGTATCTTTTGCCCGTTTCCGGTTGGGAATAGGAAATGCTGCGGTCAACCGCGTCCCTTAGATTGACCTGACCGTCGACCACGTTTGCCCACGTCGGCGAACAGGAGTCCTCGAAATCGGCCATAAAGCAACAGGCGCCGGAGTTGAGCGCGTTGATGATCATCTTGCGGTCAACAGGTCCGGTGATTTCCACGCGGCGGTCGAGGAGATCGCGGGGGATATCGCCCACACGCCAGTCACGGTCGCGTATGGCTTGTGTCTCCGGTAGAAAGGCAGGTTTTGTGCCGGCATCGAGCGTCGCCTGACGCGTCTGTCGCTCGGCGAGCAAGCCCAATCGACGAGGGTTGAAGTCACGCTGCAGCTGCGCGACAAACCCGAGCGCGGCCGGAGTGAGAATTTCACGGCCGGTCCGGCTGACGCGACTGCGTATTTCAGTGCTTTCGGGCATGAATCGGACAGTACCCAAGGTTTTAGATCATACCGGCGGATAGCGTAAAATACAGCGAAAATTCACAGAGAAAAGTTAACAGTGTAAATTTCACTCGGCCCGATTATGGCGAATTCAACAAACCTCTTCCGTAAGGCTCATTTTCTGGGCACCAAAATTCGAGGTCTGCGCGGACGCCACGGACTGACGCTGGACGACGTTTCGCTGCGTTGTACGCAGATCGATCGCAAGACAGCACCGTCTGTTTCCTATCTCAGCATGATTGAGACCGGCAAACGAATGCCGTCGGAAAAACTGCTTGGTCTGTTGGCACAGATCTTCCAAAAGGAAATCGTGTGGTTTCTCGATGATAATCCCGATCCTGATCCCGTTCCGCGGCGCCCGGACAAACATGCGGTCTGAGTTGATAATGGGGCCGGGCAACCGGCACTGAATCGCAGGTCCCTGGCGGGCGGCTGCGTTGCTCTTTTGAAATAGCTGATGAATCGTCAAGCGAGTGGGGAATCGTAATGTCCGAGCATCGAGTCACCGTGAAGTGGGCCCGTGAGTCTGAAGATTTCACATACCAGACATACAATCGTGATCACGACTGGATATTTTCAGATACCCAACAGGTCCGTGCGTCAGCCGCCCCGGATTACCTTGGTAATCCGGATCTCGCCGATCCCGAGCAGACGTTTGTCGCTGCACTGTCCAGCTGTCACATGCTGACGTTTTTGGCGCAGGCGGCGAAACGCAAATTTGTTGTCGACGAATATATCGATAATGCAAGCGGCCTGCTGGAGAAGAACGAAAGCGGGCAGTTAGCGATCACGCGCGTGATTCTCAGACCCCGTATTACCTTTGCTGCCGACGTCGATCCGACGGACGATGAACTCGAAAAACTGCATGCAGCGGCGCATCGTTATTGCTTTCTCGCCAATTCAGTCAAGACAGAAATCTCGGTTGCTTGAACATGGCGTCCGGTGCTGAAGCGATGAGCAGTGCGCTAGCTTTTACCCTGCTTGGCGTTAGTATTCTCGTTGCGCTCGGAATTGCAGTATTCGCGGTTTTTTGTGCGGCGAAAACAGCGCAGGCGAAACAATGGGGACGATTCTGGGCACTGATTGGTGTCATATTGATCTGGTTCGCGGCGACAATGGCTAGTGGTGTTGTCTGGGTTGTGATGTTCATCACTCATGCCCACGGTCCCGAAGAGGCAGCTCGAAACATCTGGTTTGTAACCGGTGGGTTTTTTGTATCGGGTGTACTTGCAGGAATGGTTATCCGCGCACTCAGGCCAGCGCAGTCAGACCAGACCAAAAAAAACGAGCCGGATAGCGCCAACCTGTGAACAGCGCGCTGTTTGCGTTTTTCCATCATGTAGAGTCTTGCATTAGTCCGGGCAGGAACCGGGAGCTGTGATGGCAATCGGGCTGACGGTTCGACAAGGGTTCAAAATCTTTCGACCGGCCCCTCATGGTATTTTGCGATTCGTTGCTCGACACGAGTTCCTCGAGCGCGCTGCAAGCTCCTGCGTCGACTTGAATTTTTCGTCTTTGTACCCCTGTCCGGTATAGTCGTTTTTACCCTGTACCTGATCGCGGGTATGCGCCGGATTGAAGAACAGGTCTGATCCGCGATGGTGCGGCCGCGCATGTTGTCCTCTGTAGTCTAGGGTCTGCAGACTGTAGACTAGCCACGTGAAACGACAGAATTACGATTCCGGCACCCAGTGGGAGCCAATAGCGGGCTATTCGCGAGCAGTACGGGTTGGCCCCTACGTTCATGTCTCCGGTACGACTGCAACCGGCCCGGACGGAGAAGTTGTCGGCGACGGTGATGCGTACCAGCAGGCAAAACAATGTCTGAGCAATATTCAATCGGCCCTCGAGCACTGCGGGGCCAATCTCGCCGATGTCGTACGCACAAGAATGTATGTCGTCAACATTGACGACTGGGAAGATGTCGGACGTGCACACGGCGAATTTTTTGGCGAAATTCGACCGGCTACCAGTATGGTGGAGGTCAGCCGTCTGATCTTGCCGGAAATGCTGGTTGAGATCGAAGCCGAAGCCTATGTGGAGTCGTGACGCAGTGTGATGGTGATCAAACGCGCCGTCCGTGAAATGGCAGACAGGTTGACCGAGATTGCTTTTCTTGCAAAGGAGTCATGGAGGTATCCGCGTGCGTGGATCGAGATGTGGACCGATGAACTGACAGTATCCGCGGGCTACGTATCAGCCACAGCAGTATTCGCGGCGATGGAATCCGATGACATTGTTGGCTGGTGTGCGATTTCAGACGCCGGTAACTGTTGGTCGCTCGAACACTGCTGGGTAGATCCGTCGGCGATGGGTCGGGGCGTCGGTCGCGAGCTGATCCGGGCCGCAACACGGGAGATTGTGAAAAACGGCGGGCAGTCCATCATGGTTTTATCTGACCCGAATGCTGAGCTGTTCTATCAAAAACTCGGTTTTTCAAGAATTGGCGAACACAAATCACGGCCTGCAGGCAGACTGCTGCCCGTTCTTAAAGCCGGTGTTATCGACATCCGGTGAAACCATCCCGACTGAATATTCGATCACGGCGGCTGGAACGGCTCCGGCAGGAAGTCGGCCTGTGGTTATCAGAGACATTTGGCAGCGGCGAGCAATATACCAAATCGCAGATCGACACCGCATGCGCGCACAACGGCTACGGTAGCCTGGATGATTTGTTGATCGCCTATTCGCTTTTTGGCAGTGACTTGTTGCCCGATATTATTGATGCAGAGAATCTTGATTTTTCCCCGGCAGAGATCGAAACTGAAGTTTCACGTATCGTCGCGGAACTGGAATCGGTGTTTGAATCACTTTCCGGTGATGAGGTGATATGACAACGTCGGGTCCCGATAAAGTTCGGGCTGCGCTGGAGGCAGCGGGAGTGCCCGCGCGAGTCATGTCCCTCCCGTTGTCGACAAGAACGGCTCAGGAGGCAGCCGATGCAATCGGCTGCACGGTATCTGAAATAGCGAAATCGCTCGTATTTCAGGGCAAGACCAGCGGTTCAGCCATACTTGCCGTTGTGAGTGGCAGCAATCGGGTCGACACTGTCCGACTAGCCGCCGTAGCCGGCGAAACAGTTGATCGCGCCAGTCCGGATTTTGTAAAGTCAGCAACCGGGTATGCTATCGGAGGCGTTCCGCCTGTAGCACACGCAACGGAGATTAGTATTTTCTTTGATGAGGATCTGCTCGGCTTCGAGACTATTTGGGCGGCTGCTGGCGGACCACGCGATGTGTTTGAGATCGATCCGAAAACCCTGACAAAAATTTGTGCCGCCACCGTGGCAGCAATAAAGGAATAGTTTTTCCGGACCGATTCAGGGCCACTATCAAGATCCGGCTGAGGCGTAAAAAAGCTATTAAAACAACTACATGCGTGTATTTACTGATACGCTCACTGGTCGAACCAGGATTTGGTTATTCTAATATTCGCAGCATAAAATCTGAACTGGGAGACACCGCGTGTTGTCCGGAAACATTCTCAACTCCTGTGTCGCATGTGCATGTCTGGCGATAATCAGTCCGATCGTGATGGCAGACGAAGCGCAGCAGTACCTATACAAACTTCGACCGGTCGATCGATTGCTGACTGCCGACTCCTGGACCGATGAGGACAATGCCATAGTTGAGGAACACTTCAAAAGGCTTGTCGAGCTGGAAGCGGCGGGTGTTCTGATTCTGGCAGGGCGGACCCTCAACGAAGGCGACTCTCAGTTTGGCATAGTCATTTTTGCGGCCGAATCCGAGGCATCAGCCCGCCAGATTATGGAATCGGATCCTGCCGTCGTCAAAGGCATTATGACGGCAGAACTGTTCCCGTACCGCGTTGCACTGATACGAGTACCCTGATGCGGGAACGACAACATGAAAAATAATTGGTACCACCGGCACGCTCCTGGCAAGCGTTAGTTAGCCGGTTGTTATGGCGGAGTAACGCGGCATGCGCTTCCCGGCAAGTTGGTCACCACTGCTGATCGGCATAACGTCGTTTACGACCGTTCTGCTCGCAGTGGTTGTCATATTGATTTACAAAACAGAAGCGGTGTCGGAGATCGCCAGAGTCTTGTTGCTTATTTTTTTCGTGATGATGTGGGTTGTTGCGCTGCTGTTAACTGTTCGCGGGTATCGTCTCGAATCCGGCTCGCTGTATATTGAAAGGCTGTTGTGGAAAACGCGCATCGATCTGAGGCATCTCAGGTCGGCGTTGGCGGATCCCATGGCAATGAGTTGGTCGATCCGAGCTTTGGGCAACGGGGGATTTTTTTCAGTCTCGGGCCTGTTCTACAGCAAAAAACTGAGGTGGTACAGAGCCTGGGTTACCAACGTGAAAGATTGTGTTGTGCTGCGATTGGAAGATCGCACCGTCGTGGTCAGCCCGCATGACCCGCAGAAGTTTATCGACAACCTGCCGGGAGCCGGATCAATGAGCAAGGCCAATGAGCCAGATTGACAAGGTGCTGGATTACTGGTTCGGCAGCAGCCCCGACGATACTGTCGTATCGAGAAAAAAGAGCCAGCTGTGGTGGGTAAAACGCAATGAGATCGACGAGGAGATGGGGAAACGTTTCGGGAGTCTCGTGCAAGCTGCGGCGGCAGGTGACCTGGATGACTGGGCGGAATCGTCACGTGGGCGGCTTGCATTGGTTGTGCTGCTGGATCAGTTTCCGAGGAGCATCTACCGGAACACGCCTGCCGCATTTGCCAGCGACGACAAGGCACTCGGGTTGACCCTTGAGGCGATCGAGCTGGGGCTTGACCGGGAGCTCAGACCTATCGAACGTGTGTTTCTATATCTGCCGCTGGAGCACAGTGAGTTGCTTGAGAATCAGGAGCGCTGTGTTGCCGCTATGGAATCCCTGGCCAGCGAAGTGCCGGCAGAACGCCGGGAGATCTTTTCAGGATACGTGGATTATGCGGTGGCTCACCGGAGAATCGTCGAGCGGTTTGGCCGGTTCCCGCATCGCAATAAAATCCTCGGTCGCGAATCGACGTCTGAGGAGGAAGGATTTCTGACGACGCCCGGATCGTCGTTTTGAGATCCTGAGAGATAAACGTTGAATAAACTGTCTCGTATCGTGCCGCCGGTGTATTTTCTGATTGCCATCCTGACGATGGTCGGCCTGCACTACGTGTTGCCGCTGGCGCGCTGGTTGTCACCGCCTTTGACTTATGCGGGCGCGTTGCTGATCGCAGTCGGGATCGGTATGGCTGCGTGGGGCTCGCGGGCCTTTGCCAACGCGGGCACGCCGGTACGGCCGTTCGAAGCATCCACACGCATGGTCACGCACGGCTTGTTCAGATATACACGCAATCCGATGTATCTCGGCATGATCGCAGTCCTTGCCGGCACCGGTCTCCTGCTCGGAACTCTGATGCCACTTGCTTTAATACCGTTGTTTGTCTACCTGATTCAAACGCTGTTTGTTCTCCCGGAGGAAAAAATGCTCGAAGCGACGTTTGGTGAGGAGTATCGGCAGTACCTGGCGCGCGTACGTCGCTGGATCTGACGAGGCTGTGATGGAAGGCATTTTGAAAGCGGTGACGCTGGCAGACGTGGACGAGCTGGTTTTCATGATGACGGACTTTTACGCAGAGACCGCGACTCAGTTTGAGGATTCAAAAGCACGCTCTGCATTTGAAAAATTGATTAATGATCCGCGCGATGGCCGGGTTTGGTTTGTCTGTCATCAGAACGAGCACGTTGGCTATGTCGTAATGACCGTCGGGTTCAGCATGGAGTTCGGCGGCCAGGATGCCTTTATCGATGACATCTACATTAGAATTGACCATCGTGGGGCTGGTCTCGGCAGGAGCGCGATGGTGGAGGTGATCGGTATCGCTGAAGATCTGGGGATTCATGCCATACACCTCGAAGTAGACCGTCAGAACCGACGTGCGCAACAGCTTTACCGTAGTACGGGTTTCGAAGCCCGCGAACGCTATTTCCTTATGACACGTCTTTTGACCTGAAACCGGGATCGCGGGAGGTACGTGTGCCGGGTCTGATAAAACAGCCATCGGTGATTGAGGCCGCCGGCAACAAACCAAAGCGGATCGAGGAGTACTTTGGCCGGATAAATACTGCCGACTCACATGTAAGCGTTGCCAGGATGAAGTCTCCGGAAGGCTGGACAGAGCCCGGTCAAACACCCGGGTTCGAGGAAATGACTCTTGTTCTCAACGGCCGGTTAAAAGTTGAATTCGAGGGAGGCGAGATGGACGTCCGCGCAGGTCAGGCCGTTGTAACAAAACCCGGCGAATGGGTACGTTACAGTACGCCATTCACGGGTGGTGCCGAATACATTTCGGTTTGTCTGCCAGCATTTTCTCCCGAGACCGTACGTCGGGATGAGCAGTCCGGATGATTATTGAAGCTGCACGGCGCGTAACGAACAGCTTTACACAGACGATAAACGGTACACCCGACCAGACACCAGATCCTGGTACCTCGTAACTTTCCATCATTGAGTGTATGAGAAAAGGCGATAACATAACCCGGCGCTGGTCACTGTCCGGTAGATTGGCACTGGTAACGGGGGGTACTCTCGGAATTGGCCGGGCCATCGTCGACGAATTCGTCGGCCACGGTTGCGAGGTGTTCATTGTTGCCCGTGATCAGGCGCGATTGGATATCTGCCTGGAGGAAGTCCGTTTGACCGGCGGAATCGCAGATGGCATGTCCGCCAACCTAAGTGTCTCTACGGATCGGGAACGATTGTTTCGTCGTTTGTCAGAAAACCGCGATAAGCTCGACTTGCTTGTCAATAACGTTGGCACAAACATCCGGAAAAAATTCACAGACTACTCAGCCGAAGAATACGATCACATCATCGATACCAATATGACCAGTACTTTCGACATGTGTCAGCGGGCCTTTCCGATGCTAAAAGCGGCCGGCGGCGCCGCTGTCGTGAATATTGGTTCAGTTGCCGGGCTGACACATCTTCGAACCGGGGTACCGTATGGCATGACAAAGGCCGCGATTACTCAGATGACGAAAAATCTTGCGGTCGAATGGGCCGGGGACGACATTCGGGTGAATGCCATTGCGCCATGGTATATCCGAACGCCGCTGGCGGAGCAGGTACTGGCTGACGACACATACCTGCGGTCTGTACTTGATCGGACACCATTGCAACGGATTGGCGAGCCGGAGGAAGTTGCCGCCTTGGCGTCATTTCTGTGTATGCCGGCCGCTTCCTATATCACCGGACAATGCATTGCGGTGGATGGGGGGTTTTCTGTCTATGGATTCTGATCCGTAGCGGTGTCTTATTGCGTACCTAAGAAAACGAGGGTGGATATGAAACAGGAAATTGCCAGGCTCGAACGTGAGCTTTTTGAAAAACAACAGGCGCTGGCTGAGCTGAAACGAGGCCAGGAACCCGTAGCTGTCAACGATTACGAACTTAAGGGTTCCGACGGTACCGTGCATCTGTCCGATCTGTTCGGAGACAAAAACGACCTGATCGTGGTTCACAACATGGGGGAAAGCTGCCCCTATTGCACGTTGTGGGCCGACAATTACAACGGTGCCGTCGATCATTTGAGTGATCGTGCTGCATTCGTTGTGGTGTCGCCGGACAGTCCCGGGGTCCAACGCAAATTTGCCGAGGCACGCGGCTGGCGTTTTGAGATGTATTCGGGGGAAGACTCGACGTTTATCGAGGATATGGGGTTCAAGGGAGAAAATGGCTGGATGCCGGGCGTATCCACTTTTCACCGCGACCAGGATGGCCGCATGTATCGGGTCGCAAGTGCGCCTTTCGGACCCTACGATGCATTCTGCAGCGTCTGGCACTTTTTTTGTCTTCTCAAGGATGGTACCGGCGACTGGGCCCCGCAATATAAGTATTAGCGCAAGGACTTGAGGCTTCAGACTTCAGGCTTCAGGAATCGTGCGACGATCTTTGGTCTGCGATCTGAGAATCAGAGCAATGTTGCTTACACTAAATAAGGAGCGTTTGCGCCATGGTGTTGCCGAATTGTCCCGGCGAGACGATGATCTGGCGTCGATCGTGGACCGTTTTGGTGTGCCGCCGCTGTGGGCCCGCAAGCCCGGTTTTCCGACACTGATCCGAATCATCCTGGAACAACAGGTTTCGCTGGCATCAGCAGATGCCGCCTACCAGCGCCTGCGAGAAGCGGTCCCCAAATTGACTCCGGGGAATTTTCTTTGCCTGAACGATGTGTGTCTGCGGTCAGCCGGATTCAGCCGTCAGAAAACCGCGTACTGTCGCGAGCTGGCCAGAGCGCTCAAGGAAAAGCGTCTCCGGCTTGATATGCTGGAACAATCCAATGACGAGACCGTGCGTGAAAAACTGAAACAGATAAAAGGTATCGGTGACTGGACGGCGGACATCTATCTGCTTATGGCTGTACGCAGGCCTGACATCTGGCCGTCGGGGGATCTGGCACTCATAAAGGCCGTGTCTGAAATCAAGCAACTTGAAAAACTGCCGGGCAGGGAAGAGTTCGATGCCCTTGGCGAATCGTGGCGGCCATGGCGCGCTGTTGCTGCCCGTTTGTTGTGGCACTACTATCTGAACGCATCGCGCCGACAAACATGATGACTGCAACCGGTTCAATTAAGGCGACAACGGATGGTGTCAACTGCCAGCGCTACGCTGGTTTCTGGCGTCGCGCGCTGGCGGCGTATATTGATTTTTTGCTCGTAGCGGCCATCGTGTCGCCGCTGCTTTACCAGGTGGAAGTAGCGGGTACCGGCAGCGACGGCGATATTGTTCGCGACGTCCTGTCGTTCATGCTGATCTGGGTTTTTCCGGCGGCGTGTATCCTGGCGTTCTGGCACACCAAACAGGCGACTCCGGGCAAGTTGCTGGGCAAAATTCGTATCGTCGACGCCGGGTCCGGCGACAAGCCTACAACGCGGCAGTTCCTGATACGTTTGGCGGGCTACCTGCTCTCCGCCGCAGTGTTGATGTTGGGGTTTTTGTGGGCTGCATTCAGCCCGCGCCGGCAGGGCTGGCATGACAAGCTGGCCGGTACCATCGTTGTTGCTGTTGGCGAGAACTGAATCACGATATGCCGGCCCGTGAGACGCCGGTCCCGGAACCAGCGGGCGACCGATGGACGGCTGAAAAACCGGGATCAGCGGCGCTCGTTGGCTGCGAATGTCCCGACAAGTAGCTGGTTTCGGGAGCTAAATCACAGAGTTAGGGGAGTGTCACGAGATAGAATTCCGCTAATCTGACGGTAACTGTGCCGGACCGATGCCAAGGATGACCAGTCAAATCGCGTACCTGGGCCTGATCACCACGATCGGGCTGCTTCTGGGTGCGTGTGGTGGCAGTCCGCCAAGACCCGATCCATCTACTCCCGAACCCGCCGCCGCAACGCAGCCCGCCCCGGAGAGTTCGAAACTTCCAAACAGTTATGCCCTGGCGGATGTCCTGATACGTATGGAGCGAACCGGCTGTTTTGGCACTTGCCCGATCTACTCGCTCCAGATCATGGGTGACGGTGCGGTACTGTACAACGGTATCGCCAACGTCTATATCCGTGGTGAGTTGCGGACATACGTTTCGAGACAGCAGGTCGCGGATCTGTTGCACGAGTTCAACCGGATCGGTTTTTTCCGTCTTCCTGACAATTATGAAGCCGGTCAGACGCTGCAGGTGGATGGCAAACGCGTCGACGTGGTGAAGATGGACCCGTATGAACTACCCGGGACTCGAATAACGCTGCGAGTCGGCGATTCCTCGAAGAGCGTTGTATATACCCAGACTGCGCCCGAGGCCCTCATCCGGATCGCGAAACGTATCGATGAACTGGCCGGTTCGTCCCGCTGGGTAAAGCGGCCGGGACCCTAATGCCAAGGCTTGAGACCTGAGGAGCATTAGTTGCGGCGCGGCCGCGCCATTCCCGACACATCTGCCTGAAGCACGCGCCGGCGTGATTGTCCGCCGATGAGCTATTATTGAATGCCCGAATTCGGGAATAAAATTAACTCACGGCTCACGCCTTAGTTATGTTTCGCCTCTACGAATACGCGCCTTCGGGAAACTGCTACAAGGTTCGAATGCTGCTGAGCCGGCTAAATAAGCCATTCGAACGAATCGAGATGGATATCCGGAACGGTGCTACCCGCACCGACGATTTTCTCAATTTGAATCCCAACGGACGCGTTCCGGTACTTGTCGATGGCGATGTCGTACTGACCGAATCCAACGCCATCCTGTGGTATCTCGGCAGGGATTCCGATCTGTTACCGGACGATGTTTTGTCTCAAGCTCGTATCCTGCAGTGGATGTTTTTTGAACAGTACAGCCATGAACCATATATTGCGACACTCAGAAACTGGATTTCCTACGCGAATAACGCAGCTGAGTATGCCGACGAAATCGAGAAACGTCGTCCACTTGGATACGCTGCGCTGGATGTCATGGAGAAACATCTGGCAACACATGCCTTTTTTTGCGGAGCCGGCTATTCGATTGCTGATGTCGCCCTTTATGCCTATACACATGTCGCCGACGAAGGTGAATTTGACTTGTCAGGCTACGCAGCCATCGATCAGTGGCTTAACAGGGTGCGTACACAGCCCCGCCATATTACGATAAAACAGTAGCAAAAAGCGGGAAGCGGGAAGAGTCGCTCACGCGAAAAAATAGCCACCAAGAACACCAAGAAGACTTAGAATGAAACAGCGTTTGCGCCACGTTTTTCCTAGCGCCTGAGGCGTGAACAGACAAAGGTGACCAGTGAAAGATGGGAATCCAGTCTGTCGGGCAGTTATAGCCGATGGCATCCGTGTTCGGGCCTTAATGACCAGCCTGATCATTGCTTTCGCGATGTCCAGCGGTTGTGCTCCGGCAGTTGATCAGGCGGCCGAGCGGGAGCGGTTGCTGGACACGGATCGGGAATTTGCCATGCTGTCGACAGCGGAGGGACCGGCTACAGCATTCAACACTTTTCTCGTCGACGATGCGATGCAATTGGTGCGCGGCAGGCCTCCGGTAACCGGGCGCCAGACTATTTATGAGCAGATGACGGCCGTGCCGGGGTTTAGCCTGGAGTGGATCCCGAGAGATGGTTCAGTTGCTGCCTCCGGCGATCTTGGCTGGACCTGGGGAGAGTACGTGGCGCGATATCAAAGCCCGGAGGGCGAACCGCTTTCAAGCACCGGGAAATACATCAATGTCTGGGTCCTGGACAGCGACGGTGAGTGGCGCGTACTCGTCGATATGGGCAATCAGGATCCCGTGTCCGAGTGACGAAGTGCCCGGGCATTGCTGCGCGGTACGGGCATCATCATCGTCAGCCGGTCACTATACTGATCGACCAGTTCATATGTGAGATACCGACGGCATGTCGTATTACCTGATCCCGTACCTTCATGTCCTGAGCTTCATGATTTTGTTCGCAGCACTTGTGACTGAACATCTTATCTTCAGGCCCGAAATGACTGCGCGTCAGGCGAAGACACTGGTACGAGTTGATGTCGTGTATGGAATTGCTGCGTTGTTTGTCGTCGCAACGGGCATACTGCGTGTCCTCTATTTTGGGAAAGGGCAGGACTACTATCTGGCCAGCACACTGTTTCTTGTAAAGACAGGCATTTTCCTGGCTGTTGCCCTGCTGTCGGTGGGTCCAACGATGCTTTTTGTGTCATGGCGCAAGGACGTCAGGGCAGGTATCCGACCGCATATTGAAGAAGGGCGGTGGCGACTGGTGACCATCATCCTGCGGTTGGAACTACTGGGATTGCTTGCTATACCGCTGCTGGCCGCGATGCTGGCCCGGGGCGCCGGCTGAACAACCTGTGTGCCCGGCTTATGGTAGAAGTTGTGATGACGCAATTATTGAGAACCTGCTGGATGAAATGAAACTGCAGGAGACGGCGGACCCGGAGTCGAAAAACCAAAAAAAGGACAAACAATGACGGCAAGACAAAAACGGCATATCGTTCTGGTGCTGCTCGCCACTACTATGCTCGCGAGCGTCACCTGGGCACAGAACCGGGACGACGCACCGGATCCTGGTGAAGAGAGAATCTCAGCTCTGGCTGCTTTCGGTATTGGTCCAACAGAGGGAGCGCCGCCGCGTGCTGAAGGTGAGGGTCCGTTTTCCCGGTTAGTTATTCGCGGCGCGACACTCATCGACGGCACCGGCGCACCGCCGCGCGGCCCGGTTGACATCGTTGTCGTCAACAACCGTATCAGCGAGATTCGCAGCGTCGGAAACCCGGGTGTCCCGATTCGCCCGGAAGGCCGACCGGATCCGGGTGACAGGGAAATCGATGCTTCAGGTATGTATGTCCTGCCGGGTTTTGTCGATTGCCACGCCCATATCGCGACGCCACAGCACGCGCTCGTCGGAACGACACCGCCGGCCGAATACGTTTACAAGCTCTGGATGGGGCACGGTATTACCACTATCCGGGAAAATGCAGCCGGTAACGGTCTGAAATGGACACTCGATCAGAAAGCGAAGAGTCGCGCCAATGAGATAACCGCACCTCGCATGCGCGTGCACGCCACTTTCCCGCCCGACGGGCAGGTAAGCACGGCCCGTGCGGCCCGCGAGTGGGTTGACGACGTTGATCGCATCGGTGCTGATGGCATCAAGTTTTTCGGAGGACCACCGGACGCGGTCAGTGCCGCAATCGACGAGGCCCGGAACAATGGCCTGAGAACGTCGATGCATCATGCGCAACTTGCGGTGACACGAATGAATGTCCTCGATACCGCCGGTTGGGGTCTTTACAGCATGGAACACTGGTACGGTTTGCCGGAGGCTCTGTTTGTAGACCGTGCCATCCAGGATTATCCGCTCGATTACAACTACAACAATGAACAGGATCGGTTTGGCCAGGCAGGGCGACTGTGGAAACAGGCGGCTGGCCCGGATACAGAACGATGGAATGAGGTCCAGCAGACTCTTGTCGGGCTTGACTTCACTCTGGTGCCCACACTGACAATTTATGAGGCCAGCCGCGATCTGACGCGCGCGATGCGTGCCGAATGGCACGATGATTACACCTTGCCGACGCTGTGGCGGTGGTTTACGCCGAATCGTGAGGCACACGGATCGTATTGGTTTTACTGGACAACTGAAGACGAGGTCGAGTGGAAACGGAATTTCGAGATCTGGATGGCCTTTCTCAACGATTACAAAAACCGGGGTGGCCGGGTCGCTGTGGGCAGCGATGCCGGCTTTATCTACAAGGTCTATGGGTTCGCATTCGTGCGTGAACTCGAGTTGTTACAAGAAGCCGGGTTTCATCCGTTGGAGGCGCTGCGTGCTGCTACGCTTAACGGAGCTGAACTTTTAGGCATCGACAATTCGATCGGCAGTATAGAGGTGGGCAAGCTCGCCGATATGGTGCTGGTTAGGGAAAATCCGCTGGAGAACTTCAAAGTTCTCTACGGAACCGGCGCGATTCGTCTGAACGAGACAACCAATGAGGTAGAGCGGGTCGGCGGTGTCCTGTATACCATCAAGGACGGAATTATCTATGACGCCAGGGAACTCCTCGCTGACGTGCGCGAAATGGTGGCTGCGGCCAAGCGCGAAGAGGCCGATGCGGCTGTTGTTGTTCCCTCCGGCAACTGATGCCGTTTGCCGGTCATCGTTGTGGACTCTGATGACCATCTTGATGGTCCAGCTGGGCATGATTGGCCGGGATACAGGGCCTCCCGGGGTGGTGTGACCAACCGCGCTTGATGCAAGAATAGATAACCGGCGGTGGCTGTTGCACGCAAGACACGATGAACTGGACAACACGAAAAGCCTTACAGATCGTAATCACGATTCTCAGCATCTTGGCACTGAATTCGTGCGCCAGTACGCGTCCTGATCTGGCACGTCTGTACGGCCTGGGAACGGATGCTGCGGCTCCGCCCCCCGTGGTCTTTATTCCCGGTACGATGGGTGTTCGCCTGGCGTACCGCGACACCGGGTTCGAAATCTGGCCCGGTAAGCTGAGAAAATTCATCGTACAGGATTACGACGAACTGATGCTTTCGATCGATCCTGTAACACTCGATCCGGCAAGCTCGTATGTCGTGCCGACTGATATCTTCGACCAGGTCGTGCACCTGGATTACTATGGCGAAATTCTCGAGACGCTTGAGCAGGCGGGCGGATATACGAGGACAGAACCGGGTACTCCGGTTCAAGCGGGCGGCAAAAACTATTATGTTTTTCTGTACGACTGGCGTCACGATATTGTTTCAGCCGCAAAGAAACTCGATGCCTTTATCGCCCAGATCCGCCGTGACTGGAACGACGCTGATCTGAAGGTTGATATCGTTGCTCACAGTCTCGGTGGGATAATTACACGGTATTACGCCCGGTACGGAACGGAAGATGTACTGGACGGCAATGGCTTCTATATAAGTAAACATGGTGCAGAGCGAATTCGTCGGGCGATCCTGGTCGGTGTGCCCAATCTCGGGACGGCCAAAGCCATAGAGACTCTGTACCGGGGTTTTCGCCTTCGACTGGTAACACCACCGGCCGAGGTATCAGCGACCTATCCCAGCGCATACCAGCTTTTGCCAAGCCTGCTAAAAGACTCGGTCGTTGACAGTCAGGGTAATCCGCTCGAAGTGGACTGGTATGACGTCGATTTCTGGAAGGGCAACCAGTTTTCTGTCTGGGATCCGGAAATTGTCGCCAGTATCAAATCACGATTTGATACGGATGCAGAAGGTGACGAGTATCTTTCGTTGGTGCGTCGATTCTTTGCGCGTCAGATCGAACGTGGCCGGTGGTTATCCGAGTCCCTTACGGTTCCGGTCGATGGTCCGTTTGTGGAATATATTGTTTTTGGCGGCGTCTGTCACCCGACACCGGCACGGGCCTTGATGGAGCTGGAAAATGGCCGTCCGCGATTACGATTCCGACCGGAGGAAGTGGACCAAAAGCTGGACGGGCTCGACTACGAAAAGTTGCTGATGGAACCCGGCGATACTGTCGTGACAAAAGCCTCGTTGCTGGCCCGATACAGCGATAACCCGGCCATAAGCGAAGGTGAGGCGACATTTTTCAGGACCGACTATGCGGTTTTTTTCTGTGGTACTCACGGCAATCTCACCGGTAACCTGACTTTTCAGGACAACCTTCTTCACGCATTGCTTAGCGCCGACCCCTACTAATCTCGCCGCGAACGCAAAAGTAAGGGCCAACAGGAACACCAAGACAAAAAAACAAAAAGTCCGGCGTCCGCCAGCCCGTTCTCTGGCAGCAAGACAGCCGGCCGAGCAATCGAATTTTCTGTGTTTTCTGTGGTCCTGTTTATGGGATCAGGACGGCGGCGCCGGTCAGTTCGCCGGCGCGTAGTCGGTTGAGTGCCGTATTGGCATTGGCGAGTGGAAAAGTTTCTGTCGTTGTTGTCACGGGAACCTGTGGCGCGATACTCAGAAACTCCTCAGCGTCGTGACGCGTCAGATTGGCAACGGATCGGATTGAACGCTCGCCCCACAGGATTTCGTATGGGAATTGCGGGATATCGCTCATGTGGATGCCGCCGCACACGACAACACCGCCTTTCCGGAGATCTTCCAGCGCCTTGGGTACGAGGGCGCCAACAGGAGCAAAGATGATGGCGGTATCAAGCGGGTCCGGTGGGGACTCATCTGAGTAACCGGCCCAGACAGCACCAAGGGTCAGTGCAAAAGCCCGGGCCACATTGTCGCCTGGCCGGGAAAACGCATAAACGTCCCGCCCCTGCCATACGGCCACCTGCGTGATGATATGGGCCGCGGCCCCGAAACCATAGAGCCCGATACGTTTTCCGTCGCCCGCCATTCGCAATGAGCGGTAACCGATAAGACCGGCACACAGCAGTGGAGCGGCGTGTTCGTCATCGTAATCGGTGCTGATATCGAAGCAATACCGGTGATCCGCAACGGTAAACTCGGCATATCCACCATCAATCTGATACCCGGTGAACCGGGCACTGTCGCAGAGGTTCTCTTGATCGGCTGCACAGTATGTACATGAGCCGCAGGTGTAGCCCAGCCAGGGAACGCCCAGACGGTCGCCGATTGAAAGCTCCACACCGTCGCCGCAGGCAACGATTTCGCCGACGATTTCGTGACCGGGCACGATTGGCAGCGGCGTATTCGGTAGGTCACCATCCAGCAGGTGCAGGTCGGTCCGACAAACTGCGCAGGCCCGTACCTTGAGCAATACCTGTCCCGGTCCGGGAACCGGCATCTCGCGTTCGACCGCAACCAGCGGGTTGCCGACCTGCTGCAATTCCATCGCCAGCATGCGGTGCAGTTTAAAGCGGGAAGTGGGAAGCGGGAAGCGAAGCGACGATTATGAGCCCGGTGCCTCGGGTCCTAGAATCTCAGGCGAAGAGTCGGAGATGACGGCCTGTGCCGCCGCGCTGCTCGAGCAGGAGCTCAAGGTAGTCGTCGGCGCTGACGGCTCTGCCGAAAAGATGGCCCTGGGCATAAGTGCAATCGTGTTTGCGGAGGAAGTCGAGTTGCTCTTCCGTTTCGACACCCTCAGCCACGACATCCATTTGCAATGAGCGTCCCATCTCTATGATGGTCGACACGATCGTTGCGTCATCGTCGTCGATGGCCGAGTCTCGGACAAACGACTGGTCAATTTTCAGGGTGTGAATCGGGAAGTTTTGCAGGGCGCTCAGAGAAGAATAGCCGGTACCAAAATCGTCGATCGAAAGGTGCAGGCCCATTCGGAACAGTTCCTGCAGGGTTTTGATCGTCCGGCTCGGATTTTCCATCAACGTACTTTCCGTAATCTCGAGTTCCATCGAGGATGGCGGTACGCTGTGCTTGTCGAAGATTGCGCTGACACGGCTAATGATGTTCGGTTGCCTCAGTTGCCGCAGGGAGAAGTTGATCGCGACCCGTCCCGGTTTTTCGACTTTGGTCTGCCAGGACTTGTAGTCGGAGCAGACTTCGTCGAGAACCCAATCGCCGATTTCGTTTATAAGGTTTGATTCCTCGGCTAGCGGTATGAATTGAGCCGGTGCAATTTCACCCCGATCGGGGCTGTGCCAGCGCAGCAGCGCTTCGGCGCCGACGATATCGCCGGTTCTCAGATCGATGGTTGGCTGATAGCGTACCGACAGCTCGTTACGTTGCAGGGCTCGCTGGAGCTTGGTTCGGAGAATCAGCCGATCAACCTTGCGGGCGTTGATGTCCGGACCATAAAACGCAAAAGTATTCCCCGAGCTGCGCTTTGCCAGATACATTGCGGTATCTGCGTTGCGGATCAGGTCGATGACGTTGTCACCGTCGTCCGGGAAGACCGCGGCACCAATACTCGCGGTCAAAAATACTTCCTGATCTTGTGGATAGAAGGTTTCCGCAATTCTGTCGAGGAGTACGCTCGCTGTCTCCCGCACACTAGCTTGAATGTCATAGTCCAGGGCCGGTCCTTCAAGAATCACGGCAAACTCATCACCGGACAGACGCCCAATGACCGTGCCCGGAGGCAGTGCATCGAGAAGGCGCCGCACCGCGAGCTCGAGAGTACGGTCGCCGACCAGGTGGCCATAGGTGTCGTTGACTTCCTTGAAACGGTCAAGATCCAGGTACAGCAAAGCGAGACTGCGGTGGCCACGGCGTGCCCGGGCAATAGCTTGTTGCAGCTGGTGCTGGAACTGCATGCGGTTGGGGATTTTCGTCAGGGGATCGTAACGCGCGAGAAACCGGATTCGTTTTTCAGCTTTCTTTCTTTCGGTAATGTCGCGAGCGACGAAAATAAAGCACTCAATCTCACCGTCATCGGAATACATCAGGGAACGCGACAGGGACACGGGTATTTTTTCGCCGTACTTGGTAAGCAACACACTATCGCGTGTGTTGCGAACATCACCCTCCGTTGCCAGCAGTTCGGGCAGATCATCCCGGAATATCGTCGCGACGGATTTACCGAGAAGTTCCCGCTGAGCGTAATCGGTCAGATCATAAGCAGCGCCGTTAACACGCTCGATGATTCCGGCAGGTGATGCCACGACAACGGCGTCGTTGATGCTGCCCAGTATCTTTTCCAGATACTGTCGTGTCATTGTCGTTCTCGCGAGGTTGAGGCGCAGACCCTCGACAGCCACTGCGAGGTCACCCAACTCATCGTTACGCTCCTGGGTGCTGAGTTCCCCGAAATCGCCGCGGCTCATGCGCTGCGTATCTTGTGTCAGGTCATCCAGAGTTTCGAGTGAGCGCCGACCCTTTCTCCAGACGACCGCGGCCAGTATGGTCAGGCTTGCCAGTGCGAGCGAAACGGCAATGACCAGGACAGCTGCGACCGATGTAACAGAGACGCCGAAAAGATCGGAGATAAAACCGCGGGACAGGTAGACGCCGAGACCGACAAACAACAGGGAACCAACGACCAGGAGAGTCGTGGTCAGTAAACTCAAACCTCTGTCCAGTCGCAGCAATGTCGCTCCTCGCAACTACGCCTGGTCCCCCCGATTTCCGGCGACGGTCGGGCGGACCGGATCAGACCCCGCAAACGCTCCTTCAAACAAGGATCTGCGAGGGGCAAGAGCTTCTTGGCCGGCGCTGGATTATGACGCTGGTCGTATGTTGCCCACACCGGCTCCCCGGCTTGTGTTACGCCGCTCGCAGCTTGTTGAGCAGACCACAATTCGTTATGAAAAAAAAGGCTTATGACACATAACCCGGAAGGTAGATTGATGCAGCGCAACATCAGTTTCGATGCGCAGGTCGGCTGCAGGTTGCAAACGAACAGCATGGCGCACGACATAATGCGATTGACGGTTGGAACTTTTACTGCTGGTGCGGGCTCGTTACAGTAGCGATGCCACCAACACGTCGCGAAGGGGTCTCAAGAACATGCTTCGAAATTTCTTGATTTTTCCTTTGGCTGCTTTGCTGCTGGGCTGTGACTCCGGTGAACCCGTGGACCCGCAGCCGGAAGCGACTGCCGCAGAATCGGAACCGGCAACACCTTATGCCAGTGTTCTGGCAAACCCGAGCCGCCCGGAAGCGGATCGCGAGCGCGATGCTCGGCGCAGGCCAGACGCCGTGCTCGGGTTTTTTGCAATCGGGCCGGGCATGACGGTCCTCGATATGCTTGCTGGCGGCGGTTATTACACCGAGATCCTATCGGGCGTCGTTGGTGATGACGGAGTTGTATATAGCCAGAACAACAAGGCCTATCGTGACTATGCCGCGGACCAGATCGCGGAGCGGTACGTGGAACACAGGCTTGGCAATGTCGTGCGTCTGGATGTCGAAGTCAATGAACTGGTATTGGTCCCGGGAGAACTTGACGTGGCGCTGCTTGTTCTCGCGTATCACGACCTATATTGGAAGCCGGACGATGGCTCCTGGCCCGATATTGACGGACCCGCCATGCTGCGCACTATTTACGATGGACTAAAACCGGGTGGAATACTGGGTGTCGTTGACCATGCAGCGGTGCCTGGCACCCCGAACGAAATAGCCGGCCACGAGCTGCATCGGATCGACGAGTTGACCGCCAGAGCGGAAATCGAATCAGTGGGCTTTGTACTGGACGGCGAGTCGGACGCGCTGCGAAATCCCGACGATGACCGGACAAAGCCGATGTTTGCACCGGAAATCAGAGGCAGCACGGACCGCTTTATTTATCGCTTTCGCAAACCCAACTAAGGACACGACAATAGCGGGAAGCGGGAAGTGAAGAGTGAGTAGCGGAAAGCAAAGCCGGCGCCACCGGCGTCGGCTTTCGGTTCACGGGTCACGAACTCTCAGCGCCCGCGGCACCTTTCTCCCAACGCTTAGAGCCTGGCGCCTTATTCATCAGCTCCCGGCTGGTGTTTCGAAACCAGATTATGCTGGACGTTGGGCGGGACTGCTTGGTAATGGCTGAACTCCATGGTGTAACTCCCCTCACCGCCGGTCAATGACTTGAGCCGATTCTGGTAGTCCGACAGTTCAGCGAGTGGCACCTGGCTTCTGATCGCCACCTTGTTGCCCGGCAGCGAATCATTACCGCTGATACGCCCACGCTTGCTCGACAGGTCGCCGGTAATGTCGCCCATGGTGGTGCTCGGGGCGCTGATCTGTATGTTGACCACAGGTTCGAGCACGATCGGTTTCGCCTTGCCAATGGCGTCGAGAAACGCTTTTTTCCCGGCCGAAACAAATGCTACTTCTTTCGAGTCCACCGGATGATGTTTGCCATCATAGACGATGACCCGGACATCCTGAATCGGGTAGCCGGCGACGGCGCCCTCGTCGAGTACCTGTCGCACACCCTTTTCTACAGCCGGGATAAACTGTGACGGAATGGAGCCGCCAACGACTTTATTGACGAACTCGAAGCCGTCACCCCGTTTCAGCGCCTCGACCTTCAGATAGACCTCGCCGAACTGACCGGCGCCCCCGGTTTGTTTCTTGTGCCGATGGTGTCCTTCAGCCTGTTTGCTGATTGTCTCCCGGTACGGAATGCTGGGTGGGTGGGTGTTCACCTCGACGTTGTACCGTTGCTTCATGCGTTCGAGTATCACGCGAAGATGAAAATCGCCCATGCCGCGCAATACGGTTTCGTTCGCCTGCGAGTTGTGTTCGACACGCACACCGGCATCCTCGGCACAAATTTTGTGGAGCGCATCTCCGAGCTTTTGTTCATCTCCTCGTCGTGTCGGTTCCACCGCGACACCGAGCATTGGAGGCGGTACGTCAACCGCCTTGAAGTGGTACTCGTCATCGTCATGGGAATCGTGTAGCACGGCATCGAAGAAAATGTCGTCAACCTTGGCAACGGCACAAATGTCGCCGGCGAGTCCTTCGGACACTTCCTTATGGTCCTTGCCCTGAATCTTGAGCAGATGGCTGACTTTGAACGGTTTGCGTGCATCGCCGATGTAGAGCTGACTGTTGGGTGTCACGCGACCCTGGTGGATACGGAACATTCCGAGCTTGCCGACGAAAGGATCCACGGTGACTTTGAAGACATGGGCTATGACGTGTTTGCCCTTCTCCGGGTCTATTTTTACTGTCTGGGCGTCGTCGCCCTCGCCCTTCAAAAAGGGTGGTGGATTCCCTTCCATTGGGTTGGGCATGACGCGGGCGATGATATCCAGCAACTCGCCAACGCCTGCGTCCGTTTCTGCCGACGTGAAGCAGACCGGGACAAGATGGCCGTTACGCAGCGCTTTTTCAAAAGGGTCATGCAACTGGTCAGCGCTCAACTCCTCGCCCTGTTCCAGATAGAGCTCCATCAGTGCCTCGTCGACCTCGACGATCTGGTCCACCATTTCCGTATGTGCCGCGCCGACCGAGGCAAAATCCACTTCCTCGTCGGACGGTGAGAAGAAACAATCCACCACCCTACTCGCCCCACCCGCCGGTAGATTCAGTGGCAGGCACTCTTTGCCGAACTGGTCCCGGATGTCGCGCAGGACCTGGCGCAGGTCAACATTCTCGGCATCGGTGTGGTTGATAACGATCAGTCGCGCCAGGCCCCGGTTGGCTGCGGCGTCCATCATCTTCTCGGTAACCATTTCGATCCCCGCCTGGGCATTGACGACGACGACGGCGGTCTCGACAGCTGGCAATGTGCTTAGGGAACGGCCGAGAAAGTCCGGGTATCCGGGCGTATCGATCAGGTTTATTTGCTTGCCCGCGTGATCGAGGCTGACCAGCGCGGCGTCCAGGGAATGTCTGAACTCTTTTTCCATCGGGTCGAAATCACAAACCGTGGTACCTCGTTCGAGACTCCCCTTGGCAGGGATGGCGCCGGTTTTGTGCAGCAGGGCTTCGGCTAACCAGGTTTTGCCGGAACCAGCATGGCCGACCAGGGCTATATTGCGGATGTCGGCGGTCGTGTATTTGCTCACAGGCTCTCCTAATTCCTTATTGGCAAGGCAGATGACGCGAACCCCGGGGGACGCCGTAACGCCCGCGGTCCGGACGGTCAATCCGGCACAAGCAGTCGGAATCGCACGCTCTAAGGGCGGGCCGGTATTGAAATGTTCTTAAAACGGCCTGCCGGCCCCCTGATAGTACACAGGAAACGGCGTTCGTAAAGACCTGCCGGGCGTGAATCCCGAATTGTTGCCCGCCGGAACCCGGGGAACTGAATAGCGGTCTGATATCACATAATCCGGCCCCAATTCCGTCGTATACACAGACTTTACGACCGGAACGCGTTACATTTGGGATATCTGACTGCGTGCAGGCAGCAGATGGAGGAACGGCATGAGCAGGGAACGCGGATCTATTGGCGCACTTATTTGTGCGCTGGCAGCGGCCACATTTGCAGGCTGCTCATCTTCTTCAAATTCAGGCGGCGGAACTATTGTCCCGCCACCGCCACCGCCACCACCACCGCCGCCCGGGGTTTCTGTGTCGGTGCAGCCGGCGTTTCCAATGCTGCCGGCCTTTAGCCAACCGCTGGCTCTGGTTCAGGCACCCGGCAACAACACACGCTGGTATGCAGTGGAACGAACGGGCGTTGTGCGAGTGTTCGATAATGACCCGGCGGTAGCGGCATCGAGCGTCTTTATCGATATCAGCGCCATCGTCGATTCGGGCCCCGGCGAGGCCGGGTTGTTGGGCATAGCGTTTCATCCGAATTTTCAAATGAACGGCGAGGTGTATCTGTCCTACACAAGGACCGGGGCGCCTCTCATTTCATACATCTCTCGCTTCCGGAGTCCCGATGGCGGGATGACCCTGGATCCCGGGACCGAAGAAGCCCTGATGACTGTGAATCAGGACTTTGGGAACCACAACGGTGGCAACATCGCGTTCAGTCCCCTCGACGGGTTTCTGTACATCGGATTGGGTGACGGCGGTGGCGGCGGTGACCCCAACGACCGGGCAGAGGATACGACGAATGTCCTCGGGGCCATGCTCCGCATTGACGTCAACGCGGGCGCGCCTTATGCAATCCCGATGGGCAATATGTTTTTTGGTAATGCGCTTTGCAATGCGACCGGTTTCGGAATGGCCAACTGCCCTGAAATCTTCGCGTGGGGTCTGCGCAATCCCTGGCGCTGGAGTTTTGACAGTGTCACCGGCGAATTGTGGGTTGCCGACGTCGGTCAGAATATGTGGGAAGAAGTCGATCGGGTGGTCGTCGGTGGCAACTATGGCTGGGATATTCGCGAGGGCGCACATTGTTTTGAGCCACCTGTGGGTTGTGCGACTGTCGGATTGATCGATCCCGTGGCGGAGTATGACCATTCGCTGGGCAACTCGATCACCGGTGGGTACGTTTACCGAGGCACTGCGATACCAGGACTGGTCGGCAGCTTCGTGTATGGTGATTTTGGCAGTGGCCGGATCTGGGGGCTGTTCGATGACGGCATGGGTAATCTGACTCCGTCCGAGCTTTCGGGCCCGTCGGCTCTGGGTATCGCCAGCTTTGGGCAGGACATGAATGGCGAGATCTATGTGGTCGACCTGTTCAGCGGGCAGATATTCCGAATCGATCCCAGCTAGGAGATTTCAGGCCATAGGCTTCCGGAAAAACGCCGGCGCAAGCCGGCGTTTCTTCGACACCTCTGTTGAACCGCGATTGTTTCCCTGCAATCTGCGGCCTACAGTCCGGAGCTTCCGGTGTCGCTGCCATTGGACGGATCGGAGTTTCTTTTTTCCTCGAACTGCATCACGTTGTCGGGCTGACCGGTAACCTTGATGCGACCGTCAATAATCGCGCCCTGGGCAACCGCGATCGAGGCTCCTGATACATTGCCGTTGATACGGGCCGACGATGCCACCTCGAGTTTACCGTCTGCTGCTACGTCCCCGTCGATCGCACCCGCAATAATTACATCACTCGCGCGAATCGTGCCCGTCCAGTGACCGGTAACGGCAATCGTTACCGGGCCGTCCATGGTACAGTCGCCGTTGACCTCACCGCAGACAACACAGTTTCCCTTACCCGAAATGGTGCCTTCTATCTGTGTTCCCTCGCCGATAAATGTCGTCGGTTCGGAACCGCGGTCGAGCATGCGGCGGAAATTCCTGGCCATGTCGGGGTGCTCCCTGGTTGATCGCGTACCGTAAGCGGTATTGTCTCTCTGTTGGCAAAGAGTTGCCAAATCGGTCGGGGCTGCTGTATCTCGATCTGGCTGAGATGCCGCAGCACCGCTCCGGACGGAGGCTATAGGCTCTGGGCTCTAGGGCTCCAGACAGGTTGGAAGAACGGACTTTTGCTGACGGTCATCGACAGGTTTTCGATCTGTTTCCAGTTGAGGAGTAGCCTGTTACGGTTGAAGAATGTCAGCATTTCTAGCGCCTAGCGACTCAACATGAGTTATCGCCTGCATCTTCGCAGCCTCGGCTCCGGAAAGATCTACCGCGCCGACACGGTCATGAATCTGTCACCCGACGATGGCCGCCCGGTCGAAATCGTCATGGATCTTGAACGGCTCAAGGCCGAACAGCCGAACTTCGGCTGGTATCACCCCGAGCGCCATGATATGTGGCGTTTCGGTGCACTGTTGCCACTCGATCCCGAGGATCCGGACGATCGAACTCACATCGTGAGTCTGGGCGAAGGATTTACCCCGATGCGTGATTATTCCGATCACGAAGTGGCGAGAGCGCATGGGCTGACACTGCATATCAAGGACGAAGGCAGGGCAGAGCCGGGATATGGTCACAATCCGACCTCAAGCTTCAAGGATCGCGGCATGAGTATGGTGGTCTCCATGGCGCGGGAACTGAACCTCGACCGCCTGGCCGTCCCGACGCAGGGCAACGCCGGCGACTCTCTGGCCGAGTATGCACTTGCCGCGGGGCTTGACGCGGTTATTGTCATGCCGGATGACACACCGAAGCCGATACTCAGCCGGGTGGAAAATCTGGCGCGACACAATGCCGGGATACATCTGGATCTTGTCAGGGGCACGATTCGCGAAGCCGGTGAGCGGGTGAAAGCGAAGTATCTGCCCGAGGGTTGTTTCAACGTCGCAACTTTTCAAGAACCAGGCTGGCGGATTGACGGCAAGAAAACGTTAGGGCTCGAGATCGCTGAATCGGGAAACTGGACGCTGCCCGACGTCATTGTCTATCCAACCGGTGGCGGTACCGGTCTGCTGGGGATGTGGAAAGCATTTGCGGAGTTGGAACACCTGGGTGTGATCGGCTGTGACCGGCCGCGGATGATTGCGATCCAAAGCGATCGAACAGCACCCCTGGTGCGGGCGTTTGAGACCGGGGCCGACGATACCGAAGCAGTTGCAGCTGGTCAGACGATCGCTACCGGGATCAATGTTCCCGGTGGCGTCGGACATTTCCGGGTGCTGGAAATTTTAAGAGCCAGCCACGGCGCTGCGGTGGCTGTTGCAGAGGATGCGATTGCGCCGGTGATGAATGTCGTGTTTCGACACAAGGGCTGGTGGATCTGCCCCGAGGGTGCGGCATGTCTAGCGGCACTCGTCGAACTGGTCGATCGCAACCTGATCCGGCACGGTGAACATGTTGTCGTGGTCAATACCGGCTCTTTCGAAAAATACGCTCCGGATATTCGAAACTGGCTGTGAGATGTTTCAAGATCCGATCGGACAAAATACCCGGGATCGAATAGTGCTGCGATACTGGAACATATGAAAAGACCCATGCTAATAACGGGCCGGTTGACCGTGGCTGTCGTTGCAGTGATCCTGACTGGCTACGTCCTCGGGGTCCGGGGCAACGATGACAACCGGGCGCAGCAGCGTGATGCCATGGTTGAGGAAATAGAAAACAATGTCGTCGCGACCCGCGCTTACCTGGACAAAGAGGCTCTCGATCCACGTGTCATGGCAGCAATGCGACAGGTGGAGCGACATCAATTCGTCCCCGAACGTCAAAGACCGTATGCCTATCTGAACCGGCCATTGCCGATCGGTCACGGCCAGACGATTTCACAGCCCTATATCGTCGCCCTCATGACTGACCTGCTGGAGACACAACCCGGCGATCGTGTATTCGAACTCGGTACCGGGTCGGGTTATCAGGCGGCGGTATTGGCGGAAATGGCAGTCGATGTCTACACCGTTGAGATTGTCGAGCCTCTGGGCGAGCAGGCCCGAAAACGCTTCGAGTCACTGGGTTACGATGCAGTCCGGACGCGTATTGGCGACGGCTACTACGGCTGGCCGGAGCATGATCCATTCGACGGCATCATCGTCACTGCGGCGGCAAGCCATGTTCCGCCACCGCTGCTCGGGCAGCTGAGACCGGGTGGGCGAATGGTTATTCCGGTCGGCAGCCCGTTCCTGACCCAGCAACTTGTTGTGGTTACGAAGCATGAGGATGGTTCTGTCACAACCCGACAGATCTTGCCCGTTCGGTTCGTACCTTTGACCGGCAGCCACGACAACAACTGATACAGGCGCGTGGCCGGCAACCGCCAACGTACACCGCTTGTCACTGTTGCTCTGATCTCGGCCGCAGCTCTCGGCTATGAAATTCTGCTGATGCGGCTGTTTTCGATAGTCCAGTGGCACCACCTGGCGTATATGGTGATCAGTCTGGCACTCCTCGGGTTCGGCGCCAGCGGCACCCTGATTTGCATAGCCCGAAGTTTTTTCGAGCGCAACATTCTTGCGGTGCTGTACGGCAGCGCTATGCTTTTTGCTGTCACTGCGCCCGGGATGTTTCTCTGGGTAAGCAGTTTCGAGTTCAATCCTGATGCGTTGTTATTTGATCTGACGCAGTTTCGGCTGCTTGCAGCAACGTATTTTCTGCTCGCGCTGCCGTTTTTTTTCGCCGCCAATACGATTGGGGTTGCGTTGATATGTTTCCCGCAACGCATCGGTGCCGTTTACGCCTGCGATCTGGTTGGTGCCGGCGTTGGCAGTGTCGGTGTGATCCTGCTGTTGTTCGTAGTCTTTCCGGTCTGTGCACTTGCTGTCGTTGGTGCTATTGGATTTGTTGCCGCTGGGACAGCGGCTGTCGAGATCGGCTGTCGCCGGCGAACGGCCGCTGTGATGCTGGCGGGTGTGCTTGCGTTATTGTCGGGACTACTAACGCCGGCTGTCGGCACATTGCCGGTTTCACAATACAAAGGGTTGAGCCGCACTCTGCGTGTACCCGGAACGGTAGTTGAAACGGAACGATCCGGGCCGCTCGGCCTGGTCACCGCGGTGTCCAGTCGCGTGACACCCCTGCGCCATGCGCCGGGGCTCAGTCTGGCGGCAAATGTCGAACCCCCGGAACAGGTCGCTCTTTTTGTAGACAGTGACAACCCGACTGTCATTAACCGGTTCAGCCACGGCAAAGGCGAGTTGTCTTTTCTGGATTACCTGACTACCGCGCTGCCGTACCACCTGCGAAGGCCGGCGCAGGTTCTCGTACTCGGCGCGGGCGGTGGGCAGGACGTTTTGCAGGCTCTGGTAAATGATGCCCGACATGTCGATGCCGTTGAGATGAATCCGGACCTGGTAGCACTGGTGCGGGATGAATTCGACGAATTTTCTGGTCACGTCTATAACGATGCCCGCGTGCGTGTTCACGTATCTGAAGCTCGGGGCTTTGTGAGCCGCGCGCCGGATCGGTACGACCTGGCCGTTATCAGCCTGCTCGATGCTTTCGGCGCTTCATCCGCTGGTCTTTATTCCCTCAACGAGACTTATCTGTACACGGTTGAAGCCATTGGGCGGTACCTGGATGTGCTCAATCCCCGCGGCATGCTGGCAATCAGCCGCTGGGTCAAGAACCCGCCACGTGACAACATCAAGCTGTTTGCTACCGCGGTAACGGCAGCGAGGCTGTCGGGCATCCAGGAGGTCGGGCGGCATATCGTACAGATCCGTGGCTGGCAGACGAGCACCTTGCTGATCAGTCGCTCACCGTTCAGCAGCGCGGAAATTAAATTGTTGAGATCGTTTTGCGCGGAGCGATGGTTTGACGTTGTCTGGTATCCGGGAATCACGCCGTCGGAGCCGAATCAATTCAACCAGCTCAGGGAGCCGTATTTTTTCCAGGCCGCACAGAAACTACTCAGCATCGATGCAGAAGCGTTTGTCAGCGCCTACAAATTCAACATCAAGCCTGCCACCGACAACGCGCCGTACTATTTTCACTTCCTGCGCTGGCGCACAGTGCCTGAAATCCTGGCCCTGCGTGGGCAGGGCGGCCTGCCATTGCTGGAAGGAGGCTATCTCATTCTGATTGCCACGCTGATCCAGGCCATCATAGCCGGGGCGGTCCTCATCGTATTGCCGGTATTTCTGGTCGCGAAACGTAGCGATCCAGTCCGGGCAATACGGGGCAAGTTGCGGGTGTTTTTATATTTTCTGTTTCTGGGGCTCGGGTTTATCTTTGTTGAAATTGCCTTTATCCAGAAACTCATCCTGTTTCTGAGCCACCCGCTTTACGCCGTTGCCGTGGTTCTGACTGCATTTCTGGTGTTTGCGGGACTGGGCAGTGCGGCGTCACGATCGCTCGTTGCTCGTCTTGGTGCCGGACAGATCGTGCTGACGGCCACACTCACCACCGCCTTGTTAAGTCTTTTCTACTACCTCGTCCTCGATTCAGCGTTGGCGTGGTTACATGTCGCAAGCGACTTCACCCGGATTACCGTAACCGTGCTGGCTATTGCGCCGCTGGCATTTGCGATGGGCCTGCCATTTCCGGTAGCACTCGCCCGCTTGAGTGAACGCGCGCGGAGCCTGGTACCCTGGGCCTGGGCCATCAACGGATGCGCCTCGGTAGTCAGCGCCGTGCTGGCTACGGTGATCGCCATCCATCTCGGTCTGAACGCCGTCGTCATAATTGCGGCGTTGCTGTACGTCGCCGCCGGCCACCTCCTGCCCGACCCGAAAGTTGTCGCGTGACAGAGACAGGAGGGTCCCGACGTCACAATGTGACAATTCCCGTCATGGGTACTGTGGTCCAATTGGTACCATAAGTGATTGATTTATAAAATATTTCAGATCTGGCATGATCATTGCAGCTAGGAGCTTTGAGGAGCTAGAGCATCATGAGAGCCGAGGTAATTGCATTGCTGCTTGATGAGCCGGCCGCGGTAACGACGGCCGGTAGCAGCTACAGCAACAGTCATTCATCGGCGGCGCTGATCCGCCGGGCTGACGGCAGTATGGCTATCTTTCCACTGGACAATATTGACGACGCCAGGGCATCCGCACCGGAAACCGGAACCTATCGGCGGGCACGACCAATTATTGATCCGGATTCGGAAGAAGTGATCGGCTATGAGATGGAGGAAGTTACCTGGCGATAGCCGTCACGGTTTAACGATTACCCCCCCTGTGGGAGCGTCTGTTTTCTTTGTAGCGCACACTACCCTGAAGACGTTAATGACGCTCCCTATTTTTTTGCCTCATTGAATCCGTACCCGGCTGTCTGCAGTGATTTCAACACGCTGTTCTCGAACCGGAGCAACCGGATAAAGCGGTTGGGGCCAAAGTTGTAGGTCCATTCTTCAACAATGACGCTGTGGTCTTCCGTTCCAACGTAGCGATAACGTCGATACACGGGCCGGGTCTTGTAGATGACACTGCGCTCGATGGCATCAGGTTCGCCACATTTCGAACGCACGCGGTACGAGTAATCACCCTCGAGAATCAACGCGTTGCCACACCGCATGTCCGCGACGACAACAGTCGCCGGCAGCACAATCAGCGATAGGAGCAGGGCTGTAATCGCGTGGCGCATCCCCCAAGTCTACAACTCCGAAGCCACCGGCCCCAGACATAAAAGCGGGCAAAGGATTCACCTGCAAGGAATCCGTTTCTTATGCGCCGGCTGGTTTAACATAAGAGACATGAGATCTGAGGCCTGGGACCCGATAGGTAGGCTCGAGGCGCTAGGAAAAAGGCGCCGCAGGCACTATTCATGAGTTTTTCTCTCTTCGTATTCTTTGTGCGCCCTGAGTGAAGCTATTGCTGAACGAGGTAGTGCCCGAAGGGCGGCTTCGGAGGCTATTTTTCGCGTCAGCGCTTCTTTCCGCTTTTCACTCTTCACCCGACAGTGC
>CAZJFQ010000013.1:21231-45039 GCA_964545335.1 uncultured Gammaproteobacteria bacterium | reverse complement strand
TCCCGAGCGGGTTTCGGCGGTACTAACGCCGAAACAAAAGGACCTTAGCAGGCAGCATATCATCCGGGCTAATGTCGCGTTCAGCCATAGCATTGAGTGTTCGAAATCACTAACCTTGTCACCCTCAAAGTCCGGTATGGATTGTGACGGCAGGCAGGGTCAATGGTTGAGCAGGACTGGCTGATAACCGCTACCTTTGTCGTCTACATGATCGCGGTGCTGGCAATCGGTGTGGTCGCCTGGCGCCGCACTGATAATCTCAAGGATTATATTCTCGGTGGCCGTCGTCTCGGGAGCTGGGTGACGGCCTTGAGCGCACAGGCCTCAGACATGAGTGCCTGGTTGCTTATGGGGCTCCCCGGTTACGCCTATCTGGCGGGGCTGGAATCCGGCTGGCTTCTGCTCGGTCTTCTGGCTGGTACGTATCTCAACTGGCGATACACGGCCGGGCGGCTGCGGGAAGCAACCCAGAGGTACGGTGATTCATTGACGCTGCCGGATTACTTTGAACGCCGGTTTTCCGATACGACCGGTTTCTTGAGGGTAGTTTCGGCCGTTTTCATTCTCGTCTTCTTTACCTTTTACACCAGCTCCGGGTTGGTTGCGGGCGGTAAACTTTTCGAAGAAGTGTTCGGCATGCCGTATTTCTGGGCCGTCACTGCCGGTGCGACGATCATCGTTGTTTACACGTTTATCGGAGGCTTTCTCGCGGTCAGCTGGACCGACTTTCTCCAAGGCTCGATGATGATCCTGGCGCTTGTTTTCGTCACCCTCTTTGGTCTGTTCGCGTTGGGCGGAATTGACGGTGTAGCCGGTGCCATGAACGAACAAAATGCGGAGTTTTTGAATCCGTTCACCAATGCCTCAGGTGAAGCTCTCGGCGTCATCGCCATCGTTTCGCTGCTGGGATGGGGCTTTGGTTACTTCGGTCAGCCGCACATCCTGGCGCGATTCATGGCCTGCCGGTCGGCTGCGCTCATTCCGAAGGCGCGCCGCATCGCGATTACCTGGCAGACGATTGCCCTGGTTACGGGCCTCACGGCCGGGCTCATCGGTATCGGATACCTGGACACGCCACTCGAGGGCGCGGATTCGGAAAAGGTTTTCATGCTGCTGGCAAAGACGCTTTTTCACCCCGTCGTTGCCGGGGTGGCACTGGCTGGGATTCTTGCAGCGGTGATGAGCACCGCGGATTCACAACTACTCGTCGCGTCATCAGCGGTCGCTGAAGATTTCTATAAGGGTCTGCTCAGGAAAGACGCGACCGAAGAGGAATGTCTCTGGGTTGGCCGCGGCGCTGTTATCGTTATCGCCTTGATCGCGTTCTCACTGGCCATGGATCGCGATAGTAAGGTGCTCGAACTTGTGGCCTATGCCTGGGCGGGATTCGGCGCGGCATTCGGGCCGACGATACTCCTGTCGTTGTACTGGAGAGGAATGACGCGCGCCGGAGCTATTGCAGGCATCATCGTTGGTGGGTTGACCGTCATCATCTGGGAGCTGCTATCTAAGCAGCTATCCTACGGATTGTTTGAACTCTATGAAATCGTACCGGGCGTCATCCTGTCTGTGTTTGCTATCGTTGCGGTCTCGTTATTCACATCATCGGAGTCGACAACATTCCAAGGTCGGAGAACAAACGAACATAATCCGGCCGGCGACTGACACCAGCGATCAGTCACCGGCGTTTCTATCAGGGATGATCAAATGCAGCGCTACGCTGCAAGGAGAAAGGGGAGGCGCGAAATGAAAAGTTTTCGCATAATCGGCGCACTGCTGATTGCTCTGGGTTGCAACGGTCAGGCCTGGGCGCAGGCAGACGATGTACATGTGCCGGCGGAGCTTCAGGACTGGGTACCGTGGGTCCTGCATGGCGACGAATTCCGGAACTGTCCCTTTTTTTCCAACCGCGAACCTGAAAGCCCGGATGATTTCATATGCGCCTGGCCCGGGCGGCTCACCCTGGACGTTAATAGCGCCGGTGGGCAATTCAGCCAGCGTTGGCAGGTATATGAAGACAGCTGGATAGTCCTTCCCGGCGATACGAATCACTGGCCGCAGAACGTGACTGCAGGTGGGGACCAGGTAACCGTCACGACCCGAGGCGGCCGGCCGGCCGTCGAGCTAACGACAGGCCGCTACACGATTTCCGGGCGTTTTCTTTGGCAGCGACAACCACCATCGCTACCCGTATCGGCAAGCACAGGCCTGGTACAGCTAAACGTTGATGGCAACCGGGTCGAATTTCCGGAATGGGAAAATGGCGGCCTGTGGCTCGGGGAACGGCGGCAGCAAGTCCAGGTAGAGGACCGAATCGAAATCACGGTGTTCCGCAGAATTTCCGACGGTGTGCCGCTGCAACTGGAAACACTGGTTCGGGTCAATGTATCAGGCAGAAGCCGTGAGGAACGGCTGGGCGTGGCCCTGCCGTCGTCTTTCGTTCCGTTGTCACTTTCAAGTCAACTCCCGGCCCGCGTTGAACCGGACGGAACGCTGCTCGCGCAGGTCCGGCCAGGCCGCTGGGAGATCAGTGTCCGGGCTCGCGATACGGGCAATCTCGACAGCCTGGAAATGAACGCGGTCGATGCCCCCTGGCCCGCAGAGGAAATCTGGAGCTACCAGGGCAACAACCGTTTGCGCGTCACGACACCGGAAGGCGGCGAGGTCGTCGATCCGATACAGACTGAGGTGCCGTCATCGTGGCGCAGCCTGCCGGCGTTCCGGATGCAGCCCGGCGAATCACTCACGATTTTGGAGCGTAGCCGGGGACTCGCGGATCAGGATTCAAACCAACTGACTCTGCAACGACAACTCTGGGTTGATTTTGACGGGGGTGGAATCACTGCACGAGATTCCATTGGCGGGAGTATGCGCCGCGGGTGGCGACTCGATACGACAGCACCTTTTGATCTCAAGAGCGCCCGTGCCAACGGAGAGAACCTGCTGGTAACCCGTTCACCCGATGGCGGTGGGACCGGGATCGAACTTCGGGCGCCCGTCGTAAGTGTTGATGCCGTCAGTCGGGTGGAAGACACCGGTGCGATACCGGCCACCGGCTGGCAGCAACGATTCAACAATGTCCAGACCTATCTCAATCTGCCTCCCGGGTTTTACCTGCTTGGTGCGACGGGCGCCGACGCAGCTCGCGGTGCGTGGTATGACCAATGGGTGTTGTGGGACGTTTTCCTGATCTTATTGATTGCCGCGGCAATCGGCCGGATGTTTCATCCGGTCCTCGGCGCACTCTCGTTTGTGATGCTGACCGTGACTTACCACGAACCAGGCGCGCCGATCTGGAGTTGGTTGAATTTACTTGTTGCGGTCGTACTTGCGGATGCGGCGCCGGTGGGACGTCTTAAAAAGATAGCGACAAACTATCGCAACCTCAGTTACGGATTGATCGTGCTTTTATTCCTGCCGTTTGCAGCAAACCAGGTACGCATGTCGCTGTTTCCCCAGCTCGAGAATTCACCAATTGTTGTTGATATTTCTGGACTCGCGGACATGCAGTATGCGGCAGGGCGGGATGAAGCAGGCGAACCGAATGCTGTCGCATTTGATAATGAGATGCGTATGTCACGAAACGCTGCGCTAGAGCAGCCAGCGTCAAGTAAGAGCATAGTTACTTACGGATTTGAGTCTAACGAGCTGACTCCGGAGCGGCAGCGGGAACTGGAGGATCGTGCGGATGACGAATTGTGGTCACTTCAAGGGGAGCGCGGTCGCAGCGCTGGGGGAAGAATTCTGGCTCCAGCCAAGCCCAGGCCACCACCACCAGTCGAAAAATACGCGCCGGGCGCACTGCTCCAGACCGGCCCGGGTATTCCGAATTGGAACTGGAACCGGTACTACCTGACCTGGAAGGGACCGGTGGAACCCGAGCAGGAAGTCAGGTTGTTTATCCTGAAACCCTGGGCAACCGCGATTTGGCGTGTCAGTGGTGTCGTTCTGATACTCCTGCTGCTCCTCGCCTTCAGCCGAACCTGTTTTGGCGTGCCATCGCGTTTTCCGTTGCCCGGTGCGCAATTCAAAAGCCTGATGCCGGCGATATTGCTGGCATTGGTGCTTGTCCCGTGGAGCGACTCAGCGCTGGGACAGACACCGGACTTCGAAGTGTTGCAAACACTCAGACAGCGGCTGATCGAACCGCCGGAGTGCGCGCCGCAATGTGCGGAGATCGTCAACGCGCGAGTGGCTGCGACCACCGACAGGTTGACGATGAACCTGGAAGTGCACGTGGCCGATCATTCAGCGATCGCGGTACCGGGTTCTGATAAAGGCTTCAAACCGGATGTTATTTTTATAGACGGTGCTACCGTCAACGTCATGTACAGGGATCGCAACGACGTGAGCTGGATCGATCTCTCGCCCGGCATTCGGCAGGTTCGGTTGACCGGAGCGTTACCACCGGTGGAGACGGTACAGGTTGTTTTCCCGCAGAAACCGCACCAGATAAGCGCCGGCGGGCGCGCCTGGGAATTCGCGGGAATCAGTAACGGTAATCTCACGACCAACACGCTGGAGTTGATTCGCGTCCGTACCGCCACCGGAGCGGCGGAATCCGTGTCGATGGCCTCTGAGCGGTTCCCGGTATTCGTGCGGGTAATACGTCAGCTTGCCTTGAACGTTGAGTGGACGGTAACGACAGTTGTAAATCGAGTGTCACCACAGCGCGGCGCGTTTACGGTGGAGATCCCGCTGTTACAGAATGAATCGGTCGTTACGGAAAACAGGGAGATCGTTGATGGCAACGTAATCGTTGCCATGGCCGGAAACGAGAACCAGGTGTCCTGGCAATCCGTCATACCGGTCAGGGAGACCGTTGAACTCGATGCACCGGATTCCGACAGCTGGTCCGAAGTGTGGACGCTGACTGCCAGCCCGATGTGGCGGGTAACTCACGAAGGCGTCCCGGTCGTTACACCGCGTCAAATCAATCCGACCCACTGGGTTCCCGAGTTTTATCCGAATCCCGGTGAACAATTGATCCTCATCGTGTCGAGACCTGAAGCCAGTGAAGGCCGTGTCATCGCATTTGACTCGGTGTCCCTGGGAACTGATGTAGGCAAGCGATCGCAGGAGTCGAGCCTGCAGTTGCAGTACCGTGCGACACGAGGTGGCCAACATCGGCTCGTGCTGCCTGATAACGCGGAAGTCCTCGATGTAATGAACGATGGGCAGCCGATTCCGGTGCGTCCGACCGGGCGTGATCTCGAAATGCCGATTTCACCGGGACAACACATTTTCACTGTTCGTTGGCGTAAAGACACCGGTGTGAATGGCGTGCAATCGACTCCCGAGGTGGATCTCGGAATGCCGTCGGGCAACGTAAGTATTGCGCTTACCCTGCCGCAGGACCGATGGGTATTGTTTGCAACGGGACCGAGACTTGGACCGGCCGTGCTTTACTGGGCGGAGCTCGTTGTGTTTATTGTGATTGCAGTGTTCCTGGGGCGTACACGGCACACCCCGCTACGAACCCATCACTGGTTGATCCTCGGACTGGGCCTGAGCACTTTTTCCTGGTTTGTGTTGCTCACGTTTACCGTCTGGCTGTTTGTCATGAGCTGGTGGCAGCGGCAGGAACCGGAACTGAAGGCGCAACAGTTCAATTTTGTGCAGGTTCTGCTTGGCGTGTTCTCTGTGGCAGCCATTCTGAGCCTGATCAGCGCCATTCCGGATGGTCTTCTGGGTACTCCCGATATGCGCATTGAAGCCTACCGGTACGGTGCAGGACTTCTGAGCTGGTTTGCAGACAAGGCCGACTCAATGCTGCCGCAGGGGACTGTGATTTCCGTGCCACTCATCTACTACAAGGCAGCTATGCTGCTGTGGGCACTGTGGCTCAGCTTTGCCCTGGTCAAATGGTTGCCGTGGGCGTGGAAGTGCTATACCACGCATGGCCTTTGGAAGGGCAAAGTGGCGACGTAGGCGTAAGCGGCAAGCGGGAAGAAAGGCCAGCGCCTAACGCCTAACGCCTAAGTGAATGAGGATACTCATGAGACTGATAAAAGACTTTGACAACTGGTCCATGGCCACCTTTATCGTGCGCTGGATTCTGGGCTTGTTGTTTCTTATGGCGGGTATCGGCAAGGTTTTCGACATGGGCGCTATCGAACACGCTCGTCACTATTTTGTTGACCCTTATGCTAATAGCTGGATACCGGCGATGATTCTCTGGATATTCGGTCTGGTTATTCCATATCTCGAGCTATTCGCGGGTATTTTGCTGTGTATCGGTTTGAAAGTGCGGATAACAGCGTCGGTTCTGGGCGTGTTGCTGATTATCACGACGTACGGCCATGCACTCAAAGATGCGCTGTTCGATATAGACGGACATACATTTACGCGTCTGGCGCTGATCGTGTTCTTGTTACTGGCGCCGGCGGGACGAGATGTGCTGACACTTGACTATTGGTTCGGCCGGAACGATGACGGGAAGGCGGCGAGCGCCGGGTAGCTTCGGGCTCCTTGCCGGTATCCTGCTCGCTGCCTGTGGCGGCGATCCGGGGACACCTGAGTCGCAGATTACCGACCTGATTGCCGGCGCGGAGGCCGCAGCCGAAGAAAGGGACGCGAGAGCACTGGCCGATCTACTGTCGGATAGCTATTCGGACGATCGCGGCCAGAGTAAACACGAAATCATACAAAGATTGCGTCTCTACTTATTTCGGCATCAATCCATTCATCTCTATATAAGTATCGATTCCATCGAGTTTCCTGTGCCCGAGCTCGCAGAAGTCAAACTCGTGGCCGGAATGGCGGGCCGCGGGGTTCCGGATGGCAGTGACTGGCGTCTCGAGGCGGACCTGTATGACTTCAACATCCAACTCGAACTCGATGACGACGAGTGGCAAGTAATTAGTGCAGACTGGCAACGGGCTGGCAGATAATCTCGAGTCGACGGCGTGCTATCCTTGCGCCGCCCGTTCACCAGGATCAATACAAAGGCTGACGTCATGAGTTTACCGATGCGTTTCGGTTCTGTAATTCCATTCTCTTTCATTTGCGCAATTCTCGTTAACACAGCATCTGCTCAGGAAGATCTGGATGGATTCAGACTTGCAGTGGAGGCGAGTGCCATCGAGCTTGAAGGTGAGGTCATAACCTGGCGACGCTACTTTCATGAAAATCCGGAACTCAGCAATCGCGAGTTTGAAACCTCTGCATACATCGCAGCCGAACTCGAAAGACTGGGCCTTGAAGTCAGGACCGGTATCGCCCATACGGGTGTCGTCGGCGTTCTTCGGGGCGCCAAGCCGGGACCGGTTGTGGCACTCCGTTCCGACATGGACGGCCTTCCCGTAACCGAGGCAACCGATGTCCCGTTCAGATCGACGGTCACCACGACATATAACGGTCAGGAAATCGGGGTCATGCATGCCTGCGGCCATGATTCCCATATGGCGATCGTGTTAGGAGCCGCGAGGCTGTTCGCGGGAATCCGCGAGCAGGTGCCCGGCACAATCGTGTTTGTCTTTCAGCCCGCGGAAGAGGGCGCACCGGCCGGAGAGAAAGGTGGTGCAATGCTGATGCTCGAAGAGGGCGTGTTTGAAGAGGTAAAGCCTGAGGCGATTTTTGGGATACACGCATGGTCACCATTTCCGTCCGGCGTTATCGGCACGCGAGCCGGGCCGCTGATGGCAAGCTACGACAATTTCAGAATCGTCGTGCACGGTCGCCAGACACACGCGTCCCGGCCCTGGCAGGGTGTGGATCCGATTGTTATCGCGTCACAGATCGTCCTCGGAATGCAGACGATTGCCAGTCGTCAGATCGATATCACCTCGGCGCCGTCCGTTATCTCGGTGGGAAGCATTCACGGCGGTATTCGAAATAACATTATTCCCGATCAGGTTGAAATGCTCGGCACCGTGCGCGCCTTCGATACAGCCATACGCGATGACATCCTGAAACGAATCGACACGACAGTGGCGCGTATTGCCGAGAGTGCCGGTACGACAGCAGAGATTGAGTGGTCCTACGGTTATCCCGTGACAGCCAACAATGTCGAGCTTGCCAACGCATCGATAGCCTTGTTGCGTGACATAGCCGGAGAGGACAAGGTCATTGAGGCACCACTGATTACCGGCGCCGAAGATTTCTCATACTTCGCAAACGAAGTTCCCGGCTTTTACTTTTTCCTGGGCGTGACACCCGCGGACCAGGATCCAACTCAGGCCCCTGCCAATCATTCGCCGCTGTTTTACATAGACGAAAGCTCGCTGATCACGGGCTTACGGGGCATGTCCCACCTTGCAGCGGCCTATCTCGAAGGCGATTTGTAACCGGTAACGTTCGAATATACGAAAGCCCCGTCCGGAAGGACGGGGCTTTCTCTGATCCCTCCAATCTCCGATGTCGAGGCGGGACATCGTCGGAGCCATAAATGCTTATGAGTTGTGTCGCTCGTGAGTGATCAGTCCCGATACGTATTGCAAACGCCGTGCCAGATCGGAGTCTTTCTTAGAAATCATACACATGAAGATCAAAGTACCGGTTGTTGGACTGCCCGACCAGGCGAATGTGTAAAGCGCGCCGACAGTTACTGGCGTGGCGCTCACGCAAACAAATACCACCACGAAGTCGCCCTGCGGGCACTACCTTGCTTAGCAGTAGCTTCGCTCGGGGCGCACGAAGAATGGCGAGTGAAAAGTGAAAAGTAGTGCTGACGCTGATTCGTGCCTAGCGCCTAGTGCCTAAAGTCTAGCGCCTCCCATTTAGCGGTAGCGATATTGAGAACTCGGCACCACCGCCTTCGCGGCTGTGGGCCGCGATTGTGCCGGCATGAAATTCGACGATAAGGCGAACGATGAACAGCCCAAGTCCGAGGTGTGGCTCGTCGTCCCGGGTTTCACGAACGGACACCATCGAGTCAAACAGCTGGTCCTGCATTTTTTCCGGCAGCGGGCGGCCGTCGTTTGCAACGCCCAGCACGAGATGCTCGTCTGAGATGGACAGGTTGACCGAAACGTGGTCGCCAGCGTCGCTGAAATCCACAGCGTTATCTACCAGTTTGTCCATCATCTGCACGATCAGATCGGGAACCCCGACGTATCGAACCTGTTCCTCAGGGCCTTCGTACCCAAACCGCCGCTCGACATGCACGTCGCGATACGCAGCAATCGTGTTGCGCAGCAGTTCATTGATATCAAATTCTTCTGAATCGGCGTTGCGGATGCTTTCTTCGATTCTCGACGCCTCGCTCATCGCTTTCAGTATGCGCTGCAATCTGTCACTTCCCTCCATGGCGCGACGGGCATAGGTTGCGGAGCCCTCTGGCAGAGAATCCGAGTTCAGGTTCTCGAGCGACGTCTGCACGATTGCAAGCGGAGTCCGCAATTCGTGGGTCAGCTTGTCCGCCAGTGTTCTGAGATATTCCGTGTATTCCCTGAGCCGCCGAAGGAGCCGATCGAAACTGCGCGACAGATCGCCGAGTTCGTCTGCTGAGTCCATTCTTGGAAAGTCACTGACGATTCTTCCGTCCGGACTGACGGCCTGGTCAGCCGCATTTCTCAAGCGGCGGATACGAACGGACAACCAGCTTGCATAGGTCAAGAGTCCGGCTGCCGCGACAACCGAAGCCAGGAGCGTCACGTTCAAAAGACGTGACAAGGCATGATTCGTCAACGTGAGTATGGCATCACTGGTCTGTTCAACAACAGCGGCACCGATTACCCTGTCGTCCGCAGTCACAGGATGAGCCGCGGCAAGAATCGACAACTGTTCATCGGCATGTCTGAACCAGGCGGCCCGGGGCGTACCATTACTGAGCGCGCTCTCGATATGATTGCCGGTTACCCGGCCGGGTTCGGCAGCAGGGGAAAGAGGATCATCCGAGCTGCGCCCGAGTATGGCCAGGTATAGCTGTTCTATGAAACTGCCGCTCGTGTCATCGAGGTAAGCAGCGACACCACCGGGTTCAAGGCGGCCGATTTCACCAGCCAGCCAGCCGTCCAGGTCAACAATGCGAATTCGAAGATTCGGATCCTCAAGCTCGGCCAGCGCCGCTATGATTTCCGGGTTCTCATGGCGGACAAATCCAGGCTCGTATGAGGGGGGGGCGACTGTACCGAACACAGTCACGTCGATTGCCTGACCAACGTTGATGATTTCCAGTCCGAGACGATTGCCGACAAACGACGCAGGCAATCTGACCTCGAGGTTGAACCCGTCCCGGGTTTCCTCCCAGATCCCCTGTATTCTCAGTTCCCGCCCGGATCCGCGTTGGTAATGGCGAACAGGCGGGGAGACCCGAAACGGATTGACAGGCCCGGGTGCTTCGGTGATGAACAGGAAGTTGTGTTCTGCGCCGTCGGCATCAATACTCCTGATCCGAATACCGTCACTGAACACTGGCGTGTTGCCGGGCCGAAAATATTTTACGTCTTTGTCCGAAACGGTGACGAACAGGTAAAAATACGCATTGAGAATCCCCGCTGCATAACGCGCAGAAATGGCTGGAGCGTCATCATTGTCGGGCCGGACCAGAACAAAGTCTTCGCTCTCAAGACCCCAGTCGCCGGCATACCCATCAAGGACAACTGCGTTTCGCAGCCGGTGGGCATAGATGTCCGCGGCGCCCGACGCTTCGTCGGGCAGTATCAGCGTTTCGGTCGGCAGCAGGTCAGTACGGTCGCCAAAAAAGTTGGCGACCGCACGAGCGGTTCCGAGCAGCGCGTTCTCATGGCCCTGGCGCAGCGCCAATTCCATTTCCCGGATGTACTGACAACCGCCCCAGGGCAGAGCAAGCGTAGCCAGACTGACCAGAAAAAGTTGCGTTCGTAACCTCATTCAATCTGTTTTCCATCGATAGCCCATGCCGTACACGGTTTCGATGGCGTGGAAATCGGTGTCCACATCGACAAACTTTTTGCGAATACGTTTGACATGCGATGTTATCGTATTGTCATCCAGCACTGCGTTCGCTGCTTGCATCAACTGGTCACGGTTTTTGACGTGACCAGGATGTCGTGCGAGCGCGTGAACGAGCCAGAATTCCGTTACGGTCAGATCGACAGTCTGCCCGTGCCACAGAACGGCCATCGTATCGAGGTTGACGGACAGATCTCCACGCTCGAGCCGATTGTCGTGTGCGCCGGATTCCGACAACGCATCAACACGGCGAAGCAATGCAACAACGCGCGCAATCAGGTGTGACAGACTGATGTCTTTGGTCAGATAGTCGTCCGCACCCAGGCGCAATCCCGAGATTGCATCGAGTTCGCTGTCGCGCGCCGTCAAAAAAATAATCGGAATCGTTGACGAAAAGCTACGTAACTCCCGGCACAGGTCAAACCCGCCCTCGACTTCATCACCGAGGCTTATGTCGATAATCGCGAGGTCGGGCAGGCGGGCGGAAAATGAGGCCATCGCATCCGCCCGGTTTCCGTGTGCGGAAACTTCATAGCCGTGACGCTTCAGGGCATCGATGTAGTTGTCCCGGATAGCCGGCTCGTCCTCCACGATGGCGATGTGTCTGGGCATGATTGCCACAATCTGCCACATTGTGTCGGCGCATTGCCACTCCCGTGCCCCCGCATTGCCTCCGTGGTGTCGTTCAATCACCACAACGCAGACAAAAAAGGGAGCACAGGCGGTGTATGTTGCAAGCTCTGCACGCAGGGGCGATCGTGAGCCCGGTGGGCGCAAACGCTTACCGCAAGGGCGGGCGTTCCCGGCTCGTTACCCTGACCTTGGATGCCGCCTGAATCGTGCGCGGCTGGTCTTCCTCCGGCTCAAAGAGGTCCACTGGGACTGGCTCTCTCTCTGCCTGATGTTCGCGGTAGCCACGTTCTCAACTCCGTTGGCGCACGCAACCCCGGATTGTGATGTTAGTCGACCGGATCAGGTCTGCGCCGGAAGCTTTCTTGTCCGAGGTTCCGCAAGCAGTTTTTCATCAGCGCCACGCCTGAATACCCAGGTCGAGGTATCAATCAGTGGAATCGCCGCACGCGTTTCGCTGCATCAAACTTTTAAAAATGACAGCGCAGATTGGATCGAAGGCATATACGTTTTTCCGTTACCCGATAACGCCGCTGTCGATCGACTGAAACTGCGTGTCGGAACGCGGGTAGTCGTGGGCGAAATTCACGAGCGAAAAGAAGCAAAGAAAGTTTACGAGCAGGCGAAGGCCTCGGGCCGCCGTGCCGGATTAGTTGAACAGGAACGCGCCAATCTTTTTACGATGTCTGTTGCCAATATCGCACCGGGGGAAATCATAGAGGTGGAGATCGGATACCTGGAGACGTTGAAGTATGACAACGGACAGTTCAGCTTTCGATTCCCGATGACTGTAACGCCCCGCTACGTTCCCGGAGCGGCGCTTACCCGGGCCAGCGATGACACTCTGAAAGGCTTTGGCTGGTCGCGCGCAACGGACCAGGTTGCCGATGCGTCGCGTATCACCCCGTACATGAAACTGGCAAACGAAAGCAGCGGCTATCGGGCGAGCATCGATGTACACATTGATGCTGGCTTTCTGCTTGCTTACATAGTGAGCCCGTACCACCCGGTGGATGTCAACGAGGTCGGGCGATTGTATGAGTTGTCACTGTCGGAAGGGCGCGTACCCATGGATCGGGATTTTGAACTCGTCTGGCAGCCTGTTACCGGTCCGGATTCCGATGTCGCAATATTTTCCGAAACAAACGGCGACAACAGCTACGTCATGCTGATGTTCATGCCACCGCAAGGCGGCGGACCGTTACCGATTCCGCCGCGTGAATTAGTGCTCGTGATTGATACGTCGGGTTCGATGCACGGTGAATCGCTGCGGCAGGCGAAAAGTGCACTGCAGATGGCCTTGTCCCGACTACGTCCTGAAGATCAATTCAATGTTATTCAATTCAATTCGAAAACACACAGCCTTTTCGCGCACACTGTCACGGCGGACGAACCGGCACTGGTTCGCGCTGCTGCCTATGTCGATGGCCTGAGCTCAAACGGCGGCACGGAAATGATGCCTGCGCTCAAAGCGGCATTGAGTGGGCCCGAAATGTCCGGCAGCCATCTGAAGCAAGTCATATTCATTACAGACGGCGCGGTGGGGATTGAAGAGGCTTTGTTTCGATTGATTCACGACGAGCTGGGGTCAGCTCGCCTTTTTACCGTGGGTATCGGGGCGGCGCCCAACGCTTTCTTTATGAGCAGAGCGGCGGAATTCGGCCGGGGCACCTATACGTTTATCGGTGACGCGGGTGAAGTGTCCCTGAAAATGGATCAGTTGTTTACGCGTCTTGAATCGCCCGTATTGACCGATATTGATATCCACTGGCCGCAAAATCTCAACGCAGAAACCTGGCCTAAAATCCCGCCGGATCTTTATGCCGGACAACCACTGGTCGTAACAACGCGGGTCCGGTCTGTTGCCGGCAGCATCCTGATATCCGGCGCGAACGGGAATGGTCACTGGCTGCGTCAGCCGAATCTCGACCCCGGGCAAGCGCATCCGGGCGTATCTGCGCTATGGGCACGGAACAAGATTCGCTCACTGATGTCGAGCCGTGTCAACGGTGGTAACCCTGACAAGATCAGAGCCGAAGTAACGGCTGTTGCACTTGAACATCATCTTGTCAGCCGCTACACGAGCCTCGTGGCAGTGGATAAGACGCTCGCCCGCCCGGCGGGGTCGTCACTCGGCACGGGAGCTGTGCCCAGCCTGATGCCGGCCGTTATGCGGGACAGTGTGCTTGCAGGTTATCCGCGCGGCGCCACATCTGCTGCATTCAGATTTTTACTGGGTGCGATGTTGATTCTGTTTGCAGCGGGCGTGCACGGCCTTTTGCGACGCAGGACATCGATTCGAAGGGAGGTCTCATGTCCGGCGGCAAACTGATTACCGTGGCCTTGATTCTGGCCGGCTCGTGGCAGCTTGGCAGCGGCGCATATATCCACGCCAAGGCGATGCTGGCCCAGTATCTGTTGACACAAGCCTGGCATCGAAGCCTTGACGGGGAGCAGAAAGTACGGCCGTGGCCCTGGGCAGACACCTGGCCGGTCGCGCGTCTCAGCGTCCCGGAAAAAGACATCGATCTGATCGTGCTGTCTGGCGTGACAGGGCGAACATTGGCATTTGGCCCGGGACACATGTCGGCAAGTCCGCTGCCGGGTCACTCCGGTAACAGCGTTATTGCCGGCCATCGCGATACACATTTTCGTTTTCTGAACGATTTGACCGTGAACGATCACATTGCTATGGAGACAGCCGACGGTGGCCGTCACTGGTTCAAAGTGATCGACACCGCAGTAACCGACATACGGGTGAGTCAAATCCGCCTGGACAGTGACGACGAGCTCCTGACCCTGGTTACCTGTTATCCCTTCGATGCTCTCCGTCCGGGCGGACCGCTGCGCTACGTTGTCGTCGCGAGGCGCATGACACCGCTGGAGTACGGGCGATCGGAACCACTGCTCGCCACTTTGACGACGCCGCCCTGAGTGGACCTTTGCCCGGCCGGAACTTGACAACCGGTCGGGCCCTTTTTTCAGGGCAAAATTTCACCGCGTGCATCCATCCGCTTGAAGAACAGGTGCATGCTGATCCCCCGAGCAGCCATAAATAGCATAAATGCAAGCCACAGGCCGTGGTTACCAAGGAACTCGAGGAGATAGAACGCCGGCACATAAACCAGGAACGTCGACAGCAACATTGAATTACGCATTTCCCGCGCCTTCGTTGCGCCGACGTAGACACCGTCATACAGGAAACTCCAGACCGATATGACCGGTGAGAGAATCAACCAGGGCAGATACTGAAAGGCCGTATCGACGACTTCGGCAATATCGCTTATCAGGCGAATGATCGCAGGGCCTGCAACAGCAAAGGCGACGCTGAACGCGACCGAAACGATCAAAGACCAGCGCAATGAAATCCGTATTGATTCGTTCAGTCCGGCACGATCACGCGCACCGATAGCCCGACCGACCAACGCTTCGGCAGCGTGCGCAAACCCATCCAGACCGTACGACGCCAGCATTTGAAAATTTATGAGCACGGCGTTCGCGGCGAGCACTGTATCGCCCAACCGTGCACCCTGGGCGGTGAGAAAGCCGAACGCGAACATCAGCGAAAACGTTCTGATCAGGAGATTGCTGTTGAAGCTGACAAGGCGCCAAAATCTCTCGCGGTCGAGTATCCGTTGTTTTTCCCATGCCGCCGGCCGCCGGGATAGTTCGCGCCATACCAGTACAGCGGCAAGCCCGAGCCCACTGTATTCGGCGATGACGGAGGCGATTGCGACGCCTTCGACTTTCATGTCAAGACCGATAACAAAGACAAAGTCGAGTACGATGTTGATCAGGTTGACGGTAAGCATAACGGCCAGCGGAACCCGGGCGTTTTGCATGCCGATAAACCAGCCGATGACAGCGAAGTTGACGAGGACAGCGGGCGCGCTCCAGATCCTTATCTGAAAATACTGCGCCGCGTAGTGTTGAACGTCCGTGCTCGGCTTGAGTAACATCATCGCGAGGTTGCTGATCGGCGTATGCAGCAGCCACAGCAGGAGGGCCAGGCCGGCGGCAGTCATCACGGCCTGTGCCAGTACCGTTCGCATTTCGGCCGAGTCACCGGAGCCGTGTGCCTGGGCGGCAATTCCCGTCGTTCCCATGCGCAGGAAGTTCAACCCGGTAAAGATAAAACTGAAAATCGTGGCGCCAATTGCCACGGCGCCAAGATAGACCGCACTGTCAAGGTGGCCCATGACGGCCGTATCGACGAGACCGAGCAGCGGCAGCGAGACATTCGACAGGATCATCGGCGCGGCGATGTTCCACACGCCGCGATTGGAGTATGGAGACGTCATCTTTCAGGACCTGACATCGGGTGCCTTGGGCATGACATGACCACGAAGTCGCCCTGCGGACACTACCTCACTCAGCAGTAGCCTCACTCGGGGCGCACGAAGAACACCAAGAGAGACGAAAAATAATATGGCCAGCATTGCTGGCCTTTGACAATGATCGTGCATCCGCTGGCGCATGCCGGCTTTTTATTTCATTTCTCTCTTTGTGATCTTCGGGGTCATTTTTTGAGTAGCTCGTGGGCGCGAGCGAGGATATCGTCCTCACCGGGGAGAACGAAATTTGCTGCCGGACCGAGTGGGATGTACGTGTCGTCTCCGACGACGCGCATGCGGGTGACGTCAGGTCCGACTGTTTCGTCGAGGAGAGTGAAAATCTCTTCACTCAGGCTTCCCGTCCGGCGACCTTCATCTACAACGAGTAGACGGCCTGTTGCTTTGGCTTCGCGTGCAATGACTTCCTTATTAAGCGGTTTCAGCCATCTGAGATCCAGCACCCGGGCACGCGATCCCGTTTCGGCTTCAAGCCGCCGTGCGGCTCGCAATGACATAAGCACGGCATTGGCGTAGGTAACGATAGTCAGGTCCCCGGCATCTGCGTGATAAATGCGAGGCTCACCGAGCGGTATGGCCCGGTCCGGTTCCGGATACGAAAACAACCACTGCCCATCTTTCGCCTCGTACAGATCCTTTGTCATATAGAGCGCAATGGGTTCCAGGAACGCCACAACCCGGCCATCAACCTTAGCCAGCGCCATGCAGGTGCGCAGCATCATCGCTGCATCGTCACCCCGCGACGGAGCCGCAATAATCAGCCCGGGTATGTCTCGCAGGGCTGCGAACGAATTGTCGTTGTGAAAATGTCCGCCGAACCCCTTCTGATAAGCGAAAGAAGCGATTCGCATCACGATGGGGTTGGCAAACTGGCCGGCCGAAAAAAATTGCATTGACGCTGCTTCACCGCGAATCTGGTCGCTGGCGTTGTGGAAATAAGCCAGGTACTGGATTTCCGGGACCGGGAGCATACCCATATATGCGGCTCCCTGTGCCAGTCCCAGAATGGTCGTTTCATCGAGTAACGTGTTGAATACGCGACCACGGCGAAACGTTTGAGCCAGTCCCGTAGTTACCGTGTAGACACCGCCCTTCCGTGCCACGTCCTCGCCAAAGATAGTCATCTCCGGGTACTTGATCATCAAGTCATGAAGCGCGCGATTGATCTGTATGGCCATATGCCTGGCGGGTGCCTGCTCGGGCAATGCGGAACGCGATCCAAATGTATTGATGCGTTTTTGTTCGGATACTTTCCGGATCGCTTCCTTGTTGATGTCCTTTGCGTGCAGTGGCGCCAGAGGCCCAACAATATCGTCGGCATCCCTTAACCTTTTCATTCTTGCGGCTGCGGCTGCTGCCTTGCGTGCCCGGTCGCGCAGGTTTTCATATCGGTCGCGAATTTCCGACGCAGTTGCATAACCATTGTCGAGTACTGTCTTTGCGGTGAACAGCAGTGGGTCTCTGGTTTCGGTTTGCTCGATTTCGTCGATAGAGAGGTAGTCAGTCTCTACATCCGTGCCCGCATGACCGAGCAGGCGGACGAGTTTCATATGAAGAAATACCGGTAGCCGCCTTTCACGACAGTATCTGATGGCTTCGCGAGTGGATTCGTAGGCGCTGACTACGTCGAGACCGTCGCATTCCAGGTAAGTCATGCACGGCCGTGATGCAAAGTTCGCTGAGATCCAGTTTTCGGGTGTCTTGACAGAGATTCCGATACCGTTGTCCTCGCATACAAAAAGTATGGGGACGGGCAGCTTCTGGTAAGCCGCCCACTCTGCTGCGTTGAATGCACCGAGTGCGGCACTGTGGTTGACGCTTGCGTCGCCAAAACTGCAAACCACGATACTGTCTGCCGGCACCGGACCTTTGATCCCGAAATGTTGCAGTTTATCCAGGGCAATAGCGGTGCCGACGGCCTTAGGCAGATGACTGGCGATGGTCGAAGTCTGTGGCAGCACCCAGGCTGCGCGACTGCCCCACGCTTTGTGACGGCCACCGGAAGTCGGATCATCCCGACTTGCGGCCAGCGAAAGGGCGGTGTCGTAAACCGGGTCGGCTACGCCCGCACGGTCCAGTCTGGCCATCATGAATCCGCCGCTGCGGTAGTGCAAAAACGCCGGATCCGTTGGCCGTGTGAGGTAGCCGGTGACGGCATTACCCTCATGCCCCGCGCTGCCAATGGTGTAAAAACTCTCGTTACGTGTGCGCATTTCGCGCGCGACGAGATCCAGATGCCTCGACAGCATCTGGTAATCAAAAATCTTTAGGAGTTCTTTTCGCGAGAGCCGACCGGTCCTGACAGTGCCGGCAACAACCTTCTTTTCCTTATCGCGGTTCTGGAGAAATCTTAGGAAGTTCTGGTCGACAATCTCTGCGCGATTGATCGCACGGGCACCTGGTTTTTTCAGACCGGCGCTAGAAGGCGCTGACACCGGTGAGCTCCTTACCGATTACGAGCTCATGCACGGTTTCGGTTCCTTCATAAGTAATGACGCTTTCCAGATTGAGCATGTGCCGGATTGGGCAGAACTCGGCACTTATGCCCGCGGCCCCGAGAATGTCCCGGGCATCTCTGGCGACGTCCAGTGCCATACGCACATTGTTCCATTTCGCAAGCGACACCTGCGCGGGATGCATTTCGCCCTTATCTTTTAACCGGCCAAGGTGCAGCGACATAAGCTGAGCCGTCGTGATGCGTCGCGCCATGTCAGCAAGCCGCCGCTGGATCGTCTGCGTGTGCGACAGCGGCCTTCCAAAAAGCTCGCGCTCACCGGCGTAATCCAGCGCTTCCTTCAGACAGGCCTGAGCGGCGCCAATAGCTCCCCAGGTAATTCCGTACCTTGCCTGTGTGAGACAACCTAGCGGGCCTATCAGGCCGGAAGCCTCGGGCAAACGTGCCGAGTCCGGAACGACCACATCTTCGAGGAACAATTGAGATGTGATGGAAGCTCGGAGAGAAAACTTATGTTCGATGTCCTGAGCCGTGTATCCTTTGGTTCCTTTTTCTACCAGGAAACCACGGATACCGTCTTCAGTTTTTGCCCACACGAGTGCAACATCTGCAATTGTGCCATTGGTGATCCACATCTTGGCGCCGTTGATGACCCAGTCATCACCTTTCTGCCGGGCATTAGTTTTCATGCTGCCCGGATCGGAACCACCGTGCGGTTCAGTCAGGCCAAAACAACCAATCGCCTCGCCGTTCGCCATGGCAGGCAACCAGCGCTGTTTCTGTTCCTCGCTGCCATACGTGTATATCGGCCACATCACCAGACTGCTTTGCACCGACACGAAACTTCTGAGACCGCTGTCTCCCCGCTCGAGTTCCTGGCAGATCAATCCGTAACAAACACTGTTCAGTCCGGCGCAGCCGTAACCTTGCAGCGAACTTCCCAGGAGTCCCATTTCAGCGATGTCCGGGACCAGCTCCGCCGGAAAACGATGCTCTTCGAAAGCCTCACGAATAATCGGCAATACTTTGTCATCGACAAACCGGCTCACAGTGTCCTGAACCATCTGTTCGTCGTCACTCAATGAGCCGCGAGTGTGGTAAAAGTCCATCGGATCGATGGTGCCTGAGGATTGCGTGATGCCCGGTTCTCTCATGTCAGCCTCGTTGGACCCGGTGGCCGGACGGCCGCCTGCCCCGTCAGGGAACCGGCAATCATAGCGCAGCGTGATGCCGGTCAGAACCCCCGTCACTGTTCCTGACCGGATTGTGTTAAAAAGCCCTCAAGTGCACCAGAAATAACAATCAGTAACCGGGGCATCGGGCGCAAGGTACCCGTGTCCGGTTTGGGCGTGACATGAAAATACCTGAGATTTTACTGATCGAGTCTGAGCAGAAGCCGGGCAGCCTGGCGAAGATACTGCAGGTTATCGGCGAGGCCGGTCTGTTGGTGGAGCATCTGAACTCCGTGCGCCGCGAACAGGGCAAGACGCTGTGGGAGATCACCCTCGAAATGGACGAGGAAACCGATCGTGGTCTCTATGACCGGATCGATGCTCTGCCTAACGCGAGGGTGCTGGGAAAGTCGGACAGGGTTTTTAACCGTCACAAGGGCGGAAAAATACGGACAATAAGCAAAGAGTCGATTTCATCGCTGCAGATTCTCAGGGACATCTATACGCCGGGTGTCGCCCGCGTTTGTCTTGCCATCCAGAAAGATCCCAAACTCGCCCGGCGTTTTACAAATATCGCCAATACCGTCGCGATCGTAACCAACGGCACTGCGGTGCTCGGCCTCGGTCACATCGGACCCGTTGCAGCGCTGCCGGTGATTGAAGGCAAGGCGGCACTGTTTGCAAGCTTTGCGGACATCACCGGTGTCCCGATCCTGCTGGAAGAAACCGATCCGCAACGAGTTGTCGAAATCGTTGAGGCGATTGCGCCAACCTTCGGTGCAATACAGCTTGAAGACATTGCGGCACCAGGGGCATTTGAAATCGAAGCCGAACTGGTACGGCGTCTTGATCGTCCCGTGCTGCACGACGATCAGCACGGGACCGCTGTGGTCGCATTGGCAGCACTTATAAACGCCACCAAGCGAGTCGGCGGCGATCTGCGATCCAGCACTGTGGGCCAGATCGGACTCGGTTCGGCCGGCCTTGGCATCGCCCGCCTGCTCAAGGCCGAAGGTCTGGAACGCCTTATCGGTACTGATTTGAATCCGGAGGCATTGACGCGGTTCGCGGCCTTCGGTGGTGAGGCAGCGACTCTGGAAGAGGTTATGGAGCAGTCTGATATCGTCGTGGCGACGACAGGCGTCAAGGATCTTATCTCACCGGATCTGGTACGAAAGGGACAAATTATCCTGGCACTGTCCAATCCAGATCCGGAGATCGAGCCGACAGTTGCCTTGGACCGTGGCGCCGCGTTTGCCGCGGATGGCAAGGGGATAAACAACGTACTTGGGTTCCCTGGTCTGTTCCGTGGCGCACTGGATGCGGAAGCGCCGCGGTTTACGGACGACATGCTGTTTGCGGCAGCCCGTGCCCTTGCCGATCTCGCGGGCCCCGAAGACCTGGTACCGGATCCCCTTAACAAAGCCGTCCACGTCTCAGTCGCTGCCGCCGTCCGCGAACAGGCGCAGAAGGAATTTGCGTAGCAAACTCAGCGAACAGTGACAAGCGGAAAGTGAAAAGTGACAAGCCTAACGGGAAGCGGGAAGTTGGAATCAGAACGGCGCATTGTGCCGGCGCCGGCGGTCTGCAGCTTGGTCAACACAGATGCTGCTATTTCGTGCCTAGAGTCTGGGGCCTAACGCCCAAAGCCTAGTACGTTATGCCGAGGCGGCGGTAGAGGGCGGCGAGGAGCCAGAGAGGACCGATCATCAGAAACTGAAGGTCCTTGAAAAAGGACGGCCGCTTGCCTTCAACGGCATGGCCGATGAACTGCCCGATCCACGCACCGGCAAAGATCAGTATCGACGTTAACCACAAAGGCATAGTCAGTTCTGCAAGCCACGCTACGACATAGACCATTATCAGCAGGACAACTGCGATCCCGGCGCCAAGCGTGAACGACAGGGCAAACCAATAAATTAGTGCGGGGACTAACAGAACGGTAGCCCAATTCAGATAGGGCGAGATCGAACCGAAGGCCTCCGGTACCCGTACTGCCCACAGCAGGCCGATGACACTCAGCATGATCAGCGGTACACAGATCCAGTGCAGTGTCTTGTTAACCGGATTCCGATGACTCTCGCCGTACTCATCCAGCCAGGCGGAAACGGGGCGCATGACGATCTCCCGATATCAGCTGTCACAGAAATTACGCTTGCTGGAACCCGCAATCAATAGATTCGGGAAAAGCGGGAAGCGGGGAGCGGGAAGTAACCCGGCCATTGGTCGGGATTAATTCTAAAAACTGAAGACTCAGGTCTCGCTGTCGTGTGCGATCAGTCCACGCAGTTTCTTCATCGCCGCGACTTCTATCTGCCGGATGCGTTCTGCAGAAACACTGTACTCGTCTGCCAGCTTGTGCAGCGTTACCTTGTTGTCGGTGAGCCAGCGCCGCTGGAGAACGTCGCGGCTGCGGTCATCCAGGCCGGCCAGTGCTGCGGCCAGACTTGCGGATGACTTTTCTTCCCAGTCTTCGCTTTCTACTGCTGCGGCCGGATCCGGTTCCGGGTTCGGCAGATAGGCTGCGGGGGACCAGGCGGTTTCGTCGTCATCGGACTGTGGCGCCGGGTCAAATGACAAATCACGCCCCGCCAGTCGTTTTTCCATCTCAAAAACTTCGGACTCGGCAACACCGAGATCTGCCGCCACCGCACGCGCTTCATCCTGAGACAGCCAGCTCAGGTTCTTCTTCATTCGCCGCAGATTGAAGAACAGCTTGCGCTGGGCCTTAGTGGTCGCAACCTTGACCAGCCTCCAGTTCCTGAGGATGAATTCATGGATCTCGGCACGGATCCAGTGCACCGCGAATGAAACCAGTCGAACACCGACTGACGGGTCGAATCGCTTCACGGCCTTCATGAGACCGATATTGCCTTCCTGGATCAGGTCACCGACCGGCAGACCGTATCCCGAATAACCCCGGGCGATATGGGCGACAAAACGCAGGTGTGACAGGATGAGCTGGCGCGCGGCGTCCAGATCCTCGTCGTTCCGGAAGCGCGCCGCCAGGTCGCGCTCCTCTTCGACGGACAACACCGGAATACTCTTCACGGCCTGCATATAGTGATCCAGGCTGCCGACCGGACCGGTTAGGACCAGGTCAGAGTCTCTCAGTACCAGCGCGTTGCTCATTCAGTCACCCTCGTAATCGTGGCTACGTATTTTAGCACTCGCAGCGTTAGAGTGCTAAATATTGTCGAAGTTCCCGAGTGAAAAACAATAAAAACATGGGGTTAACTTATGTCGGCTCGATGCGCCGCATATGCCGGCTGGCGGCCAGCCATGACCCCAGCCAACCCAGGAGGGCGCCGCTGGCGGCCACACCCGCGGTTTCGGCCACGGTAAGGCCGATCAGCCGAAACTGACTGCCGTATAGACCTGCAACCCGGCCGACCGGTTCACTGAGGAGCCAGAGACCGACCATAACCAGGGCTACAGCGAATACGCCGCCAAGCAGGCCATACCAGAGCCCGCTGTATAGAAACGGACGGCGGATAAAAGCGTCGCTGGCACCGACCAGCTTGGTGACTTCAATCTCGTCGCGCCGGTTCTGGATATCCAGGCGTATGGTGTTGCCCACGATGATGACTACCCCGAGCGCAAGAACGGTTGCGGCGAGCAATACTGCGCGCCGGATGATATCGAGTATGGCGTGGAATCGGTTTACCCATTCAGTGTCCATCTGAACGATGTCGGTTTCACCCAGAGCATCGAGTGCCACGCCCAGCGATACGATGGCTGCCGTGTTTCGGTGTTCCTGATCCGGACTGACCACTAAAACAACAGGCAACGGGTTTTCCGCCAGGGCATCGAGTGCCGGCCCGAACCCCGACAGTTGCCTGAACTCTTCGAGCGCCGACTCAGCGCTGATAACATCGACGGTCGCAACATCTTCGCGGGCCTCAATCTTACGCGCGAGTTTCCGCGCCGCTTCGATGTCTACATCGTCGCGCAGGTAAACGGACACATCGACCGCGCTGTCCCAGCGTCCGCTGAGCGCTTTGCCGTTGGCCACCAGGACGTGCAATCCGGCCGGCAACGCCAGGGCGATGCCAATAACTGCAACGGTCATGAAATTGCCAACAGGCGCTTTGAGAATTCCTCCCAGGGCGCCAAAAAAGTTCTGGGCATGCCGCAGAAAGTAACTGCGCAATCGCCGCAACACTGACGGCCGCGTCACGGCCTTGGCGGAGGAGCCGCGATTGCGTCGTTTCCCGTCTGGCTCAGCCATGATTAGCGTCGTTAACGCTGGCGGTCTCCAGCCGACCGTGGCTAAGGGTCAGGCGTCGTCGGCCGAGCTGGTCGAGCAGCGACAAATCATGCG
>CAZJFQ010000013.1:0-21131 GCA_964545335.1 uncultured Gammaproteobacteria bacterium | reverse complement strand
TGGCTAAGGGTCAGGCGTCGTCGGCCGAGCTGGTCGAGCAGCGACAAATCATGCGATGCAATAAGCAGCGTTACACCGACTTCGTTAAAGCGTTCGAAAAGTTGCATGATCTCAAAAGAAAGTTCGGGGTCGAGGTTGCCTGTCGGTTCGTCGGCTATGAGGAGCGGTGGACGGGTTACTACAGCCCGGGCGATACCGACACGTTGTTGTTCACCGCTGGACAGTGTTATGGGCGGTTGCTTTTCCTTTCCCAACAATCCCACCTGGTCCAGTGCGGCGCGGACACGTCGCCCGGTCTCTCGATGGCCAACTCCCTGAATCACGAGGGGCAGCGCGACGTTGTCGTATACGGTCCTGTCGTGCAGGAGTTTGTGATCCTGAAACACCATTCCGATATTGCGGCGAAAACGGGGAATGCTTCGTCGCCCGATACCATTCGTGTTTTGTCGATCGATAATCACCTGTCCGCGAGTAGGTCGTTCGATCAACGCGACCAGCTTGAGCAGGGTACTCTTGCCGGCGCCGGAATGGCCGGTCAGAAAGACAACCTCACCTTTTTGGATGTGAAAGCTGACTTCCGAGAGCGCTTCGCCGCCACCCGGATAGCGCTTGGACACGTTTTCAAATCGAATCACGACTGATGTTCAGTTCTTGAGTATCGCATCGACGTACGCACCAGCATCGAAACTAACGAGATCGTCGGCCTGTTCGCCGATACCGATAAAACGTATCGGAATCTTCAAGCTGCGGGCGATTGCGAGCAGAATGCCCCCTTTTGCGGTGCTGTCCAATTTTGTAATAGCAAGACCGGTGACACCGACGGCATCGTTGAATTGCCTGGCTTGCTGGAGCGCATTCTGACCCATGCCGGCGTCGAGTACGAGCAGAATTTCATGCGGTGCCGTGTCCATGGCCTTGCCCATCACCCGGCGTATCTTTCTTAATTCCTCCATCAGGTTTTCCTGTGTGTGCAGACGACCAGCAGTATCTGCGATAACCACATCAACGTACCGGGCACGTGCAGCCGTTATGGCATCGAAAATGACTGCCGCGGAATCTGCACCGGTAGGTTGCGCAACGACCGGCACCGATATGCGCTGGCCCCAGATCTGCAACTGTTCGACCGCCGCCGCGCGGTATGTGTCGCCGGCCGCTAGCAGTACGCTCAAGCCCTGTTCGTCTTTCAGTCGCAGGGCAAGCTTGCCGATGGTCGTCGTCTTGCCGGCACCGTTGACGCCGACCACGAGAATTACATACGGCCGAATACCGTCTGGAACGACAAGCGGTTCGTCACACGGATCGAGAATGTCGAACAAAGCCTGACGCAGTGCCCCTGCCCAGCCGTGTTCATCGCCGGCGGTGGACGCACCGCCTTTTTTCAGACTTCCGATGATGTCTGTCGTCGCCTCGATGCCCACATCTGCGAGCAACAATCGACTTTCCAGGTCTTCCGCTGTTTCATCGTCCAGTTGTCCTGAGCTGAACAACTCTGTGACATCGCGGGTCAGCCAGGAATCGCCCTGGTTCAGTTGACGACGCAGTCTGGCCAAAAGGTCTGACTGTCCCGTGTTCTCGGACATCTGTAATCGCCTTCTCACGTTGAATTGCCTGTCGCAGTTATCTTACTTGTCGGCCAGGTCCGGCACTAAAAAAAAGGGCGACGTTAGTCGCCCTCATTACCTTGTTACGTCTGTCTTGTGGCTATTGGACGACCGTCGGATCGCTGATCAGGATGACATTGCCGTCGGAGCCCATGAAGTTGGCGAGCTCTGTCTGCGCTTCCGTAAATACGGAGGGACTTCCCGGTGTGCCACGTGACGGGTCATCACCAGGAGTAGCAATGGTTCCATGATGACCTTCAGTGAACCGGACCAGACCGTGTGTTACAAAATTTGGCCCCGGTGTAGTGATGATCGGCAAACCCATAACTGACGCCATTCTGTCGGTGGATTGGTTGGGTACCACGAGATCGGGAGGCCGGGCTGGATCGAGGGGTGTGCCATAGATGCCCATAGCATGGATCGGATGGTTTGCCGCTGCTGCCGCTGCATAGTTCAAGGCATCACCCGCGTCTGCCACCGTTTGGGCCGCCCGGATAAATTCGTAGTGCAATGAACCACCGGGGATGATTCCCTGTGCGATTAGTGCGGGATTGAAAAGGCCTGTCAGGCTGACCGACTCCCGCAGACCCAGATCGGCAAGCCCGCCCCCGGCGGCAAATAACGTCGCTGCCCCGATGTCGTTATTGACGCCCAGCATTGGTACGCCGGTGATTCCGCCCAGCGACCAGCCGAAGAAATGAAGCCGGGCCGGATCGAAATCTGCGGTCATCGGGTCGGCGTCCAGATTCAAAGTAGGAATCGTCTTGGCCATGGTGATCAGGTCGGCGGAGGATTGTCGGAAATTGTCGCGAGTTGTGACAAAACTCTGCAGGTTAAAGAAATGGAGTCCGGAAGGGTCGACAATACCGTCTGGTACAAATGCGAATGTCGTGTTGTCCAGGAAGTCGACATTGAAATGTCTCTCCAGCGGTCCTGCGTATAGTGGATGTCCGGGGGGCAGTCCGTGCAGCGGATGATCGATGACTACGACTGCAAAACATGCGAACGCCAACGCGTCCGCCATACCCAGCATTGTGGTTCGATCCGTCGTAACGCCATGCATGTAGAGGACCGTCGCCCAACCGTTTGGGGGTTTCATGCAGCCACTTACTGCTGCCGCTACGGCGTTTGGCGCGGCGATCAGCATAGGCACTGTGACCGTAGACTTGACGATCGGCACCGGGTTGAAACGGGTGATGTGGGTGCTGGTCGGGTCAAGAGGCGAAGGTCCGCCTTCCCAAAAGCCGAACAACACATCGGCAGAATCCAGGTAGTACGGCAAATCGACAGTGCCGACAAACAAATCCGCTGCTCCCGGTGACGCCGGACCGATAAAATCCATAGTTGTGCCGATGGAGACCGGGTTGATTGCGCTGACTCCCGGCATCGCGATCGCCTCGACCGCCGCCAGGCTGTCGGTTGTGGATTGAGTCTGGAAACTGGCGGTCACGACGACGTTATCGGCATTGATACCGGCAGCTGCGGCGATCGCCAGATGGGCCCCGATCAACTGCTTGACGCCTTCTTCCTGTGGGTCGGGCAAGGTTACGCCGGCAGCGATCGCATCTTTCAGTCCCTGATAAACGTCGTCAGCAACAGCTGCGTCACCTGTGATGTCCTGCACCCCGTCGGTGACGATCAACAGGTAACCGCTTTTCGGATTCAATGGCCGCAGAGGCTTCAGCTCCAGAACGGTACCGGGATCGTCGTTCAATGCCGCCACGCGGGCGGCGTAATCGATCCCCGGCAATGCGGGTCCAACAAAACCAACAGTTGCGGTGGTCAGGGGGTCGATAACAACTTCGAACAAATGAACCGTTACGCCTCCAACGACGGTAGCCGGATCAATGATGGAGTTGAAACGCGTCGTTATTTCGGCGAGAACCGAAAATCCGTCGATTCTGTTGACGTCAGCTACGAATGGGTTAAAGGCCGTAATGGTCTGGTTGAGCGTGCCGTCGGTGCTGCCCTGGAAAAAGAAGTCATTGGGATAAGGAAAGACGCCCACGAGTGGCTGAAAAAGAGCCTTGAACCCGACCGGCGGTGGCGGTGGTGGCGGTTGCTGAGAAGCTGCGTTATTGCTGTTCGATGATGAAAAACAGCCCCCCATCATCAGGGGCACGGCAGCAAGCACCAGCGCCACGGAATGCAATTTCCTCATGCTGTAAGCTCCTGGGTTTGATTTGTCTTTATACGCGTGGCAGGCACGCTTTATACCCACCACCTAGACTACGCTTGTTTTCTCGCCTTGTGCAAGGATTTGGCCCTATTCTAGAGCCGTACAATGGTACCGAATAAAGCCCCAGAATCGCACCCAGCCAAAGGATCCAATCCGTCCGGCTCCTCGGCTCCGGGCCGATTCCGCATAATTGGCGGCCAGTGGCGGGGTCGGCGCTTCAGTTTCCCCACCGGGGCTGATATCCGCCCATCGCCTGACCGGGTCCGGGAGACCCTGTTCAACTGGCTGGGGCCGGGAATCGAGGGCTGTCGATGCCTCGACCTGTTTGCCGGTAGCGGAGCCCTGGGTCTCGAGGCTCTGTCGCGGGGTGCAACCGAAACGGTCTTCGTTGATCTTGATCGTGATGCGATTGCCTCTATTACCGGGCACCTACAAACGCTTGGATCGGAAAAAGGTCAAGCGTTGGTGACGGACGCGCAACGCTACCTGTCTTCCGGTGGTGAAACCTTTGATGTCGTTTTTCTCGACCCGCCCTTTGGCAACGATCTAGCGGCGCGATTGTGTACACTCATCGACAAACACGACCGGCTCGCCGTTGATGGCCGTGTTTACCTTGAGTGTGAATCTCATATCGGAACTCCGGTGTTACCGGCCGGGTGGACAGTGACCCGCAGCGGGAAGGCCGGTCAGGTCGGTTATCATCTTGCTGCCCGGCAGGAGGATGACAACCGGGCTTTTCAATAAGACTTACGGCGAACAAACCCGATGACGATACAAGCAATGTACCCGGGAACATTCGATCCCATAACGAATGGTCACTATGATCTGGCCCGCCGGGCCTGCCGAGTATTTGATCGTGTCGTGGTTGCGATCGCTGCAGGCACCGAGAAAAACCTCCTGTTTTCACTCGAGCAGCGAATCTCGCTGGCAGCCGACGTCCTCGCTGAATATGAAAACGCAACAGTTACAGGATACAGTGGGCTGACAGTCGATTTTGCACGCAGCAATGATCTGCAGGTCATCATCCGGGGCTTGAGGGCTGTTTCTGATTTCGAGTTCGAATTCCAGCTGGCAACCATGTACCGGCAACTCGATGCTGACATAGAAACCGTATTTCTGACCCCGACAGAGCAATTCACCTATATCTCTTCCAGTATGGTGAAGGAGATCGCATCACTTGGCGGTGACGTTTCGAAGTTCGTGCCTCCGGTGGTGGAGGCGGCTCTCAGGAAGAGCCGGCGATGATCTCTTGCCGCCGCTCGAATTCCGCTAGCACCTTATGGCGCTGAAAATCACAGATGAATGCATCAACTGCGATGTGTGTGAGCCCGAGTGCCCGAACGAAGCAATATACATGGGCCCGAAGATCTATCACATCGATCCGGATCGATGCACTGAATGTGTTGGCCATTTTGATGAGCCGCAGTGCCAACAGGTATGTCCGGTCGATTGCATCCCGCTCGATCCCGATCGCAAAGAGAGTCGGAACGAGCTGATGGACAAGTACCGGCGCCTGACCGGCGAGCTGAGAGTTGAAGAGTGAGGGGTAAAGCGGGAAGCGGGAAGAAACTGCGTCGTGAACAGTGAAAAGTGAAAGGTGAAAAACGGAAAGTACCGCTGACGCAAAAAAATGACCACGAAGAACACGACGAAGAAGAAAGTAATAGATGCAATGATATTACGCCTTCGGCGGGTTTTCCCTAGCGCCCAGGGCCTAGCGCCTAGGGCCTCATTAGGTTCACGGTTGTCGGTTCACGGGTCACGATTTGCCGGCGCCGGTACTTTTGGTCTTTGGCTTTACACCTTTAGCCTAAGGGTCCTGCTGGTCGTCGTTGTTTTATGGCCGCTGTCTTCGGTAGCGTCCGACGAGGTTCCATCGCAAGGCGCGGTTGCGACCAGCCACCCGCTGGCAACTCAGGTGGGCGTGGAAATCCTGGAGCTGGGCGGCAACGCGTTTGATGCGGCTGTGGCAATCGCGGCCACGCTGTCAGTTGTTGAACCGCACCGGTCCGGTCTGGGCGGCGGCGGATTCTGGCTGCTCCATGTAGCCGACGAAGAAAAATCAGTCATGGTAGATGCTCGGGAGGCCGCGCCACTCGCTGCGACGCGTGATATGTACGTCGACAAGGAGGGGAACCGCGTTCCAGGGTTGTCTACAGGTGGGCCGCTGGCGGCGGGTATTCCCGGTGAAGCGGCGGGAATGGTGCATATCGCTGAGCATTACGGAAAGCTGTCACTCCGGACATGCCTCGAACCGGCGATCCGGATGGCGCGGGAGGGTTTTGAGGTTTACGCCCACTATCTGAGCGGGATAAGGCCAAAGCTGTCCCTGATGCTCAAGTCGCCAGCGGCTGCGGCAGTCTATCTGGACGGGGGTACTGTGCCCGACGAAGAGTTTATCGTCCGGCAGCCGGACCTTGCGGTGACGCTGGTTGCATTGGCTCAGCAGGGTCACGATGGCTTTTATGCCGGCGAGGTGGCGCAGAGACTTGTTTCCGGTGTGCGCGAAGCGGGAGGTATTTGGTCGCTGGAAGATCTTGCGACCTACGCGGTACGAGAACGGGCGCCACTGACCGGTTATTACAAAGACATTCGTATCGTGTCGGCTGCGCCGCCATCTGCCGGAGGCGTGATTCTTATAAATACGTTGAATATCTTGTCGGAATACGATCTGGCGGCACTCGGTTCGGTTGAGCGCAAACACGTAATCGTCGAGGCAATGCGTCGCGGTTATCGGCATCGGTCCGGGTATCTCGGCGATCCCGATTTTGTCGATATCCCGCTTGAAAAGCTGCTGGATCAGAATTACGCGGACCGACTGCGATCGTCTATTCGTATCGAGAGTACGACGCCGAACTCGACTCTGTCGCGAAGATTCAGTGACACTCCAAAGGGAACACAGACAACCCACTACTCGGTTCTCGATACCGACGGTAACCGGGTATCAGCGTCGCTATCACTGAACTTCTGGTTTGGATCGGGATTCATGCCACAAGGCACAGGAGTACTGCTCAATAACCAAATGAATGACTTCAGGGTCGTACCGGGCCCTCCCGACGTTTCGGCGCCGAACAGGATCGAACCCGGCAAACGCATGTTGTCCAGCATGTCACCGACTTTTCTCGAGTCTGAACGTGGCATCGTAATACTGGGAACACCGGGCGGTAGTCGCATTATCAGCATGACGTTGCTGGCAACGCTCGCCTGGCATGATGGTGCCACAGCAGACGAACTTGTATCGCTGCCCAGGTATCACCACCAGTATCAACCGGACGAAATCTTTTTCGAGCCCGGGATACTTAGTGCCGCTGAGATCGCGAAACTCGAACAGATTGGGCACACACTTCGGGAAAGCGGCCGCCGGTATGGAAACATGCAGGTCGTTACATGGGATTTCGAAACGGGTGTTGTCGAAGCGGCGTCTGATCCGCGGGGGAGCGGAGAAGTACTGGTATATTAGGCGCTAGCGCCTCAGGTTTGACAAGTCGTGCAGTAATACGTGGCCCGTTGGCCTATGACGACGCATCTTATTGGCTTGTCACAATTTGGGCAGGGCTCACCGTCGTGGCCGTAGACATTCAGGTGATACTGAAAGTAGCCGGGTTGTCCATCAACCAGCGTATAGTCGCGTAACGTTGTACCGCCGGCGCGGATCGCATCGGAAAGGACGGTTTTTATTGCTTCGACCAGTTTTGCTGTGCGTGGCAACGACACTCGTCCGCCGGCACGTTTCGGATTTATTCCTGCGATGAACAGTGATTCACTGGCATAGATGTTGCCGATGCCAGCTACGATTCTGCTGTCCATCAAACAGGTTTTGATTGCAGCCCGGCGACCACGCATTCGTTCTCTGAGATTTGCTGGCGTGAACTCCTGACTCAGAGGTTCCACACCCAGATTGGCCAGCAACCAGTGACGTTTCGGGTCATCGCTGGTCCAGAGTACGGCGCCGAAGCGCCGGGGATCGTTGAGTCGCAGCGCCTTGCCGGAATCGAGAATGAAATCGACGTGATCGTGTTTTTGGGCGGCCGTGCCGGCGGGCACGACGCGGAGAGTTCCGGACATGCCGAGGTGCAGGATGACAGTGCCGTCATCGGTCCGCAGGAGCAGGTACTTTCCGCGGCGGTCTACGGAGCGGACTATCTGGCCCGCCAGCCTGTCGGCGAGGTCCGCCGGTACCGGCCATCTGAGCCTTGGATCCCGCACCACCGCGGCCTGGATTGTTCGCCCGGTAATATGCGGGTCAATCCCGCGGCGCGTGGTTTCAACTTCCGGCAATTCGGGCATGGGTTGTACTGAGGTGCAGTGTTGACTGTGGCCCCCTGCAGCGGGAATCGGGACCTGGTCACTTTTACGTAATGAGACGATGAGCTATAGTGCCCGCCCCATTGTCACCAATACAGGTCTTGGCTGATGGACTATTTATACGGCCTTCTCAATCTCTCGTTTACCGGTTATGTCATCGTGACACTGATCATGGTACAGACGACCATGATGGCGGTCACTTTATATCTGCATCGTGATCAGGCACACCACAGTGTTGATCTTCACCCGGGCTTAAGACATTTCTTCCGGCTCTGGGTCTGGATGAGTTCCGGCATGCTGACCCGGGAGTGGGTGGCCGTGCACCGCAAACATCACGCCAAGTGTGAGACGGAAGATGATCCGCACAGCCCCAAGATTTACGGATTGCGCAAGGTGCTGCTCGAAGGTGCAGAGCTGTACCAGGTCGAACAGGTAAAGGCCGAAACGCTGGAAAAATACGGACGCGAGACACCCGATGACTGGGTGGAAAAAAACGTCTACCACCGGTTTAAGTCAGCCGGTATCGTCGCCATGGTTATCATCGACCTGCTTCTATTCGGCGTACCCGGAATCATTATCATTGCGGTGCAGATGATCTCGATGCCGCTCTTTGCAGCAGGTATCGTCAATGGACTGGGGCATCACACCGGGTACCGCAACTTCGAAACGCCGGATGCTTCGACAAATGTCGTGCCGTTTGGTGTCTGGCTGGGCGGCGAGGAGCTGCACAACAATCACCATGCTTTCCCTAGCTCAGCCAAATTCAGCGTTCGGCGCTGGGAGTTCGATATTGGCTGGCTGTATCTGAAAGTATTCAGTGCACTCGGCCTCGCCCATATTCGAAAGGTTGCGCCGAAGCCGCAGAAGGAATCCAAATCCAGACATATTGATTTCGATACTGTCCGGGCCGTGGTTCAGAATCGCATGCACGTTCTCAGGGAGTACACGCGGCTGGTTTCGATACCGGTTCTCAAATCAGCCATGCGCGAGGCCGATTACGAAGTACATCGTGTCATGGCCAGCGCAATGCGCCTGGTCAAGCGTCAGTCTGCGTTGCTCGACGAAAAGTCACGGGTAAAGTTTAGGGAATTGCTGGATACCGATCACGCGATCAAGACGGTCCACGAGTTTCGCGAGCGGCTCAAGATGCTCTGGAGTGGCGCGCATCGGACCAACGAAAAGCTGTTGGCGGAGCTTAAGGAATGGTGCCGGCAGGCGGAGGAAAGCAGGATTGAGGTATTGAAGGATTTTGCTCAGACACTAAAAGCTTATACGTTGACACCGGCCATGGCTTAGGTTTTTGGACGGTACTGTATTGCCGATTATAAAAAAACCCGCCCTTGAGGCGGGTTTTTTTATTATTCGATACCGGTTGTAAGCTATTTGATCTTGGCTTCTTTGTATATCACGTGCTTGCGAACCCTGGGATCGTATTTCTTGATCTCCATTTTCTCCTTATGGGCGCGCTTGTTTTTGGTCGTGGTATAGAAGTGCCCGGTTCCCGCGGAAGAAACGAGTCTGATTTTTTCGCGCTGGCCAGCCATCTCTGATCAATTCTCCGGACTAGTCCGTCAGACTTTTTCGCCACGGGCTCTGAGGTCGGTGACAACCTTTTCGATCCCGTGCTTATCGATGATTCTCAGGCCTTTGGTCGAAACACGCAGCTTCACGTAACGGTTCTCGCTTTCCAGCCAGAAACGGTGTGTGTGCAGATTCGGCAAAAACCGCCGCCGTGTCTTGTTGTTGGCGTGGGAAACGTTATTGCCTGCGGTGGGCCGTTTTCCCGTGACCTGACAAACCCTGGACATCGTTTTTTGTGATTTCCTGTATCTCGCCCCGGTGCCGGTCGGGGTCGCGAAAGGCCGGACTTTATACCAGCTGGCGCGAGTGCACGCAAGGACGCCGGGCGTTACAGCAGGCCCCGCTCCGCAAAGGATACGCACTCGCCGGCACCGACGATAAGATGGTCCAAAACCCGGATGTCAATCAGCCCGAGCGCTTGTTTCAGCCGGCCGGTAATCCACTCGTCGGCCCGGCTGGGCTCGGCGATTCCGGACGGGTGGTTGTGAGCGAATATGACCGCCGCTGCATTGTGACCCAGTGCGCGGCGCACCACTTCCCTGGGATGAACGCTGGTTCCGTCAATCGTGCCGCGGAAGAGTTCCTCGAAGCGGATAACGCGGTTCCGGTTGTCGAGGTACAGGCAGCAAAAGACTTCATACGGCCGGTCACAGAGCCGCGCCCGCAGAAAACTGCGGGTTGCGTCAGGGCTGGTCAGCGACCGGCCTCGTTTCATGCTACCTCCCAGGTACCGGCGCGCCAGTTCCAGAGCGGCCTGGAGCCGGGCGTAACGCGCCGGTCCCAACCCACGAACGGCCTGAACCTGGTGACGGTCAGCGGTCATCAGACCGTTGAGATCCCCGAACTCGCCGAGCAGCTGCCGCGCCAGGGACAATGCGCTGGTTCCGGCACAGCCGGATCCCAGCAACAAAGCCAGCAGTTCGGCCTCCGACAGCGCGGCGACGCCAAGTTCGAACAGCTTTTCGCGAGGCCGCTCAGACGGCGGCCAGTCTGTTATCGGCATGGGACCCTCCGTAGTCACCTGGCCGTCTGAGAACCGAATATCCAGGACGTGCTGTAACCAGGATACTGATCCAGGCATCAAATCGTGCAAGCCATTAAACTAGTCCGCCCACCCAGAAAGGCGACGGATGAGGCCATGCAGGAGCCGAGAGCTGCACAGATTCTTATCGGCGTGACCGGAGGCATCGCCGCTTACAAGGCACCGGATCTGGTCCGGCGGCTGAGAGAGCGGGGCGCCGAGGTTCAGGTCGTTTTAACTGGCGGCGGCAGCCGTTTTGTTACGCCACTGACCTTTCAAGCGGTGTCGGGCCGTCCGGTCCGCACAGACCTTTTCGACAGCGAGGCCGAGGCAGCAATGGGGCATATCGAGCTGGCCCGCTGGGCCGATGCGATTGTCGTAGCCCCGGCCAGCGCGGAGTTCATCGCCAGCCTGGCTGGTGGGCAGGCGTCGAATTTGCTTCTGACCCTGTGTCTCGCGACGGAGGCACCGATCGTCGTGGTTCCGGCCATGAATCAACAAATGTGGCTCAACCCGGCCACCCAGGCAAATTGCGCGCTGCTGACAAGCCGCGGAATCGATGTCATGCACCCGGATTCCGGTGACCAGGCCTGTGGTGAAATCGGTCCGGGGCGGATGCCCGAAGTGGTTGCCATTGCTGAACATCTGGCCGCCCGATTCATGGCCCCGCGGCGTCTGGAGGATATCGATATTCTGGTGACCGCGGGTCCGACCCGTGAAGCGATCGACCCGATTCGATATCTAACCAATCGGAGCTCCGGCAAGATGGGATTCGCCGTTGCCCGTGCGGCTGCGGAAGCCGGCGCCCACGTGCAGCTCGTAGCGGGGCCTGTCGGACTGTATACGCCCCCGGGTGTTGAACGCATCGATGTCGAAAGTGCGTCGGATATGTACCAGGCCGTAGCTGAAAGAGCCGGGGAAACGGATATTTTTGTCGGCGCCGCTGCGGTAGCGGATTACCAAGCCAGAAACCGGGCCGGTCAAAAAATAAAGAAATCGGACGACATGCTGAATCTCGAGCTGGCGCCAGCGCCGGACACCTTATCGGCTGTTGCAGCCATGGAAAACGGGCCGTTCACGGTCGGCTTTGCCGCCGAAACCGAATCGCTCGAAACGAATGCGCGCCGCAAACTGGCGGATAAACACCTGGACATGATCGCAGCGAACACGGTTGGACCCGATCGCGGCTTTGAGCAAGATGATAATGAGTTGCTGGTGCTCTGGGAGGACGGCAGCAGACACCTCGAGCGGGCGCCCAAGCTCAAGCTCGCCCGGCAACTCATCGATCTCATCGATGAGCAGTATCGTCGTAAGGGCCAGGCGGCCTGAACATGCAGGTGATAAAGCTCAAAGTGCTCGACCCGCGGCTGGGTCGGGAGTTTCCGTTACCGGAAGCGGCGACCGCGGGCTCGGCCGGGGTCGACATCCGCGCCTGCCTGGATCAGCCGCTTACTTTGAAGCCCGGCGCGACCGAACTCATTCCGACGGGATTTGCCATACATTTATCCGATCCCGGCCTGGCGGCGGTTTTGTTGCCCCGATCAGGACTGGGTCATAAACACGGCATCGTGCTCGGCAACCTCACCGGTCTCATCGACTCCGACTACCAGGGGCAGGTATACGTGTCGTGTTGGAACAGGGGACAGGAACATTTTGAGATTGCTCCGGGCGATCGCATTGCGCAGATGATCATTCTGCCCGTTGTTCGGGCGCGATTTGAGGTCGTTGAGGAGTTTGAAACCAGCCAACGCGGCGCCGGCGGTTTCGGTCATTCCGGCAGGCGCTGAGTTGTCTTGAGTCCCTTGAGTTCTCCGAAGCGCTCAATGTCGTCGTCGAACTTGTTTTTGATGTTCTCGTAGACCGTGCGGCGCTGCAGCAATTGATGTTCGTAGTCAATAATGGCCGCGGCCGTCAGATCGATATCCGCGCTCAGGTTTTCCGGTAATGGCGGGCGCTCTGAGTCCGGTTTGGGCGGGTAATTGAATTTTTTCGCCTCTCGCTGCAGACGCCCGAGTTTTTCTTCTAGCTGGAAGATAAAGGCTTCGGTGACCTGAGTCTGCACCAGCAGCAACTCGAGTCGGCGGTCTCTCAACATTTCAATCTCTTCGATAGAGAGATAAGTGTAGAGCAACACGCGATCTCGCTCACGTTTCTTGCGTTTATTTTCTTCCGCTTCCTGAAGACGCTGTGCCGCGGCAAGTTGCTCCGGCGTCTTTCTGCCTGCGATGACGCCGATGGGTACGCCATGATCATTGAGTACAGATTTTTCCTGACCGGCGTACTTCGCAGGCACGTGATCGCCGTAATGAGTGACTCCGTTTTCGTCGACCCACCTGTAAACTTCCGCTGATACCGGAGCGGCCAGCAGAAACAGAGTCAAAGCCGGTATGGAAAATCTGCCGATTCTCATATGCTTTGATATAGCACAGAACGTAACGCTTTGCGCAACCCTGGGTCTCAAATTAAGTTAAATGCCGCGCCGGGCGCCGGTTACACGCCGTATTCGGCTCGGTACTGCTGTACTGCAGCCAGGTCGGATACGCGATCAGTGTCGCCCAGATGACCGATAAGGTCATCGAGACAGATGATGCTAACGACGGGTAGCCCCAGGTCCTGTTCGACTTGTTGAACGGCTGATCTGACATCCTGCCCTCGCTCCTGACGATCCATTGCGATAAGGACACCAGCAGGAACTGCATCATGTTGTGCGATGATTTGCACTGACTCGCGAACGGCTGTACCGGCAGTGATGACATCGTCCACGATGATTACACGACCTTCGAGCGGCGCACCGATCAGATTTCCGCCTTCTCCGTGGTCCTTGGCCTCCTTCCGATTGAAAGATACCGGAACCACCCGGTCATGATGGTCGGCCAGTGCAACGGCCGTCGCCGTAGCAAGCGAGATACCCTTATAGGCGGGTCCGAACAGCATGTCGTAAGCGAGCCCCGAGCTTTGAAGGGCCTGCGCATAGTGGCGTCCCACTTCGGCCAGCGCTTTACCGTTCGAAAATTGCCCGGCATTGAAGAAATAGGGACTTAAACGACCGGATTTGAGTTCGAATTCGCCGAACCTGAGCACACCGTTGTCCAGACTGAGGCTGATGAATTGCTGTTTGTGATGGTGCACGGTGTTCGTTCCCGCTAGCCGGACTGTATGATACACGCCCGGAGAACATATCAACTATGCGTATCATCTCGATCAACATCAATGGCATACGTGCAGCCTCCCGCAAAGGGTTTTTCAACTGGCTACGGCGCCAGCGTGCGGACTTGGTGTGCATCCAGGAAACCAAGGCGCAGGAGAATCAACTCGAGGACAAAGCATTCCGTCCAAATAACTTTCATTGCTATTACAAGGACGCCGTGAAAAAGGGCTACAGTGGTGTTGCAATTTACTGCAGAAAAAGACCCGATGCTGTTGTCGATCAACTCGGGTTTGACGAGTTTGATGCGGAAGGCAGATATGTAGAAGCGCAGTTTGGAAATCTGAGTGTTGCGTCATTATATCTTCCATCGGGTTCCTCCAGCGAAGCTCGCCAGGAGGCAAAGTTCCGGTTTCTGGACTTGTATATGCCGCGATTGAAAAAACTGCGGCAAAACGGCCGTGAATACATCCTCTGTGGGGACTGGAATATTGCGCACAAAAAGATTGATTTGAAGAATTGGCGCTCCAATCAGAAAAATTCAGGATTTCTCCCGGAAGAACGAGCTTGGATGGATGAGTTGATCGGGGATGTTGGATTTGTTGATGCGTTTCGATCAGTAAACCAGGAGCTTGACCAATACACCTGGTGGTCGAATCGTGGTCAGGCATGGGCGAAAAACGTCGGCTGGCGGATCGATTATCAGATTGTCACGCCCGGAATCGGACCGGTAGTGTCCTCGGCGGCGATATACAAGCGAAAACGATTCTCAGATCATGCACCGCTGATCATCGATTACGATCTCGCTTTCTAAGGGATCGATTCAGGACGTTTTCTGTCCGACCAGGGGGCTACAACGAACAGCAGGAGCATGCCGGGAATCGCCGCCGCCGCGGAAACAAGGAAAAAGTTGAAATAACCTATTGCTTCAATGATGAAACCAGTGCTGGCGTTAGCGGCAGTTCTTGGCAATGTTGCCAGGGCCGTCAGCAAGGCGAACTGAGTTGCTGTAAAGCGGATGCTCGTCTGTTGTGCGATGTATGCGGTTAGCGCAACCGTACCGAGACCAACGCCCAGGTATTCGAAACTCACGACCGCAAACAGAACGTATAGGTTATGTCCGACATGGGCCAGCCAGGCAAAACCGAATATGGATGTAATCTGCACGAATCCGAATACCCAAAGTGCCCGATTTATCGGGACCTTGAGCATGATGATTCCGCCGAGAACAGAACCTGCAATCGCCGCCCAGAGTGCAGAGAATTTTGCGATTGTTCCGATCTCGGTAAGGCTGAAGCCCATATCCATATAGAACGGTGTCGCAAGGGCAACCGCCATATTGTCACCGAGTTTGTAAAGGACCATGAACCCCAGAACCGCGATTGCCGAGCGCCAGCCGTTCCGGGTAAAAAACTCGACAAATGGCTCAACGACGGCCTTGACGATGTTCGGTGGCGCCGTTGAATCGTCTGCTGTCTCGGGCACGAATAACGTCGTCAGGATGCCAACGAGCATGAACGCCGCTACCACCCAGTAAACAGCGGCCCACGGAATGACATCTGAAAGAATCAAAGCCAGGGATCCCGGTACGAGGGATGAGATGCGATAGGCGTTAACCCAGATTGCCGTGCCTGTCCCGAGCTCATCGTCGGGCAGGAGTTCGCGACGGTAAGCATCGAGGACAATATCCTGTGTCGCGCTGGCAACCGATACGGCCAGAATAAGGTATACGGCGGCGCTCAGCGCTGCTGTCGGATCCACCTGCCCCAGGAGTCCGATCGCGATAAGACACAAGATCTGGGTTACGAGTGCCCAGCCTCGGCGCCGTCCTAAAAACGGCATCCGAAATCGATCCAAAAACGGTGCCCAGAGAAACTTAATGTTGTATACAAATGTGATGGTCGTCAGCAGTCCGATCGTCGACAAGTCGATTCCGTCGCTTCGTAACCACGCCGGTACAAGCTGTGACCAGACGTAGAGCGGCATACCAGAGGAAAAACCGTAAAATATGCAAATGAGCATTCGACGGTTGAAGACAATTTCCTGCCACCGTCTCGGATTTCCGAATGTCTTCGGGTGCTGCATGATTTTGTCGTTACGGGGATAGGGGTGACGATTCCCGAACCTATCCGCGTGATAAGAGAAACGTGGACCGGCATGGTAAAAGACAACCGGCAAAGCATAACCGATCAGGTAGAGGAAGTGACGAAGCGACTATGCCGGCTCGACTCGATCGCTGACCCGGGCGCGCTGGGTGTTGAGGTCACTGTAAAGGATGGGAAACTGCCTGCCTTTGTCGTAAGGCAAGGCGACCACGTCCATGGCTATATCAACGTGTGTCCGCACGCCGGCAATCCGCTGAACTGGAAGCCGGATGCGTTCCTTACACGTGATCGAACACAAATCATGTGTTCAAAGCATGGCGCGGTGTTTGAAATCGAAACGGGGCTCTGCACTGCAGGACCGTGCCCCGGCAAAAAGTTGCGCAAACTCGATGTCAAGGTCGATGGCGAATACGTCGTGCATCGCACGACCGGTGACAGTTGACGGATGAAGAAGCTTTACTCTGCGCGGTCGAGGAACTCAAGCGGATCGGCCCATTCTTTGCCCGCGGTGTCTTTGTCTACGCCGTAGTCCTCGGGTTCAATGTCCAGTGAGCCCGACCAGTCCTCCGGGGCTTCGGCCGTTTGGAACATCTGGTCGCGCCAGTTTTCGAGATCGAATTCTTCAACAGTACCGTCGAAATGCTGAATTTCGATCGTACCGTCGTCGTTATCTATGGCAACGACTTCGAACAGGTTTCCGCGTGGTTTCCTGTACCACTCGCCGATAACTGGTAATACCGGGGGGGCCATTATCTTGCTACTTGTGGTGCGCTGCGATCTCGGAATATGATATCTGCCCTTATTGCCGGCCGCCCGGCCGGTCCGGGTATGTATATTTATAGCGGAACTACAGAACTGCGCAAGTCCCTCCGACTACTTGACTTTTATGATTGAGCAGTTTGTTAAGTATTTCGTACTTTTATTCGTTGTAATTGAACCTGTTTCGCTGGTTCCGCTGTTTGGCGCGCTGACCAGGGGCAATACGGATCGGGAACGACGGCGGATTGCTATGAAATCAACGATTTTGGCCGCCATTATCCTGTTCGTGTTCGCTATTGCGGGTGACTATCTGCTCAAATTGCTTGGTATTACTGTGGACGCATTCAAGATCGGTGGCGGCCTGCTGCTCTTTATGCTTGCGGTCGACATGGTATTTGCGCGGCACTCCGGATTGCGCAGTGCAACGGTAAGGGAACAGGACGAAGCCCGGTATCGGGAAGACATATCGGTATTTCCCATGGCCTTTCCACTGCTGGCAGGTCCCGGATCGCTGGCGACCGTTCTCCTGCTGACAGGCGAAGCCCGCGGCGATTGGATCATGATTTCCGTAATGCTGGGAGTACTGGCGCTGGTACTTGTCATTACGCTCGTGCTTCTGCTGCTGACCCCCCAGGTTATGCGGGTACTCGGGCTGACCGGCGCCAACGTGATCAGCCGCCTTCTCGGCGTAGTCCTCGTCGCGTTGGCCGTTCAATTTGTCGTCGACGGGGTTCGCAGTTTGTTTGCGCTTTAGTTGTTCGGTGTTGTTCCTTTTTTAAGAAACAGAAAGTCCCGGACCTGGTGTCCCAAGCCAAGTCCCCGTCGTTCGAAATGCGTAAGCGGGCGGGTCTCAGGGCGCTCGACTGCGTCTCCGTCCGAGGCAACGTTTGTAAGGGCTGAGCTTGCGGACATCACATGCGAAATCTGATCGGCATAGTCAGCCCAGTCTGTCGCGATGTGAAAAAAGCCTCCGGGCAGGAGCCGGGACGCGACTAGGGACACGTACTCCTCCTGCACAATGCGACGTTTGTGATGCCGTTTCTTGGGCCAGGGATCCGGGAAAAAGAGATTTACGCCGGCAAGTGATTCAGCCTTAATCTGTGTTTCCAGAACTTCCACAGCATCGTGGCAATACACGCGCACGTTTGTCAGTCCTGCAGTCTCAAGCTCCGTGAACAAATGGCCGACTCCCGGTTCGTGCACGTCGACTCCAAGAAAGTCTATTTCCCGAAAGCGCGACGCGAGCGCCAACAGGCATTCTCCGTTACCGAAACCGATCTCGAGAACTCTGAGTGCAGGTCGTCCGAACAGCTGGTCAAGATCCGGTGGCGAAGCGGTGAATTCAACGCCGTAAGCGGGCCAGAGTTTTTCAAGGGCGCGCTTTTGCGCCGGAGTAATCCGCCCGCGGCGGCGGACGTAGCTGCGTATGGAGCGGCGCGAGCGGTCATGCGAAGGCATGACACTAGTCTATAGTCTGTAGTCTATAGACTATAGGTTAATCTCGGGCGTACGCCCGGCAGGTTGGTTTCGGCGTGTGGCTAGCCGGGTTCGCTGCAGACTACAGACTGATGGCCTCATGTAATGAGACCGTCAATGGGTGACGATGCTGAGCCATAACGCTTGCGGGGAATCCTTCCGGCCAGGAATGCTTCACGCCCGGCCGCGATGGCTTTTTTCATCGCGCTAGCCATTAGAACGGGGTCATCCGCGCCTGCGATGGCAGTATTCATGAGGACTCCGTCACATCCCAACTCCATTGCTACTGCTGCATCCGACGCTGTACCAACTCCGGCGTCCACGACAATGGGCACTGAGGCGTTCTCGACGATTGTGAGGATGTTGTATGGATTGCGAACACCGAGGCCGGACCCTATGGGTGCGGCAAGAGGCATCACAGCTACACAACCGGCATCTTCCAAACGTCGGGCAACGATAGGATCGTCGTTGGTATAGACCATGACTTCGAAGCCGTCTTTTACCAGTACCTCGGCAGCCTCAATCGTTGCTGTCACATCCGGAAACAGGGTCTTCTTATCACCGAGAACTTCGAGTTTCACCAGTGCGTGTCCGTCCAGTAGCTCACGGGCGAGTCGGCAGGTCCGGATCGCATCTTCTGCTGTGTAGCATCCGGCTGTATTCGGGAGAATCGTGTAACGGTCGGCCGGCAGGATGTCGAGCATGTTCGGCTGATCCGCATCTTGTCCGATGTTCGTACGCCGGAGCGCAACCGTGACAATCTCAGCGCCGCTGGCAGCGATCGCGCGCGCCGTTTCATCGAAATCCTTGTACTTTCCGGTTCCGATCAGCAGCCTTGACGAATATGTCTTCCCGGCAACGACCAGCGAATCATTGGCCGATGGCAGTTTTTCATCAGGAGTTGCCATACAGGTAGTTTAGCGAAAACCGTCAACCACCGCCCACGGCCTGGACGATCTCGACGTGGTCCCCGGGGGCAAGTTTGTGCCCGGCATGGGCGCTGCGGGGAACGATTTCTCCGTTGATTTCGATCGCAATGCGGCGGCCGCCCAGGTCGAGCATTTCGATCAGTTTGCGGGCGCTGATATCGTCAGGTACCGCGCTGGTCTTGCCGTTAATGCAGATGTCCATCGGCTTTGAATTCGGGATGTCTGCGTTCAATGACATCATACCCCAGCGCCGCATGCAGCTGGTTTACCCGTTCCAGTTGTCGCGGGTGAATGGCTGAAAGATCGAGGTCGGTTCCGCGACCAATGCGGTCTTTCAAAATCCCCCGAGTTTGCATGAACTTTGGATCATTGGGGCCGGCGACCGTTTGCTCCGCAAATACCCTATCGATAATGTCGTCCGCCGCAGTGACCTTGAGGGACCTGAATAGATGCCTGATCGTTTCCTCTGCACGCAGCACGAGATCCTCAAAGCGGATCCGGACACAACAACTACCGTGGGACTTTTCGAACTTCAGAACGGCGGCAGTCTTCTGCGACCAGTACTCGACGAGGGCCGGTATCGGTTGTCCGGGAGACCGTGCGAGATAGGGTTCAAATGCAAATCGGTTGCCGGACGGATTGTTTTCGAGAACGTCCAGGGCCGACCTGACGACGTCCGGCCCGTTCCGATAAACACAAACGTAACGAGCGTCGGGAAACAACCTATCATCGCTTTGGATCATATCTATCGTGAACACCGATTTCTCAGACCATATGCTTTTGCCGCGGAACCGAGCGTATTCCTCCATGATGCGGTCGATATCCGCACGGGTCCGGGACGTTGCGGCTATATCGAGATCGTCGCCATTGCTGTCAGTAACGGTGGACGTATGCCGATAAACCCACTTGAGACGAATAGCCATAGCCAGAAGGTGCAGTTCCGGTGGACAGCAGATGTCGGGATGTGCGTCGAGAATATGGCGCAGCAGTGTTGAGCCGGAGCGTGCACAGCACAGTACGAAGATCGGCGATCCGGTGTTTTCGGCTGACATCGAATTTGAGTGAAATGACTACTGGCGCTCCGTGATCGGAGACGCTTGTGCACAACAACCGAATCGCCAGGTTCGATCAGTCCTCGCAGAGAACTCTGACTTTCTGTACTGCGATATCGACTGCGTCCTGTGTTTCGGCGCTCGCCAATTCTTGCTTGGCCGTGTCACATTCTTTTGCTATTGATTCGTGATGCGGAGGGGCGGACGCGGTCTGTCGTTGACAATGAATAGTGCTGACGCGGCGAATATTGGCGTATTTGCCCTGTTCGACCGATACGCAATCACCTTCCCGGATGTCGCCCTGTTCAGTGGTGATCTGAACTGATCCGTTGCCGCCATTCAGTTCTACTGTGTAGATGTATAATCCGTCACCTCCGATTGTTGCACCTTGGACAGCGGCTCCTGCGGCACCGATCAGCCCACCCGTAAGCGCACCACCGGCATGCTTTGAATCCGTCGTCGTAGTCGCGACATTCTGGACCGCTCCATACTGAATCGAAACATAGGAGTCCGACTGTGCGATTGCACCGGTTGACAGTATCAACAAAACGCCAGCACTAAACCCGGTTACTTTTATGTTCATACTTCCGACCTGTTGTCCGATTCAGGTATACAAAAATATCTGATATTTTGATACTCATTTTGGCTGCCCGAGCCCTATTGAGCTGCCACAGATAGCAGAGTGGCGACGGATTATACCTCCTGATCCCTATGGACTGTAGCGGGTCTAAATGCGGCCCGCCGCTCGCATGTTGGGTCATACGATCGTCCGCAGCGCGCAGATCCGCGACATCACCACCGGTCAACAAGGCTTCTCTGATCCTTGGGAAATCGTTTGCAATCCAGTTGGCATATGTTTTCGGGTCCTTGGTCTGTGATGTCCACTGTACCTGCCAGAGAGGTTCACTCAGGCAAAGTGCATTGTTCAGTGAATCCACCAGGGCCACGCAGAGGCTGGTTCCGGATCGAGGTATACCC
>CAZJFQ010000012.1:12569-45943 GCA_964545335.1 uncultured Gammaproteobacteria bacterium | reverse complement strand
TGGTGGCGATAAGGGCGAAGAAGGCTCTTGTGGTGGCGATAAGGGCGAAGAAGGCGAAGAAGGCGAAGGTGAAGCCGGCGAAGGCGAAGGTGAGGAAAAGGGTGAAGAGGGCAAGTGCGGCGAAGGCAAGTGCGGAGGCACTGTCTGATCCGGCCCGGCTTATCACAAAGCCTTACCGAAGGAGGCCCGTTAGCATTAAGCTACGGGCTTTCCTTTTTCAGGTTCCGGAAAATTTAGGCATGACAAAGTCAGAAGGCGGCCCGATCCGCTGCACCTGGGCTGACCCGGGCAACGAAAAATACATCGAGTACCACGACACGGAGTGGGGCGTCCCCGTTCATGACGACAGGACACAATTCGAATTTCTGATCCTCGAAGGCGCACAGGCGGGACTGAGCTGGTCGACAATCCTCAACAAGCGTGAGGGCTATCGGCAAGCATTCGCTGAATTTGATCCGGAAAAAGTCGCGCGTTTCACCCGTCGCCGCATAGAAAGTCTGCTGAAGAATCCGGCGATCGTGCGCAACCGCCTCAAAGTGGAATCAGCTGTGAGCAATGCGCGCGTATTTCTCGAGGTGCGAGATGAGTTCGGGAGTTTCGATGCCTACATCTGGCGTTTCGTTGACGGAAAGCCGATCCAGAATCGATTCCGCAAGGACAGCGATTTGCCGGCCAGTACCGACTTGTCCGATACGCTGAGCAAAGACCTGAAAAAACGGGGATTTCGCTTTGTGGGCAGCACCATCGTCTACGCACATATGCAGGCCACCGGACTGGTCAACGATCACGTGATCGATTGCTTTCGTTACCCGGAGTGTCGCGATCTGGGCGCGTGAAGGTCTTTTCTCGCGACTGGTAACGGACCACAATACGCAGTTCAGATCATTGCGAGACAGATCATGACTGTACTGAGCGCCACTCATCCGACTCTTGTCGATCGATTGTTGCCTGCGCGAGGCCTTGCGAAGACAGCCGGTTTGGCCGTTCTGGGTTCCGCAGTGCTGGCTTTGAGCGCAAAAGCTCAGATTCCGTTCTGGCCCGTGCCGTTGACCATGCAAACGTTTGCGGTGCTGGCTATCGGCATGGCTTATGGTCGAAATCTCGCCCTCGGTACCGTACTTCTCTATCTCGCCGAAGGCGCCTTTGGTTTGCCGGTGTTCGCGCAGGGCGGCGGTGCCCAGTATTTCCTGGCGGCACCGTCAGCCGGATATCTCATCGGTTTTGCGCCGGCCGCTGCACTGGTGGGGATGCTGGCGGAACGTGGCTGGGATCGCTCGGTGTATGCGACGGTGGCGGCAATGACTTTAGGAACCGCTGTCATATTTCTGTTCGGGGTTGCCGGGCTGGCCCGGTTTCTGATGCTGACAGAAGCGATGTCTGTTGGGGAGGCTGCCATCTTGGCGCTGAGCTCGGGAATCGTTCCGTATCTGCCCGGTTCGGTTGTCAAGATCGCACTGGCCGCTGCCGTCCTTCCGGCAATATGGCGCTGGCTGGGTCGCCGCTGAATCAATTCAGGTGCACGGCCGCTTCAACGACAACCCGATTGAAACAGGACGTCCGAGGTTGGCTCATGACCGGGTACATCGTGTGAGCACGTGAGCAATCGACCGATCCTGATCACCGGCTGCCAGCGTAGCGGCACGACTCTTCTCAACCTCATCCTGGATTCTCATGACTTAGTCCGTGCGCTTGATGAGTCGGAGTTCGATCCGCAAAAGGTCGATTCCTACCTCTCGGATCCGGAGTTCGGCCCAAACGTTGTTTTCAAGTTGCCGCGTTACGCACACGATCTGACATTTATGACCGGTCTTGGCGGAACCGTCTTGTGGTGCACGCGCGATCCTCGCGACACCGTAGCGAGCATGGTAAGCCTGCACTTGCCTGTAAGCACAACGGTTTCGGCGTCATGGGGAGCGCATCGCTACGGCGCCGACATGGAGGTCAGACATGCCTATCCGGTGTTAAGTGAGGAAACCCGGTCGGAGCTTGCGGACGTTTACAACAGGTGCATGGAAATTATGTCGCGCCATTCTGTCGCAAGGAGCCGGGAGGATGTGGTTTTCGAGGCCGCGCTTTGCTGGCGGCTAAAGAACGAACTTCTGGCCATGATCAGGAAGCAAGGTATCGCAGTTGATGTAGTCGTATACGAAGCGCTGATCAACGAACCGCGCGAAGTCGTGGGCAAACTACTCGACACACTGGAATTACCCTGGGATGACGCTGTACTAAAGCACCATGAAATACATTCCGGTCTGTCAGTCGGTGGAACCGTGAAGAACCGCCCCATCGATTCCGGCAACCAGGGCAAATGGCAGCGATTGCTCAAGGATGAGGACCTCGCAATCGTTCGCGAGCTGTGTGTGCCTCTCGCGGCGGAATTCGGTTACGAACTGTAGGCTGCATTTTAAAAGACGGAGTATGTAGAGACATGAGCGTATTTTGGAAATCCGCATACCTGGTGGCCATGACTGCCGTGGTGATTGGTGCCTGTGCAGCGGAGAATCCCGCCAGCTCTGCAGAGAGCAATAAACCCTCGCCGGATGATCTCAGGGTGATCCCTCCCGGTGACGCCTCGCAGTTAAAGCCGATCGCCCTGCCCGGTGCGGCGTCGGGAGAAAACCAGCGGAGCGACCCGGTGCCGGAATCGACTATGTCTGCTATCGCAGCTGATATCGCCAGGCGATCAGCAACGGATAGCAGTGACATCAAGGTGATCTATTCCCGGGTCGTCACATGGCCGGATGGTTCCCTCGGATGTCCTGAACCGGGACACCAGTACACGCAGGCGCTGGTACCCGGATACCAGGTTATCGTGACAGATGGTGTCAGAAAATACGATTATCGAACCGATCAGCGTGACAGGATCTTTTTGTGCGAACGGTCATTGGGAATAAAAATCGAGCCTGGGCGGGGGATTGACCCGCCCGATGACACCTGACATGCAGATTTCAACTCGCCCTGGGCATCGTCGTGTTGAATTTGGCTGAACCGCCACGATCCGTTTTCGCGTGAGAAGTGCAGTCAGCCGTCAGCAAAAATCTGGTCGTCACGGCGGAATGATTTGAACTCGAGCGCATTACCGCTCGGGTCACAAATAAAAAGTGTTACCTGTTCTCCGGACTGTCCGACGAATCTTGTTTTCGGGCCGATCATGAACTCGACGCGGCGTTCTTCCAGAGTTGTTTTCAGAGAGTGCCAGTCGCCCCAATCCAGGATCAGGCCAAAATGGCGTATCGGGACATGGTCACCGTCAACATCGTTGGCTCTGATTTCGTCGGCCTCGTCGCTCAGATGCGCCGTGATCTGGTGTCCAAAAAAATTAAAATCAATCCAGCGATCTGACTTTCGGCCGATGTCACAGCCCAGGGTATTGGCATAGAAATCCCGGGCTGCATCCAGATCGTGCACCGGAAATGCCAGATGAAACGGGCGCGGAGAGAGGGTCACTGACCGTCTCCAAGCCAGTCGCGTGCAACGAGAAACTCCTTGTACAGACGTTCTTCCTCTGATCCGGGTTCCGGCGTGTAGCCATACTGCCAGCAAACCAGCGGCGGCAGAGACATAAGGATAGATTCTGTACGGCCACCGGACTGTAAACCAAACAGGGTGCCACGATCCTGGACCAGGTTGAATTCGACATACCGTCCGCGCCGGTAAAGCTGAAACTGGCGCTCCCTTTCTCCGTAGGAGATTTCGCGACGCCGCTTCACTATCGGCCGGTAAGCATCCAGGTATCCGTCACCCACGCTACGCAGAAATTCAAAACAACGCTCAAAGCCCCACTCGTTGAGATCATCAAAAAACAAACCCCCTATGCCACGCGGTTCGTCGCGGTGTTTCAGAAAGAAATAATCGTCGCACCATTTCTTGTAGCGGGGATAAACATCATCGCCAAACGATTTACAAACACTGCTTGCGATGCGATGCCAGTGAATCGCATCCTCCTCAAATCCGTAATATGGCGTCAGGTCGAAGCCACCGCCGAACCACCAGATCGTCTTACTGTTTTGCGGCGTTGCCGAGAAATAACGGACGTTGAGGTGAGTCGACGGGACGTACGGGTTCCGCGGATGGATGACGAGTGACACACCCGTTGCGGTGAACGCGGCTCCGGTAAGCTCGGTTCGATTCCGGGTCGCTGACGCAGGCAGCGTGTGGCCCGTTACAAATGAAAAGTTGATACCGGCCTGTTCGAATACGCTGCCGTCAATCAGCACACGGCTGTCACCACCGCCGCCGTCTGTGTGCTGCCATCTGTCCTGTCGAAATCTGCCGGGACCGTCGCTTTCTTCAATCGCATCTGCAAGCCGGTTCTGCAGATCGGTCAGATACGCACGTACTGCATCGATGTCAGGGTTGCCGGCCATAAACGATCTCAACGCCGAATGATGTCGCCCGTGCGTGCGTCCCTAATTTCGGTTGGTCGTGCACGCCCACCGACCGATCCGCCAAGTATATAGTCCACATCCTGGCCGAAACGAAGCCGCGCATTGAGCGCCGTTCGGACTGGCAGGGTACCGGTGCGGTTGGCACTGGTTGCGACTAGCGCCATATCGGCCGCCCGGCACAGCGCCGCTGCGATCGGATGCGCTGTCACGCGAACCGCAATGCGCTCACGCCCACCGGTGATCCAGAACGGGGCTGCCGCATTGGCGGTAACCAGCCACGTGATCGGGCCGGGCCATGTTTCCTCAAGCCGGATATGTTCCACTGCTGTCAGCGGCCCGACAAAGGGATCGAACTGATCGATATCGGACGCAACCAGGATCAGTCCGGGACCGACGCTCCGATCCTTTATCTTTAGCAGGCGAAAAACGGCGACCGGGTCTGCCGGATCGCAGCCCAGCCCGAATACCGCTTCCGTCGGATAAGCCACGATGCCGCCATCGTGTAGAACGCGCGCCGCTTTCTTTAACGCATAGCCGGAAGGCATGACACAGACACCGGCTGATCAGTCGTCGGCGGAGGATTTGGCGGTCTTTTTCTTCTTGGCCGTCTTCTTTTTGGCCCGGCGCTTACCCCTCGCAGGCGCATTCTCCAGCAGCGTCTTGCATTCCTCAAGGGTCAGTGCTTTCGGGTCGGAATTCTTGGGTACACGGGCATTTTTCTTCTTATCCGTTACATACGGGCCATAACGCCCGTTCAGGACCTGGATACCCTCATCCTCGAAATCCTGGATGATCCGGTTTGCGTCGGCTTCCTTTTTCAGCCGAATCAGTTCCAGCGCCCGATCCAGCTCAACCGTATAAGGATCATCTTCGCGCATGGAGACAAATTTGTCGCCATATTTGATATACGGTCCGTACCGGCCGATATTCGCCTGTACGGGCTCGCCATCTTCGGTTTCGCCGAGTTTCCGCGGCAGCTTGAACAGCTCGAGTGCCTCTGGAAGTTCGAGGTCATCCATTTTCTGCCCGGGCCTCAGGCCGGCGAAGCGCGGTTTCTCCTCGTCATCGCGGGTTCCGATCTGTACAAACGGGCCGTAGCGACCCATTCGGACTGAGACGGGTTTTCCGCTCTTGGGATCGACGCCGAGTTCGCGTGCCTGAGCAACTTGTTCGCGTGTGACGGATTTTTCTTTGTCTACGACGAGATCGAAGAACGGCTGCCAGAATTCCTCCATCAGGGGAACCCACTCTTTTTCACCTCTCGACACTTCATCAAGTGAATCTTCCATCTTCGCGGTGAAATCGTAGTCAACATACTGGGTGAAATGATCGGTAAGGAATTTGTTGACGATCTTTGCCACGTCGGTGGGAACAAACCGTCTCGATTCCATCTCGACGTATTCGCGATCGCGCAAAGTCGAGATTATTGTTGCGTAAGTCGATGGTCGCCCGATCCCGTGCTCTTCCAGTGCCTTGACCAGACTGGCCTCCGAATACCTCGGTGGCGGTTCGGTGAAATGCTGTTCGGGTCGGACAGCAATCAGCTTGACTGTCTGACCCTCCTCCATCGGCGGCAGTATCCTGTCTTTGTCATCCGGACCATCGTCATCGCTGCCTTCCTGGTATACAGCGATAAAGCCGGGCTGAACGAGTGTAGAACCGTTCGCACGCAGACGGTGTCCGCAGTCAGCGTCCGTGCCGGGCACGAGATCAACCGCGACGGTATCATAAATTGCAGGCACCATTTGACACGCGACACTGCGTTTCCAAATCAGCGAATACAGGCGAAATTGATCATCGTCCAGTTTTCCTTCCAGTGAATCCGGTGTCCGCCTAACCGAAGTTGGTCGAATGGCCTCATGCGCTTCCTGCGCATTTTTTGCCTTCGTAACATATTTTTTGGGCTCTTCGGGAAGATTTTCCGCACCGTATCTTTCACGGATTACCTCACGAATCTCTTCGAGCGCTTCTTGAGCAAGCGTGACCGAATCGGTACGCATATAAGAAATCAGGCCCACGGTTCCTTCATTATCAATGTCTACGCCTTCGTACAGACGCTGTGCGGTCCGCATCGTCCGCTGTGCTGAAAATCCGAGTTTTCGCGACGCCTCCTGCTGCAAGGTTGATGTTGTAAAAGGTGCAGTCGGGTTTCGCTTCCGCTGCTTTTTCTGAATCTGCGCAATCAGGCATTCGCCGCCCGCGGTTTCGACCAGAGTGTCATGCACCGCGCGTGCCTGTTCTTCGTTCACAATACTGAACTGCTCGACTTTATCTCCGTTGTACCGAATCAGTCGGCATGCAAAGGGCTGTTTTTCGTGAATTACATCGGTCTCGACAGTCCAGTATTCGCGGGCTTCGAAGGCCTGTATTGCCTCCTCGCGCTCGACGATCATTCGCAGAGCGGGGCTCTGGACGCGGCCGGCCGAAAGACCCCGGCGGATCTTTTTCCAAAGCAGCGGCGACAGGTTGAAGCCGACCAGGTAGTCGAGCGCGCGACGGGCTTGCTGGGCATTGATCAAATCCCCAGACAATTCCCGTGGCTCCTTAATCGCCTCCTGAACGGCCCTTTTTGTTATCTCGTGGAATACAACCCGGTATACAGGTTTGTCGTCCAGCAGGCCTTTTTCATCCAGAAGCTCCTTGAGATGCCACGAGATTGCTTCTCCCTCCCGGTCCGGGTCTGTCGCCAGGTATAGCGCATCGGCCCCCTTCAGTGCCTCGGCAATCGCCTCCACATGTTTCTTGTTCTTTTCAATCATCTGATAGTTCATCGCGAAACCCTGCGCCGGATCGACAGCACCTTCCTTCGGCACGAGGTCACGAACGTGCCCGTAGGACGCCATCACATCGAAGCCGCGGCCGAGAAACTTCTTGAGTGTCTTGGCCTTGGCCGGGGATTCAACGATTACGAGATTCTTGGCCATCAGCCTGCCCGTGCTGCGCAATACTGCTGTCCCGCGCAGGTCGCACCGGCTGGATAACAATCTTTGGTTCCGGGGGTTGGCGTGCCGTTGTAACGCCTAGTGAACTCTGGCCGTTCGGTCTTCAAAGACGAGATTCTCCATGCGGGCATAAGCGGCTTCGTAACCGGGCTGGCTGAAAAGTACCAGCAGCACGACCCACTTTATTTTCTCGATGTCGATATCGCCTGCACCAAGCGCCATGAGCCGATCAATGACCAGTTCGCGTTGCGCATGAGTGAGTATTCCGATCTGCTCAAGATAAATAATGTATCCACGACTGGCCGCATCGAGATGATGTTGTTCGGTGACCGTAAAGATCCGAATCGATTTCGTGTTCAGAGGCTCTTTAACCTCCGAATCTTTCTGCGCCGTCAGCCCATCAAGCCACTCGAGAGCTTTGTCAATCTCGCTGTCCAGGAACCCAGCTTGTTCAAGCTCGTCCCGTAACGCCTCACGATCAGGCTCATCATCGACGTCGGGATCGGTATACGTCTCGAACAGGTACGCCAATACGTCGATTACATTTTCCTTCATGCTAATAACTCTCGAGTCTTAAACCGTATTTTCCGTCGGGCGTGGATTCTACTAGACCTTTGAGCTCCATGATAAGGAGCATGGAGGAAACCTCTGCAGGCGTCAAACCACTCCTGTCAACCAGAATATCGACCGGGAGTGGCTCCGCGCCCATAAAATCCAGTAGTTTCCGATAGTCCGTGTCGAGATCGTCGACCTGTTTTGGCGCCATTATGTCGTCCCGACCGGGCGCGGTATCGAGTGCCAGTCCGGCGATTCCCCGAAGCTCATCGAATATGTCGGCGGCGGATTCTACCAGCTTTGCCCCCTCCCGAATGAGGCGGTGACAGCCGCGGGACACCGGGCTGTGGATAGATCCGGGGATGGCAAATACTTCCCGACCCTGTTCCATAGCCAGCCGCGCGGTGATCAGCGAACCGCTGCGAGCGGCCGCTTCCACCACCAGCGTGCCGAGCGACAGGCCGCTAATGATCCGGTTACGGCGCGGGAAGTGGCCTTTTTTTGGCGGCGCGCCAACCGGGAACTCGGTAACCAACGCACCATTGGCAGCTATTTTTTTCGCGAGCGACTCGTGATCCGGCGGATAGACCCGGTCGGGCCCGGTACCGCAGACAGCAATAGTCAATCCGTCACTGGCGAGTGCCCCGCGGTGAGCAGCTGCGTCGATACCTGAAGCAAGGCCGCTGGTAACAGCGAGACCGGAACTGGCAAGAAACCGCGCGAACGCAAACGATGTGTCGCGGCCGGATGGGGTCGGGTGCCGGCTGCCGACGACAGCAAACTGTGGATGAGAAAGTACCCGTACATTGCCGGTGACATAGAGCACCGGTGGCGGGTCGGGGATAGTATTCAGTAGTTTCGGATAATCATCGTCATCCAGCGTGAGAAGATGATTGTCTTTTGCATCGAGCCACGCCAAATCATTGGCAATATCGGATTCGTTCGGTGCACACAGATAATCAACAGTCCGGTTACCCAGGCCAAGCCGGCGTAGCGCGCCGCGATCCTGTTGCAGAAGTGTCGATGCACTTCCAAGTTTCGCATGCAGTTCGAATACCTTTGCCGCTCCGAGCCCCGGGCATCGATTCAAAATCAGCCACGCGCTGACGTCAGCCATGTTTTTTTGCTGCTGGAAAGACAATAAGGTGAGACTTATACCTCGCTCACTGAGCGAGGCAAGTCCCGAAATCAGGTGTTACGGACCGGAAGCAGGCTTTAAGGCGTACGGACGAAGTCCTGCACGTGCATTTCGCTTGTCGCGTGCATGATCAGAGCATAGCTGATTTGGTCGTAAGCCTTGAAAACCATGAGCACGCCGGCATGTTCCTCCGGCGTTTCGATTTTATCCGGTATGTTTCTGCGGACCGGGCCGCCTTTGCGTGCGAAACGGTCCTTTACAATTTCACCCGCTTGCCAAACCGCAAGCACGTGTCCCGGAGCAAGCCCGTCTCGGGCGCCGCGATTGAGAACAACGATCTGGTACTGACCGACGACGTAGACGCCGTCAACGACTTCGATGATTCTGCCTTCAATCGCCTCGCCAGGTGCCCGCGGAACAAAGTTGACCGGTGATTCAACATCCGGGCTGAACAAGCGGTCACCTTCGGTTGCTTCGCGCGAGGTTGTCAGCAAGTTCATCGTGGCCGGGTCACCCAGACGCGTAACCTGACCTTCGCCGACATAGATCCCCTCATAGCCGATAACTTTGTCGGAGTCCGGATCAATAAGGGGATCGCCGACGTGGATAACGGTGAATCGCTCACCCAGACCCGGCTCAGCCCCCCGGATGTAAACGTCCACACCGGAACCAGCGATAAGGTGGCCTTCACGGGCCCGTAAAATATAAGGAGCCTTATCGATCTGTTCGTTTGACAGGACGGTTGGCCGGGACAGGAATGCGGAAATCGAGTCGTATGGAATCGTTGGTATGGCTTCTTCCAGCGGCCTTACCCGAATCTCAGGTGACATCCGGACAGTGTTGTCCGGAACTTCGGCGGTCCGGTCGGACACGACGCGTGGTTCACCACCCATGTAAATCAGGCGCAGCACATCACCCGGGAAAATAAGGTGGGGGTTTGCAACCTGCGGATTGATAAACCAGATTTCCGGCCAGTACCACGGATCCGTCAGAAACAACGATGCGATATCCCACAGCGTGTCGCCTGTCTGCACCACATAGGAATCCGGATGACGCGGATTTATTGGAATATCAGTTTGCGGTGCCTGACCAACGGCCGGCGGCAGCGATTGCAGCGACTCCTGCACAGGCATCGCGGAGCTTGTTGCAGCAGGTGCCGCTTCACTGGTAGCGGTTGAGTCTGCCGTTGCGACAGTTGTCTTCTGTTCCGGAGCTGTTGCGGTGTCGGCGCAAGCCACGGCCGCACACACTACAAAACAGAGGGATAACCGGATGAGAATTCGGGTCAGAGATGCTGGAACGGCCATAGCCTTCACAATGCTCCCTTAGGGCTGGGTTGACTGCCGGGGTACTCTGTCAGACGCTGCTATAATGCCTCAAGGCTCGACGCCGCGCACACGGGGCCCCACAGCTGCTGCCATCAGCGATGCTTCCCGTTACCGGAGCCTGGTAGCTTGCATCCGATATCTAATCCAAGAAATGTCATCGCCTTAAGCACTGATTGTCGAAACTACACCAAAAAGCAGCCGAGACACAATGGCCTTACTCACAATTCTGGAATACCCTGATCCCCGGCTGAGAATAAAAGCTGAGGCGGTAACTGGGGTGGATAGCGAGATTCGACAGCTGGCCGAAGATATGCTTGAGACGATGTATGCGGCTAACGGAATCGGTCTGGCCGCGACCCAGGTCGACGTCCATCGGAGGTTACTGGTAGCCGACGTTTCCGAAGACCGGAACCAGCCAGTAGCCTTCATCAATCCGGTGATCACCGAGCGCGCAGGCGTGGAGGTGATGGAAGAAGGCTGCCTGTCGGTGCCTGGTGTCTATGAGAAAGTTGAACGGGCAGATCGGGTCAAGTTCGAGGCGCTGGGCGTGGATGGTGAACCAATCGAGCTCGAGGCAGACGGTCTGCTGGCCGTCTGTATACAGCACGAAATTGATCATCTGGAAGGAAAACTGTTTGTGGATTACCTGTCGGAACTCAAGCGACAGAGAGTCCGCAGACGACTTGAAAAGGAGCGCCGTCAGCGCGCCGCCGGCATCATTGAGACCAGTCGCCCGGCCACACCGGTCATCTGATTCCCCGACCCCCGGGGAACGGACTGGCGCGGATTGACACGCCGTTGGCTATGTCACTTCGAATCGTTTTTGCGGGTACGCCAGATTTCGCTGTGCCATCACTCAAAGCTTTGGTCGCTGCCGGCCACGAGATTGTCCTTGTCGTTACGCAGCCGGACCGGCGGAAAGGCCGGGGCCGCAAGCTGGCGGCAAGCCCTGTAAAAGAACTCGCCGGCAAGCTTGGCCTGCCGGTGAGTCAGCCCGACCGTATTGGTGATTCGGAGACCCTGACGACCCTGCGGCGGCTTGCCCCGGATGTGCTCGTCATCGTCGCCTATGGTCAGATTCTGCCGGCCGCGGTATTGGAGGTGCCTCGGCTTGGCTGCATCAACGTTCATGCCTCGCTATTACCGCGCTGGCGCGGTGCGGCCCCGATTGCGCATGCAATTCTTTCCGGCGACACCAGTACCGGTGTGTCCATCATGCAGATGGTCGCAGATCTCGACAGCGGTCCCGTATATCGCGTGGAAAAGATCCCGATCAGCCCGTCGGATACCGCTAGTATTCTCCAAGACCGACTTGCGGATCTCGGGGCTGCCAATCTGGTGAAAGTGATTGCCGGGCTGGAGCGGGGTGGCCTGGGGCCCGTCGCTCAGCCGGACGAGGGCCTGACCTACGCGCCGCGGCTAAAGAAATCCGATGCCCGAATCGACTGGTCGCAACCCGTGACGGAACTCGAACGAAAAGTCCGGGCCTTCAACCCCTGGCCCGTTGCTGAAACCCGGCTCGCCGGGCGACAGCTGAGAATCTGGTCAGCCCGGGCGTTGCCGGGCACGTCAATGCCAAAGCCTGGCGCCGTCATTACCGCAGGGCCGGAGGGCATCGATGTAGCGACCGGCGATGGCATTCTGCGTGTCACGAAATTGCAACTTCCAGGCGGGCGCCCGCTGAATGCCGGCGCGCTCGTCAACTCGATGTCTCTCGACGGGGTGATCTTCGAGTGAGCGAGTCGTCGGCCAACGACCGCGGCGCTGTCGTCCGCGCAACTGCGGCGAAACTAATAGCACCGGTTCTCGCGGGACGCTCTTCTCTCAGCGAACGTCACATCCAAGGCGCAATCGGCGATCTGCCCCATCGCGATCACGGAATTCTCAAGGCGTTCTGTTACGGAACACTACGCTGGCAACCGCAGCTTCACTTTTTTCTCAGCCAGTTGCTAGATCGACCGCTCAAACGTTGTGACCGGGACATCGAAGCGCTGCTGCTGATCGGGTTGTTTCAGCTGCAGCATTCCGGTGTCTCACCACATGCCGCCGTATCGGAAACGGTGGAGGCCAGCCGGGCGCTCAACAAATCATGGGCGGCCAGTCTGGTAAACGCAGTGCTGAGAAGGTTTCTAAGGGAACAGTCCACGATGGCAGCAGGATGCAACGCAGCTGATGTGTGTCTCTATGCGCACCCCGAGTGGTTGCTGGAGCTGTTGCGCGAAAGCTGGCCCGAAAACTGGGCGGAAATCGTCGCAGCGAACAACCGGCAGCCGCCCATGTGGCTCCGGGTCAATGCCCGGCGCAAAACCGCAGCCCGTTACATCAGCGAACTCGCGGGATCAGGCGATTTTCAGGCACGAGCAGGCAACCTGTCCGCTGAGGCCGTGATCATCGAACCCGCTGCGGACGTGGCGCGGCTCCCCGGTTTCGCCGCTGGTGACGTATCCGTACAGGATGCAGCCGCGCAGCTGGCACCGATGCTGTTGGAAGCGCAATCCGGCATGCGCGTCCTGGACGCTTGCGCGGCTCCGGGCGGCAAAACCTGTCACCTGCTGGAAGTCTGTCCCGGACTATCTGAACTCGTGGCAGTGGAAAAGGACCCCGATCGCACCGAAAGGCTCAGGGACAATCTGAACCGGCTTATGCTGGATGCAACGCTGGTCACCGCTGATGCGACTGACACAGCCGAATGGTGGGATGGCGAGCAGTTTGATCGCATCCTGCTCGATGTCCCCTGTTCTGCAACCGGGGTAATCCGCCGCCACCCCGACATCAAGCTGACACGGCGGCCGACCGATATCCCCGGACTGGCTGCCAGACAGGCGGCACTGTTGAAAGCTCTCTGGCCGCTGCTGGCGCCCGGTGGACGGATGCTGTACGTCAGCTGCTCGGTTCTTAAGGACGAGAACTCGTGTGTGCTGGAGGATTTTGTCGAATCCGCCGGGGACGCCGGGGTGTGCGACCGCACAAAGAAGCTGCTGCAAGCAGGAACGGGCCGTGCCGCGGGCCCGGGCGTGCAGATCCTCCCAGGCGAGGCAGACATGGATGGGTTTTATTATGCTTGTCTGAGCAAAGAGCCTGAGTCCTGAATATTGAGATCGTTATCTTGAATCCTGGGAGAAGCAAATCGAGCATGGGCTTGCTGGCGGCTTTCTGTCTGGGCGCCAGCCTGGCTGCGCTTGCGCCAGTCCGTTCTCACGCTCAGGACACCAGCGACGGCTATCTCATCGTCAAGTCAGCGTATGCCGAGCTGATCAGTGGGGTTTTTTACCTGAACGCTCTGATCGATTTGCGCCCCAGTGACCAGGCACTGGAGGCGTTGACCAAGGGCGTAACGCTGACGCTCGAGTTGCAGATCGAAATTGAAAGACGCCGTCGCTTCTGGTTTGACAAAGTCGATGCAAGCCTGGAGCAGAAGTATGAGCTGACTTATCACGCACTGAGTCAGCGTTACATTCTGCGCAACTTGAACAGCGGTGAGCAGGAGAACTTTTCAACACTTAACTCGATGTTGGGACAGCTTGCCAATGTCGTGTCGCTACCGCTGCTGGATGAATCCTTACTGGAACCCGATGTGCAGTATCAGATTCGACTGCGCGTGGTTCTGGATAACAAATCGGTCCCGGGGCCGCTGCGACTCTTTTTCAACTGGTTCAGTAACTGGCCCATGACCAGTGAGTGGTTTGAATGGCAATTGTCTCCGTAAGACGCATAGCACTCATGGTGCTTGCTTTGCTGGGCGCGGTGCTCTGGGTCAGTGCCTTACTGATGCTGGCCAAGACAGCGCAGAACTCGGAGGAATTCGGGCGGCTTTACAACTGGATACTGTTTATCAATATCGCCGGTGTGGTCGTACTGCTGGCGCTCATTGGCGTCAACCTGGTACGCCTGGTCCGGGATTACCGGCGCCATGTTCCGGGCGCACGACTCAACGCACGCATGGTCGCAATCTTTGGTGTTCTGGTCGTCGCGCCGATACTCCTCGTGTACTACTTTTCCGTCCAATTCTTGAATACGGGCATCGACGCCTGGTTCCATGCCGATGTCGATCGTGGACTGGAGAATGCACTGGAACTGAGTCGCGCTACCCTGGAGATACAGCGCCGTGACTACCTGAATCGCACGCAAACAATGGCGGAGACGATTACAAGCTGGACTGACGCAGAAATCATCAGCGGGATTGGTCGCCTGCAACGCGAAAACGGCGCACTGGAGGTCGTCGTTTTCGGTCAAAACAACCGGGTCGTTGCATACAGCTCCGGACGCCCCAGCGCGGAATTTCCCACCGGTCTTGCAGCGGAAGTCGAACTGCAGATTCACCAGGGCCGCCCGTATGTCAGTCTGATTCCGGTCGGGACAGACAGCTACCACATCCTAACTGCGGTCGCGGCTCCGGGCATGGCGTATGTCGACGAAGGACGGGTTGTCGAAGCGCTGTTTCCCGTAGCAGCCAGAATCAGCTTGCTGGCGAATACTGTTCAGAAAGCGCGAACCCGTTATGCCGAGCTGGAGATTTTGAAAGCGCCGCTGCAAACGAACTTTACGCTCACTTTGTCGCTAATTTTGCTGTTCGCAGTGCTGACGGCCGTATGGGGCGCGTTCTTTGCAGCGAGAAGGCTGGTTGCGCCAATACAAGACCTGGTGGCCGGAACGCGCGCGGTGGCAAAAGGTGATTTCGATACCCGGTTGCCCATGCCCTCACGTGATGAAATCGGCTTCCTGGTGAATTCGTTCAACGATATGACCATGCGGCTTGCAAAGACTCGCGAAATAGCTCGCCAGAGTGAACAGCAGGTTGAAAGCGAGCGCGCCAGCCTCGAAGCAATCCTGGCACGCCTGTCGACAGGTGTTATCGCACTTGAGCCTGATCTCACGGTACGAACGGCGAACGAAGCGGCCAGTACGATACTGGGTGTGGATCTGGAGGCAGGAAAAGGCGAATTCCTGCCAAAGCTAGCTGCACCCCATCCCATGATGGCGCAGTTCGTGGACGTTTGTCGCAATCACATCGAAGCGGGCGAGACAGAGTGGCGGGAGCAGCTTGTCTTGAGGGCCGGTGGCAGCCGGCGTGTGCTGATGTGTGCCTGTACGGCGCTGCCCGGTGAAGGCGAAACGGTCGGCGGTCACGTCGTGGTCTTCGACGACATTACCGAACTTCTTCAGACTCAGAAAGAAGCCGCTTGGGGTGAGGTAGCCCGCCGCCTGGCACACGAAATCAAAAATCCGCTGACACCCATACAACTGTCCGCCGAAAGGATGCGTCGCCGCTATCTGGGAGAGATGTCAGATACAGAGGCACAGGTGCTGGATCGTGCAACACATACGATCGTGCAGCAGGTCGAAGCCATGAAGGACATGGTCAACGCTTTCAGCGAGTATGCACGCGCACCGGAACTCGAGTTTTCCTACGTGGATGTAAATCGGCTGGTATCGGAAGTTTCCGACCTGTACCGGTCACAGGAGCTGGGTACTAAGCTCGGGCTTGTGCTTGATCCCGACATTCACGATCTTGAAGCTGACCCGGGACGTCTCAGACAGATGCTGCACAATTTGTTGCGAAACGCAGTTGAAGCACTGGAAGGGCGTGAAAACCCACGAATTGAAGTGACGACACGGCTGATCAAGGAAAATGAAATCAGCCTGGTCCGAATCATCGTCGCCGACAATGGTCCCGGGTTTCCGGCAGATGCCGTCGACCAGGTTTTTGACCCTTACGTAACAAGCAAGCCCAAGGGAACCGGCCTCGGACTTGCAATTGTCAAAAAACTTGTCGAAGAACACGGTGGTCGCATTGAAGCGAGAAACCAGAAGCAGGGCGGCGCGGAAGTACACATGGATTTTCCGCTCGATGAGACAGCACGTGCAGCCATGCTGTCCGGAGCCGCGCGACGCGAAAGCAGGAGAGAACGCGCATGACTACGCCACAGATACTCGTCGTGGACGATGAGTCGGAGATCCGGTCACTGCTCAAGGAGATTCTGACCGACGAGGGCTACGACGTTGCCGTTGCCGCTGACGCACAGGAGGCGCGGGATTCGAGATCACAGGCAAACCCGGATCTTGTCCTCCTGGACATCTGGATGCCGGATACGGATGGCATTACGTTGTTGCGCGAATGGTCGCGGCAGGAGGGGCTGGATTGCCCGGTAGTCATGATGTCCGGGCATGGTACGGTCGAGACCGCGGTTGAGGCGACCAGACTGGGCGCCTTTGACTACATCGAAAAACCGATATCGCTCGCCAATCTCCTGAGAACCGTCGAGCGCGCACTGAAAGAAGGCCGCGGCCACGCAAAACCCGCGCGTCAGCTCGTGCCCCCACTTGCCGCTCCAGTCGGCAAGAGCGAAGTGATGAAGGTATTGCGGGACAGCGTTCGCAAGGTCGCCAGTTACGACACACCCATACTTGCCACCGGCGAAGCCGGCACGGGCCGGGAAGCTTTTGCCCGCTATGTCTACACATTAAGCCCGCGATCCACCGGACCATTCGTCGTACTGGTTGCAGGGGCACTGACACGTGACAACGCCGACGAGCAGTTGCTGGGAACCGAACAGCACGGTGATGTAGTGCCGGGATATCTCGAGCAAGCCGCGGGAGGTGTGCTCTTTATCAACGAGCTGGGTGACCTGGGCCAGAATGCCCAGCGGGTTCTCCTCAGTGCGCTGGAGCAGGGTGGATTCACGCATGTCGGGGGCAGCAATCTCACGAAGCTGAACTGTCGGATAATCAGTTCGGCACAGCCGGGACTTCAGGAACTGGCAGAACGTGGTGCTTTTCGAGCGGATCTGCTTTCCCATCTGAACGTGATCCCGCTACGCATCCCCCCGCTCCGCGAATACGCCGAAGACGTACCGGATCTGCTTCGCTATTACGTAGACAAGCTGGTCGACAATGAGGACCTGCCGTTTCGCAGGTTTAGCGTGGCCGCACAAAACCGTCTCCGAAATTATCCGTGGCCGGGAAATGTACGCGAGCTGAAAAACCTGGTGCAGCGCCTTCTTATTCTGGACGGCCCGGATGAAATCTCTCTCGACGAGATCGAAAACGCTTTAACTATGGAATCGTCAGAGACCGCGACTTTGGTCAAACAGGACCTTTTGTCGCTGCCGCTGCGCGAGGCGCGGGAGCAGTTTGAAAAAGCGTATCTCAAGCAACAGTTGCTCCTGTGCGGCGGTAAGGTCGGACAGCTCGCAAAACGAGTCGGCATGGAGCGCACGCACCTTTACCGGAAACTGAAGCAACTTGGCGTGGAGATTGGACATTCGGACGATGGAAACTAAGAAAAGCGGGAAGCGGGTAGCGGGAAGCGGGACGCGGGGAGTAGCGCTGAAGCGATTGAGACTTCCAATTGCGCGATACAGCTCTTTGGTTCCTGGCGCCTAGAGCCTATCGCCTAGTGCCTTGGTTTGATTGTTCCGTCGTTCTCAAACAATGGGGCTGTTTCCGGGAAATCCTCGAGGCTCAATCGCCTCATCATTCGGAACGCACGTTGTTCCGGATCGGGCTGCGGCCCGCCGGGGCGGAGCTGGATGGCTGACTTTATGCGGCCGCCAATGAAACGGCCTGCCTCATCGAGTTCGGCAATCAGGATCGGGGCGTAGCCTTTGCGTCCCTGGACGCTAATGCCGTAATAGGTTGCGAAGTTACCCAGGCTGTAGGCGATAAGCCTGTCATTGTAGATTTCCAATGCGCGCGGAATATGCGGCCCGTGACCGATGACCAGGTCAGCGCCCGCATCGATGACGCGATGGGAAAAACCAATCAGATCACCGCGCTTCTCTCCTAGATACTCCTCTTCGCCCGGTACCACGTGATCCGCATCCAGTCCCTCAGCACCACCGTGAAATGAAACGATCACGGTGTCGTGACTTTCAGCAAGTCTTGCGACCAGCCGCCCCGCTGCCTCGATGTCGAGCAATGAGTAAGAACATCGCGTAGGCGAGAATGCGATCATCGCCATTGTTCTGCGGCCTGTCTGCCAGCTCGCAATGTCACCGATGCGCCCAGAATGACGAATGCCGGCTCTGTTGAGAGCATGCATCGTCTCGCTGCGGCCGTGCTCACCGAAATCGAGGCCATGGTTGTTCGCAAGGCTCAGCACGTCGAAACCAGCATCATTGAGATGCGATGCATAACGAGTCGGTGAACGAAACACATAGCAGCGGGAAAGATCACTGCATTGTTTTGCCGGCTCACCAATATCGATCAGCGTACCCTCAAGATTGCCGAAGACCACATCGGCGGCTTTCAGAGTCGGAGCAACAGCCGAGAGAAATCCCAAACCGTCATCGTCCGGCAGATGATTGAGCGGGTAATTCGTGCCGATCATGACGTCGCCGACTGCGGCAATTGTTATTGACGGTAATGGCGGTTCAACTGGCGGTGGCAGCGGCTCAGCCGGTGCCGGTTCAGCAAAAGCCGGTTGTGCGGGTTCGGCTTCCGGTTCAGGTGCCGTGACAGCACAGCCCGCTGCAAGGAGAACCAGGATCGCCCCGGCTGCTTTTGCACAGCACGCGGGTCGGCGGGTCAATGTAAATAGATCAATTATCCGCACGAATCAGCAGTACTTCGATTTCCGCGTTGCGGAGAGTATCGCGAATGTCATTGAGTTCGGTCAGATCCGTAATCGGACCGATACGGACGCGGTGCCACTCATCGTCATCGATCGTGACCCGCTGTATTCGTGATTCAATGCCGAACAGTGCAAGCTGGGCTTTCCGACGGTCCGCATCAGCGAAGGTTGAAAATGAACCAGCCTGGAGAACGTATTGACCGGGTTCTTCGACAGCGGCAGGAGTCACATCCGGTCTCGCGCGACCATCGTGGTCCGGGATGATGACTTCGAAGCGAGGCAGGAGCTCATAGAAACTGAAACCGTCAGTGTCCTGGTTCTGTGACGGTTCCGCAGCGGTTGTTTTTGTCTCTGCAGTTCGTTCGACGGTCTGCGGTTCCGATCCTCGTTGCTCCGCGAGGTTCCTGATATGGATATAGAGCGCAACCGACAGACCTACCGCCAGACCGCAAATCATCCACACCCAACCGGGAGCATCGGCCTTGCGGCTCGGGCGTCGTCTGCGTCGTCCTCTGGCCATGAGTGTTTACATCGACTCCGGCGCGTCGACACCAAGAAGGGACAAACCGCTACCGACTACATGTCGCGCCGCGGTAGCCAACGCCAGTCGGGCGTGTCTCAACGGTTCGTCCTCGATCAGGATTTTGTGAGCCTGGTAGCAGGTGTGGAAGTCGTTAGCTAGCTCCTGCAGGTAATGCGCGAGGAGATGGGGTGCCCGGTTTGCCGCTGCCAGTTCGATAACCTCGGGATATCGACTCAGACTTCGCATGAGACTGATCTCGAGCTTCTGATCCAGACGATCTAGATTTTCGCGCCCCCGTTTTTCATCCCACGTCCACCCAAGTTCCGTCATTTTTTCAAACACACTGCAGATACGTGCATGCATGTATTGCACGTAATATACCGGGTTGTCTTTAGTGTGCGCCTTCGCCAGATCCGTGTCGAAATCGAGATGCTGGTCATTGGAGCGCATGACATAGAAATAGCGGGATGCATCATTGCCGACATCCTCTCGGAGTTCGCGCAATGTGATGAACTCGCCGGACCGGGTCGACATCTTCACCTTCTCTCCACCACGATAGAGGGTGACAAACTGCATCAGCGGGATCTCAAAGCGATCGCGCTCACCGCCCATTGCCTCGTACCCGGCACGGATGCGCGACACGTATCCATGATGATCGGCACCCAGCACGTTGATCAGATGATCGTACCCACGTTCATGTTTGATCGCGTGATGGGCGAGATCGGCTGCAAAATACGTTGCCTGACCGTTCTCTTTGACGACGACGCGATCCTTTTCGTCACCGTAGTCGGTGCTCCGGAACCAGAGTGCACCGTCTTTTTTGTAAATCTTTTCGGCCACAGTCAGTTTCTCAATCGTCGATTCAACCGCGCCGCTTTCTTGCAATGAGCGTTCGGAGAACCATTCGTCATAGTCGACGCGGAATTCGTGCAGGTCGCTCCTGATATCTTCCAGGATTACCTTGAGTGCAAAATTCTGAATTTCACGAAATGATCCGGCGCCAAGCGTTTCACGTGCGCGTTCGATCATCGCGTCGATATACGTGTCTGCATCACCGTCTGGCGCGTCCGCCGGCAAATCTCTTGTCAGTTCGTTTGCCTTGCAGGTCAGCTTGATGCCGCGTTTTGCTTCTATTTGTTTGGCAATCTCCAGCACATACTGACCGCGGTAGCCACCTCGGGGAAACGGCAGACTCTCGCCGTTAAGCTCGAGGTAGCGCAGCCAGACACTGACCGTGAGTATGTTCATCTGACGGCCGGAGTCGTTTACGTAATACTCCCGGTCTACCTGGTAACCGGCGGCTTCCAGCACATTGCTGACCGACGCGCCATACGCGGCGTGGCGACCATGCCCGACGTGCAGCGGGCCAGTCGGGTTGGCCGAGACAAATTCAGTCAGAATACGCTGTCCAGAACCGATATCGCTGCGACCATATCCATTGCCCTGATCTAGGGTGGACTCGATTTCACGGTGGTAGGCCGCGGGGCTGAGAGTGAAATTGATAAAACCAGGACCGGCAATATCCACCTTGCTGACGAGTTCCGATGCCGGCAGGGCAGCGACGATGCTGGCCGCCAGCTCGCGCGGGGGACGACCCACGATCGCGGCCAGCTTCATGGCGACATTGCTCGCGAAATCACCGTGACGCGGGTCGCGGGCACGCTCAATTATCGGATCCGTGGCGGGGATCTCGTCAGCCTCGAGCTTGTCGAGCGCGGCCGCGATCAATGATTGAAGTTGTTTCTTCAAAGCAAACTCCGTCACAGGCCAAGCGCGTGAGTCTACAGCCGCGCCCAAACTCAATGGAAGAGCCGCGGGATGGAACAACGAGTCAGGATCAAAACAGTTCGATCGGATCGACGTCGATGGACCACCGCACCCGACGAGCATCAGGTAGTCCGGCAATCATCGGCACCAATTCATCGAGTAACGTGTGCAACGGCCCGCGTTCCGCAGCCTGTATCAAAAGCTGGGCCCTGAACCGGCCCGCGCGACGTTCCATGGGGGCGGCCGCCGGGCCGAGTAGCCGGACGCCGGTAGGGCAGGTGGGTTCCACCGCGAGCCGGACTTCGTTTAACAGCTGGTAGCCCGGATCCCGTGTTGCGCATTCCGTTCGGATCAGCGCGAGATGCGAAAAAGGCGGCCAGCCGGCCTGCCGTCTTTCGTTCAAAGCCGCGGCTGCGAACCCCTCATAACCTTCGCTGATAAGTCGTTTGAGCAACGGATGCTCCGGGTAGGAGGTCTGAACGAGGACTTCGCCGGGCCTTTCTGCCCGCCCGGCGCGACCTGCAACTTGTATGATGGTCTGCGCCAGTCGCTCGTCGGATCGAAAATCTGTACCAAATAGACCGTGATCGGCATTGATTACGCCGACCAGGCTCACTTCCGGGAAATGATGTCCCTTGGTCAGCATCTGCGTGCCGATCAGCAGCCTGATGCGCCCGGAAAGAACGTCGTCGATAAATGCTCTACGGGCGCCCTTGCGGTGCATGGTGTCACGATCGATGCGTCCGAGCGGGATATCAGGAAATTTGTCCGCCAGCGTTTCTTCAATCTTCTCCGTGCCCTGTCCCACTGCAATCAACGAAGCACTGCAGTCACCGCATGCGGTAATCGGCGCCTGCTCGCGACCGCAGTGATGGCAGCGAAGCACCCCGCGACCCTGGTGCAGGATCATCCGTGCGTCACACCGCGGGCACATGGCGACCCAGCCACAGGCGGCGCAGAACAACGCGCGAGCGTATCCACGCCGATTTAGAAACAGCAGTACCTGACCGCCCCGATCAATATGTTGCTGCATCTTGAGAATCAATGGCGTGGAGAATCCCTTGTCGACGGCGTGACCGCGTAAATCAACGACGCTGATGTCGGGTGGTTTCGCCTGACCGGGTCGCTGCGTCAGATCAAAAATACGGTAACGGCCGCGAGCGGCGTTATGGAGACTCTCGAGGGAAGGGGTTGCCGAGCCCAAGATTACTGGAATGTGGGCCTTCTGACCGCGACGCACGGCAAGGTCGCGGGCGTGATAACGAAATCCGTCCTGCTGCTTGTATGAACTGTCGTGCTCTTCGTCCACGATGATGACGCCGGGGTCGGGAAGCGGCGCAAACACGGCCGACCGTGTGCCGATGACGACCGATGCTGTTCCATTGCGGGCAAGACGCCAGGCATCCAGCCGTTCGCGATCTGTCAGCCCGGAGTGAAGCACGGTCATGGGAACCTTGAGCCGGCGTCTGAAACGCTCGACCAGCTGCGGTGTCAGTCCGATTTCCGGAACGAGAACCAGTGCCTGCCTGGAACGCGCTGTAACATCCTCGATGATGCGCAGGTAAACCTCCGTTTTCCCGCTGCCGGTCACGCCGTTGATGAGAAACGTGCTGAAGCGTTCTCGATCTTTGGAAAATGCATCGATGATCTTTTGCTGTGAAGGAGTTGGTCGCGGCGCCTCGGTCGAGCCTTCACCCGGACATGCAACCGGGTCGCAAACCACGGTACGGCTGGCAATAAAGGATTTCGATCGCAAACAGCGTAGCTGCGCCCGGCAATCGCCGACGGCATCGGCAATGTCTTCATAGGTTGCACCTGCTGCGTGAGCCCGTAACCACATGAGCAACTCCGCTTGCCGTGGAGCCCGTCGCGCCAGTGCGTCATCGTCTTGCGCGAGGCCAGCTTCGGTCACAAACCAAAACTCGGTTGTCACTGTCTGCGGCTGGCCTCGTCGAAGTCCGGCCGGCAGTGCCGTTGCAAAAACCTCGCCCGGTGGATGGTGATAATACGCCGCCGCCCAGCTGAGCATTTCGATAAGACCCGGACTCAATACCGGCTCCTCGTCGAGGATGGCGACGGCACGTTTAAGGCGCAGGCGGTCGATGGTTGGTTGCGAGACAACGTCGGCCAGGAGACCGGTCACCTGGCGGCGGCCGAAAGGCACCGTGAGACGTAGCCCCGGCTCAAGCTCGCCGTTGACGGTTTTCGGCGGAAGATAGTCAAAAAGAGTAGGCACCGGAGTGTCCACTGCGACACGCAGAATCGGTTCCCGGGCCATCGGCTCAGACTCGCGCCCGGAAAGGCTTCGCGGCGGTTATCCACAATTTCTGTGGAAAACTATGTGAAGAAATTGGGACCAACCCAGCCAGCGCCCGGATACCGTGTGGGGTCTGCAGTATGGTCAAAAAATAAGCTCTCGACATAAAGCGCCTTAAGAACAAGACCTTACATAATCCTGTCAACCTGCTCGCGGCGACTGCGTTATAAGGGTTATCGGCAGGGTAGTGTAACCCTGAGCAGGATCAGGTGTATCGGCCCGGTCACCGTCAGGGAGGAAAAAGACAAGCGGTGTCAGAACGGATTCTGATAATTGGTTTCGCGGTCGCAAGCGAAAAGGGGGCAGGCGGGATGTCTGCTGGCACTTCCCCTGCCGATTGTGTAAAACCCGGGCTCGTACGGGCGACAGGTGAATGAGAACGGCTGCGGTCACTGCGGAACGGTTTGCCATGTGGGGCCAGCCTGAAGTCGCCCGGGACACAAGCGAGGGGAAAGCGCTGGAAACAGCCCGGGAACTGGACCGGTTCTTGAAAAGCGTGGAGCGCAAGGCGTTCCGCATCGCCAGGTTCGCGGTCAACGATACGGATGAGGCCCTCGACATAGTGCAGGATGCAATGATGCAACTGGCAAGACGGTATGCAGGGAAGCCGGAAGACGAGCTCAGGCCCCTTTTCTATCGCATCCTGAAGAACCGTATCCGCGACTGGCAACGCCGGTCGATAGTAAGGTCAAAAGTAATGGCCTGGTTCGGGACCGGGCACGGTGATGACGAAGATGCGGACCCGATTCAACGGGCACCGGACACCGGCAACCCGGCGACAGCAGACCGGGTCATGATTGACGAATCCATGGTAGCGCTCGATGCGTCCATTACAGCGCTACCGAAGCGGCAGCAGCAGGCGCTGCTGTTGCGGTTGTTCGAAGGGATGGACGTGGCCGCGACGGCCCGGGCGATGGGTTGCTCGGAGGGCAGTGTAAAAACGCACTATTCACGTGCCGTCCATGCACTGAGGGAAAAACTTGGAGACTTCATGCCATGACTGGGGAAGACAAACACACTGATTTTGAACGTCGTGTCAAAGCGATGCTCGATCAGGGCACGGAAGATCTCGACGCTCACGTGATGTCGCGATTGAATCGCGCACACCACGCAGCGCTGGAAACCCTGGAAGTGGGGCGTCCAGGTTATATCCGATGGGTTCCGGCTGCAGCTGTGGCTACGGCAACATTTCTCGCCGTGCTGTTGTGGACGGGTGAAGAACGCCCGACGGAATTTCCGGAAACACTGGCGACAGTGCTGGAAGACCTGGAGCTTTTCTCAGATGAAGAGGAACTCGAGTTTTACGAGGACCTTGAATTTTATGCGTGGCTCGATGAATCCGGTGATCTGGGTTAAGTATTCATGCCGCGAGGGGATTACACACTGGCAGCGGTATTAATCACCATGCTCGCCCCTACGATCTCGCACGCGGAGGACACGGAGTTTGTAGACATCGAGTTTCTCGAATACCTGGGCAGCCTGGAAAGTGACGATGGGAACTGGACTGAAGTACTCAAGCTGCCCGAATTCAGCGATGAACACATTTCTGACAAGGATGCAGAGAAAGAGGTCGACAGCGATGCGCTCTAGACTGAAACAACTTTTACTGGCCCTGCTGCTGGTTACGGTGGGTTCTGCCGTTGTTGCACAGGATGACGCTGTACCGTGGAATTCTCTGAGCGCTGAGGAGCAGCAGCTCCTCGACCCGCTTCAGGATCGTTGGGCAGATCTGCCTGCGGACCGGCAGAACATGTTCGCGAACGGTTCGCGGCGCTTTATCAAAATGGATCCGGAGCAGCGTGCACGGGCCCAGGACAGATTTGATCAGTGGCGGCAACTGCCACCGGAACGTCAGCAGGCTATCCGTTCGAACTGGAATCACTACAAGCAGCTAACGCCGGATCAGAGGCGTCGATTGCGCCGGGCCGGGCGGGAATTCAGAGACCTGCCGCCCGAGAAACGCCAGGAGCTACGGGCAAAATGGGACCGGATGACACCGGAACAACGCCAGCGCGTCCGTGACCGCATGCGCCAACACCGAACGGACCGCCGCAAAACAGATTGAGGTGGCAGTAAGATTTGGTGCAGATGTTGCTTTTAAACAATGGCCTCCACAGCGTACACGGAGAACTTGAACTATAAATAAAAAGGCCAGCTTCGCTGGCCAACTGAATTGCTCAAAACGGGCCGGCTTCTGCCGGCCTTTTCAATTATCCATATTTTTACTCCGTGTACTCCGTTAAGGTCTTCGGCTTGAATTCTGGTATTGCTTATTTTGCCTACAAGCTTTTAACGGCAGTGATTAGTTGCGAGGCGGCGGCCTGGCCGTCGCCGTAGAGCATTCGCGTGTTGTCGAGGAAGAACAACGCGTTTTCTATTCCGGAAAAGCCTTTACCCTGGCCACGCTTGATGACAATGCAATTCTTTGCACGGTCCGCATTGAGTATGGGCATGCCATAGATGGGGCTGTCCGGCTGCGAACGTGCGACAGGATTGACGACGTCATTGGCCCCGATCACCAACGTGACGTCGGTGGCGTCGAACTCCGCATTGATTTCGTCGATATCGTAGATCATGTCATAAGGAACACCTGCTTCGGCGAGCAGCACGTTCATGTGGCCAGGCATTCGACCGGCGACGGGATGAATCGCAAACTTAACCATAACGCCACGTTGCTTGAGCAGCTGCGCCAGCTCCCAGATCTTGTGCTGAGCCTGCGCTACGGCCATACCGTATCCGGGGACGATGATTACCTTTTGAGCAAACGCCATCATGACACCGACATCGTTTGCCTCGATGGGTTTCATTGTGCCGGCAACTTCGCCCCCTTGGTGCTGCACCGTCTCGCCAAAACCGCTGAACAGTACATTCGCCAGCGAGCGATTCATCGCCTTTGCCATCAGTTGTGTCAGCAGCGTGCCGGCCGCACCGACCACGGTACCGGCAATAATCATTGCAGCGTTGTCGAGCACGAATCCCTCGAAAGCAACTGCGAGACCGGTTAGCGCGTTGTAGAGCGATATGACGACTGGCATGTCAGCGCCGCCGATAGGCAATGTCATCAGGACGCCCAGCAGCAAAACGAGACCAAAAAAGACACCGATCAGCATCATGTCGGCATGTACGTCAAGAACCAGCATGCCGCCGAGTACCAGTGTTGCAATCAGCAGGAGCAGGTTGACGATATTCTGACCGGGGAAACGAAATGATTTCCTGATCAGCCCCTGTAATTTCCCGAACGCGACCATGGAACCGGAGAACGAGACCGACCCGATCAATGCCCCGAGGACGGCAAGAGTCAGCACAACGATCTCGTGTTCGGCGCCCTTGATGAGTTCCACCGCCGCAATTGCTGCTGCCGCGCCGCCTCCCATACCGTTGTAGAGCGCGATCATCTGCGGCATGTCTGTCACCGCGACACGTTTGCCGGTAATCCAGGCCAGCCCGCCGCCGACGCCGATGGCGGCAAACATCAGGGCGTAGTTCTGCATGCCGTCCCAGCCAAATGTGACGACAGTGGCAAGTACCATGCCGAGACCTGCCCAGATGATCCCGCCGCGGGCCGTGACGGGGGAACTCATCTTTTTCAGTCCCATGATGAACAGGACCGCGGCCAGGAAATAACTCCCCTGGATCAGGTTGTTGGCTATCGCGGGAGAGAGCAGGTCGCCCATTATTTTTTCTCCCCGCTCGACTTGAACATTTCCAGCATTCTTTCAGTGACGACATACCCGCCTACCGCATTGCCGGCGGCCAGAACCACGGCGATAAAGCCAATAACACGCTCCGGCGCGGTGTCCGCGGCACCGAGCGCCACCATCGCACCGACGAGCACAATGCCGTGAATAAAGTTTGAGCCGGACATGAGCGGCGTGTGGAGAATTACCGGCACACGCGAGATAACCTCGTAACCTGTGAAGGCCGCCAGCATGAAAATGAACAGAGCGACAAATCCGCTGATATCGATCATCGATGGTCTCCCCGACCCTATTTAGCGAGCGCCTGTCTGACGCCCGGGTGTCTTATCTCACCTTGGTGTGTCAGCGCGCTGCCGGAAAAAACTTCGTCTTCCCAGTCTATGCTCAGCACTCCGTCCTCGATCGCGGGGCTCAAAAAGTTATAAAGATTCCTGGAATACATTTCGCTGGCGTGACGCGGCACAGACGCGGAGAGATTTTTGGGACCGACGATGCGGATACCTTTGTGATCCAAGACTTTCCCGGCTTTTGTGAGCTCGCAGTTGCCGCCGGTTTCAGCCGCCAGATCGACGATGACCGAGCCCGACTGCATCTTTTCCACCGTGCCACGGTCGATAATTCGGGGGGCAGGCTTGCCGGGCACGGCTGCTGTCGTGATGACGACATCGGAAGCGGCGATGTGATCGTTGAGAACGATTTGTTGTGTCGCTCGCTCTTCATCCGTGAGTTCACGGGCATAGCCGCCTTCAACTTCTGCGCTGACGCCGGTGTCGACAAAACGAGCGCCTAGGGATTCAATCTGTTCTTTGGTTGCTGAACGAACGTCGTAGCCTTCGACGATCGCGCCGAGGCGTTTCGCCGTTGCAATTGCCTGCAACCCGGCAACGCCTGCACCGATTACCAGAACTCGTGACGGTCGGATCGTACCGGCTGCCGTTGTCAGCATTGGGAAGAACTTCGAAGCGTGGTTCGCGGCGATCAATGCCGCTTTATAACCAGCCACTGCTGCCTGCGATGACAAGGCATCCATGGACTGCGCACGTGAAATTCTCGGCACCAGCTCCATCGCAAATGCCGTTATCCCATGTTTGCAAAAGGCGTCGATGAGTGTTTCGCGTGCATAGGGATCGAGAAAGCCCACGACAACCGCATCCTTTTTCAATCTGTCGATATCTTCCGGGTCGGGCGGCTGAACCGTAAGCAAAACATCTGCGCCGGACAGAATCGATTTCCTGTCGCGTTCAACAGATACATCCTCAAAGGCTGAAGACGCGATACCTGCGCCGTCCCCTGCACCATCCTCGATGACAATATCAACACCCTTGTCGCGAAACCGGGCGGCAATCTCCGGGACCAGGGCAACTCGTGTTTCGCCGGGCTCGGTTTCGGTGAGCACGCCTATCGTAAGCGGCATGATTCTGACTCCTAGAATCTTCTTTGTTGGCGGGCTTTCAGTACATGCCGGCCCGGTCGGCGGATAAGTGTACAGAAAATCGGCGGCGGGATTGAGTCCGGCCCTGCCCGGAAACCTCAATCGACATAATGAGAGTTGCTTTTCGCATGGCTTTACGAGAACAATAGGACCGTGAGACAGGCCAAAGCCCGATGGGGGCTTGGCATTATGCAGAACCTAGCTCAGCAGGTACTCAGGACCGACGTCGGCGGCATGCCGCTCGAGTGGATTGACTACCGGGACGCGGTCCGGCTCTATCACACCGGTCAGGTGGCCTACGCATGTGGCAGCTTGTTGTATCGCCTGCACGGCGGTACCAACGCACGTACCGGATTGCGCAGCATTATCGACGTCAACTCGATCGTTGCTACCCACGGAAACAGCTGTAACCCGGGTCGTCTACGCGACGATTACACGCCGCCGCTGAACAATGAAACCCTTTTTCGCCGCGATGCATACCTGTGCCTTTACTGCGGCGGTCAGTTCCGTTCGTTCGAATTGTCACGGGACCATGTGCGTCCGTTCAGTCTCGGTGGCGAGGACGTATGGACCAACGTCGTAACCGCTTGCAAACGTTGCAACCATCACAAGGGCAACAGGAAACCCGAGCAGGCGGACATGCAGTTGCTAGCTATCCCGTTCAAGCCTACCTATGTCGAATACATCTACTTGAAGGGCAGGCGGGTCCTGGCGGATCAGATGGAATACCTCGTGGCACACTTTCCGCGTACCAGCCCCCTGCACGAGCGACTGAAGTTCGAGTTGGCTGGCACGGCCTGATAAACATAGAAAGCGAATAACACTCAGATCCGGGCGCCCGGACAGGCTATGGCCGCATCGGCAGAAAAACTACACCTGATCGACGCCAGCATTTATATTTTTCGAGCCTGGTTTTCCATACCGGATTCCATGACCGATGATGAGGGAACTCCCGTCAACGCGTTATACGGATTTGGCAGCTTTCTGTTCGACTTCCTTGAAAAAACGCGGGCGACGCGCATAGCCGTCGCCTTTGACGAAAGCCTGACAAGTTCCTATCGCAACGAGATCTATCCCGAGTACAAGGCGAACCGCGAACCGCCGCCCGAAGATCTCAAGCCTCAATTCGCGTGGTGTCGTGAACTTACCCGTGCCCTTGGAATCACGGAATTCGCCAGTGGTGAATACGAGGCGGATGACATCATTGGAACACTTGCGAAAAAAGCGCGTAAGGCGGGGATCAAGTCTGTCATTGTTTCGCGCGACAAGGATCTGACCCAGATTCTGCGCAACGGTGATGTTTACTGGGACTACGCAAACAATACACGTGTCCCATACCGGAAGATAAAGGAGGTATTCGGCGTCAGACCCGAGCAGGTAGCAGATTATCTCGCACTCACGGGAGACGCTGTGGACAACATTCGTGGCGTTCCGGGAATTGGTAAGAAGACGGCGCAGATATTGTTCGAAAACTTCGAATCGCTCGATCATATTTATGACAGTCTGCATGAGATCCGTCATCTGCCATTGCGAGGTGCATCGAAAGTCGCCGAACGCCTCGAGAATCATCGCGAAAACGCATACCTGGCTCGCCGACTCACGGAGATCTGTTATACGGTTCCTTTGCAAACACGTCTGACGAGTCTTACGCGTAAGCAACCGGATATCGTTGCCATGACCGGAATATTTGATCGCGCCGGATTTGGTACCGGCATGCGGCGGCGGCTTGACCGGCTGGCACAATCTTTTTCCTGAGTTCATACAAACCCGATGCCTGACTGGAACGGTATTGCGAACGTTGCCGGTGATGCAGGGTTTGCGATTGATCCTGCGACAGCTCGCGGTGTAGGAGGCGGGTCGATCAACTCAGGGTGGCAGGTTCGGGGGGCGGACGCGCGCTATTTCATAAAGACAAACCGGCGCGACACCATCGCGATGTTCAGCGCCGAAATTGAAGGGCTCAATGAACTTGCCGAAGCAAAGGCCGTCCGCGTGCCACGGCCACTTCTTGCGGGACAAACGGGGAGCGACGCGTTCCTCATGCTCGAATACATCGGACTTACGCGTGGCGGTGGTCAAACCGCTGCCCGGCTCGGAGAACAACTCGCCGCGCAGCATCGGAGGACGGCCGAAAAGTTCGGATGGTGCCGTGAGAACACGATTGGCAGCACCCCCCAGATAAACGAACCCAATGACAGTTGGGTTCGCTTTTTTTCCGAGCGGCGTGTGAGGTTTCAGCTGGATCTGGCGCTGCAAAATAATGCCCCGGGCCCACTGTTCGACAGCGGCTGTCGATTGCTGGAATCGGTGCATCGGTTTTTTGAGACCTACACGCCCGAGCCGTCGCTATTGCACGGAGACTTGTGGGGCGGCAACTGGGCCGCCGATGATCAGGATAATCCGGTCATCTTCGATCCCGCTGTTTACTATGGCGACAGCGAGGCCGATATCGCGATGACCCGTCTGTTCGGCGGATTCGGCAGCGAATTCTATGCGGCCTATGATTCGAACCGGACACCGGACAGTGGCGCGCCGGTCCGGTCCGAACTCTATAACCTCTACCACGTTCTCAATCACTTCAATCTCTTTGGTGGCGGCTATGCGGCGCAGGCGGAATCGATGATCGACTACCTGCTTGCTGAGCTTGGCTAGCCATCGATTTGACAGAATGGCCCGGCCGAAGAGTTCACGCATCGAACAGGTATAATCAGGCGGCCCTGATACGCCGGCACCATCTTCTGCGAGAAAAATAATGACACAGCAGAACATCGAATCCATTCTTCATGAAGAGCGTTTGTTCGAGCCGCCGGCAGATTTCGTCGCGAGGGCACGAATCAAAGCAGCAGACCTCGAGGCTCTGCACGAAAAGGCACAAAAGGATTACGAAGGCTTCTGGGCGGAACTCGCCCGCGAGGAAATCGCCTGGCATAAAGAATTCACTACCGTTCTTGACGACAGCGACGCGCCGAACTACCGCTGGTTTACCGACGGCGAACTCAACGTTTCCTACAACTGTCTGGACCGGAATCTTGCCGACCGCGCCAGCAAACCAGCGATTATTTTTGAAGGGGAACAAGGCGATACGCGCACCTTGTCTTATGCGGAGCTTCACGCAGAGGTCTGCAGGTTTGCCAATGCGCTCAAAGCGCAGGGGATCGTCACCGGCGACCGGGTGGTCATCTATATGCCGATGGTGCCGGAAGCTGTTATCGCGATGCAGGCCTGTGCACGTATTGGTGCCGTACATTCCGTTGTTTTTGGCGGCTTCTCGGCAACTTCGCTCAAGGACCGGATCGAGGATGCCGGGGCAAAACTCCTGATTACAGCGGACGGTGGAACCCGTGGCGGCGGTGTCGTTGAATTGAAGGCCGCGGCCGACAAAGCACTGGACGGTGCGTGCCCGACTATAGAAAAGGTCGTCGTGCTCAAACGCGCCGGTAACGATATTTTGATGAAAGACGGCCGCGACATCTGGTGGCACGACGTCACTGACAGGCAGTCCGACAATTGTGAACCCGAATGGGTCAATGCCGAACATCCGCTCTATCTTTTATATACGTCGGGATCGACCGGAAAGCCGAAAGGAATCCAGCACTGCAGCGGTGGATATCTGCTGCATGCGAAGGTCACCAATAAGTGGGTATTCGACCTCAACGACGATGATGTGTTCTGGTGTACGGCGGACGTTGGCTGGGTAACCGGCCATACTTATGTGGCCTATGGCCCGCTTGCAGCCGGCGCTACTATTGTCATGTATGAAGGCGCACCGACCATTCCGGACGGCGGACGGTTCTGGAAGATTTGCCAGGATCACGGCGTAACTGTTTTCTATACCGCGCCAACGGCAATTCGTGCGCTTATGAAGCTCGGCGACGAATTTCCCGCGCAATACGATCTGTCAAAAATCAGGCTTCTCGGCACCGTTGGCGAACCGATCAATCCGGAAGCCTGGATGTGGTATCACACGGTAATTGGCAAGGAGCGTTGTCCGATCGTTGATACCTGGTGGCAGACAGAGACGGGTGCGATCATGATCACGCCGATTCCCGGTGCGCTTCCTACCAAGCCCGGCTCGTGTACGCGCGCCCTGCCCGGTATCGATGCGGACGTCGTTGACGAAGCCGGCAATCCCGTCACCGAACCCGGTGCAGGTGGTTTTCTGGTTATCAAAAAACCCTGGCCCTCGATGCTCAGAACGATCTGGGGCGACAATCAGCGATATATCGAAACCTACTGGGAGAAATTCGACAACCGCTATTACCTTGCCGGCGACAGCGCACATCGTGACGCAGACGGTTACTTCTGGATTATGGGGCGCATCGACGACGTACTGAATGTTGCCGGACATCGGCTCGGTACGATGGAATTGGAATCCGCGCTGGTAGCACACCCGAGGGTTGCCGAGGCCGCGGTCGTTGGACGACCGCACGAAACAAAAGGTGAAAGCATCTTCGCGTACGTTGTATTGCGCGGTGATCGGCCCACCGGCAACGTGGACGAACTGACAGCAGAACTACGGGCATGGGTTGCCGAGGAAATCGGGCCGATAGCGAAGCCCGACGACATCCGGTATGCAGACAATTTGCCGAAAACCCGTTCGGGCAAGATTATGCGCCGGTTACTGAAAGCAATTGCCAGTGGCGAAGAGATAACCCAGGATACGTCGACGCTGGAAAACGAGGCGATACTTGACCAGCTTCGTGGTCGGGCGTAA
>CAZJFQ010000012.1:0-12469 GCA_964545335.1 uncultured Gammaproteobacteria bacterium | reverse complement strand
TTTTGAGCGTCATGCCCTTATCACGGATGGCTTCCAGGCGGCCAGGCATATCGGGATCCAGAAACACGAGTACCGGCCGCCTGATGATGCTTCTGTCTCTGAGACCTATGTTGAGACCATCACTGGTCAGGGTGGCTTCCGGATCGGGATCTTCGCTTCGCTCGAGGCAAACGAACCCGAACGATTCCCAGAAATTGACGGATGCGTCGAAATCCTTACAGGGTAGCTGCAATTCAGAAAAGTAACCGCAAAGTGAGGATTGGAGGTACTCAAATGGCGGTGGCGAAAACGTCCTAGACTCGAAAAATCTGAGCAGCACACCTTCGGGTGAACGGAGGTGCGCTTCGTTGAATTCGTCATCCCGGGTCTCGCTGAACTCGAACTGAATGTCATGTTGCTCGAAGTCCCTCACGAAATGCGCGATCTCTGATCTCGCGTACGTCAATGCCGGGGAATCGAACTCAGCACCGTGCAGACCAAGGAATAGTGTCCCGTCAGTCATAACAGCGTAGGGGTGAGAAAGGACGTCACTGACGGGAACGGAGTGGAAGCCAAGTGATCGGTAAAACTCGAAAGACCCGGCAATATCATCCGTTGCAAGACTGATCTCGAGAAATCGCCCTAGCATCCACACCTGGTTCATCACAGGGGCTGGCCGTCTGTTTCCGGCCAGCCCGCCGATTGGCGCACAATGAGTTCTGTAAGAAATTGAATATGATCGGTACGTGTATTTAACGCCGGGATGTATTCAAAGTTTTCACCACCGGCGGCCATGAAAAGTTCACGGTAGCGGATATCCAGTTCCTCCAGGGTTTCGAGACAATCAACCGCAAACCCCGGACATATGACCTGTATGTTTCGGATACCCTCGCCGGCCAACTGCTGGAGATGTTTGTCGGTATAAGGCTGAAGCCACTCAGCCGTGCCAAGTCTGGACTGAAACGACACGTCCCAGTCGGATTCTGCGATGTCGAGCGCTTCGGCAGTGAGCCGGGCCGTCTTTTGGCAGTGACAGTGATATGGGTCGCCGGCATCAAAGTATTTCTTCGGGATGCTGTGAAATGAGAACAGCAGCTTTTCTGCCCGATTGTGTTCTGACCACCAGTGCCGTACAGAGGCTGCTAATGCGTTTATGTAACCCGACGCATCGTGGTAGTGGTTAGCAAAGTGAAGCTCCGGCACCCAGCGCCAGGAAGTCAGAACCTTTGCGACAGCGTCGAAGACCGTCCCGGTCGTGGTCCCCGAGTACTGGGGGTACAGAGGCAATACAAAAACACGTCTGGCGGCCGCGGAGTGAAGTTGACCCAGAGCCTCAGCGATCGACGGATTGCCGTAACGCATGCCAACCGTGACACGAACACGGCCCGGCAGCCGGGCTGTGAGATTTTGCTGGAGCGCGGCGCCCAGGTCGTTTGTGATGACCCTGAGTGGCGACCCGGCATCCGTCCATATCTGGCTGTAAGCGTTCGCTGACCGACGGGATCTGAACGGCAGTATGAGGCCGTGCAAAATCAACCACCACAATGGACGCGTCATCTCGATGACACGGGCGTCCCAGAGGAATTCGGCCAGGTAGCGCCGGACCGCTTTGGCGTCGGGAGCATCGGGGGTGCCGAGGTTGACCAGGAGAACACCCAGTCTTTCCTCGCCGGTGTCGAGATGGTCGTCGGGTAATACAGGTCGCGTCATGAGGCGCCGAACACCAATAACCGGGCCATTGCACCTTACAGGAAGCCTGTTTGCGGCGCTACCGAGGTCGCCTCAATAGTGCCAGAATGTCGGAAACGGATTAGCGCAGTGAATTCAATATGACGATGACGAATCAGGAAAACGCTGACGCGCCTCAGCAGGAAAAGCGATCACGAAAAATATTTCTTCGCGATGCTGTTGTTTTCCAGGGCAAGCTGCTGGTTGATGGTCTTCGAGATCTGACAATGAGCCCCGTTTCAATCATTGCCGCGATCATTGATCTGATCAAGGGTGGAGACACCCACGGGCGATACTTCTACGATGTTCTGCACTTCGGGCGGCAAACAGAAAAGTGGATCAATCTTTTCGAGGCGGCCGAGAGGGCACCGGATACGGAGCAGCCGCGTCCGAATATCGACCTGCCATCCATCGATGAATTCGTCAACCGGTTCGAGAACATGATCGCGGAGGAATACAAACGCGGGGATATCTCGGCCTCCGCCAAGCGCGTCGTCGATGAAACCGTCCTCGCCGCCGAGAAACTCATGAAAAAGAAAGTGAAACAGGCGGACTCGGCAGAACAAGCGAATCAGGAAAGTTCGGGCGAACAGAACGATTCAAGTGTCGGCGGCGGTGAAAAGTGAAAAGTGAAAAGCGGAAAGAAGAATAGTCAAGCCTGAACAGTCAACGGTAGTTACCCTTGCGGTCAGCAATGTCGGGCACCGACTTCATGCTGACCGTTGACCACATTTCTAGCGCCTTAAGTCTGATATTTCTGAAGAACGGCTTAGAAATATTTGGAAAAAATAAGTCGGACGTGGTCGTCGTCGCGGAGGGCGAAGAAAGGGTCGGTGGGAACATCATTGTCGAATATGCGGACTTCGAGCTCGGCCTTCCATGTCTGACCGATACGGCGGCTGCCTTCGATATTGAAAAAGTTGCTGTGCTGGTTGAGATCGAACGAGCCTCCGAGCAACAGTTCAGTGCTCTGAGTGTCGTTAAACGCAAAACGCGTGCCTAAGAATATATCGTCGTCAAATGCGGTGACAAGTCCGGGAACGTTGTTGTCGTCATAAAGGTATTCAACCAGCAGACCCAGGTCGATCGCTGATTCTCCAAGACCCACAAGGGTGTACTCAAAGCCTCCGGTGGCGGCATTATTTCTACCGAGAGTGAAGTCACGTGTCAGTGCTTCGAGTTTCAGCAGCCAGCTCCCTTTGGTTGCCTGCAGGTCCAGGCTGAACTGGTCGATCTGGTCATAGTTCGGGATGAAAACGGGTACGCCCTGACTGTTCAGACCGGGGACGAGTCGCGGATCGCGGCTGGTACCGGAGAAATGAGCCAGACCGATGTCCCAGTCGCCAAAGTAGTGGCTCCAGCGTATCGAGTAGTCAACATGGCTCTGTTCAGCACTCGATTGGAAGACGGGATTATCGGTATCAACCACCAGTGGTGCCCGTGGCCGCCTTTTTGCTCCGGAAAACGTTCGCTCACGAAAGTACGGTAATACGAACAGATCGAGGGTGCCCCAGTCTGTTAAGAACGTCAGCTGGACCATCGGTTGACCCAGCTTCTCCTCCTGGTCGAGGTTTTCAACAAGATCTGTCTGGTTGATGACGTCCACCAGGTGCCGCAACTCGGTGACACCCCAGAAAACCTTTCCGACGCCGACGATCAGTTCGGACGAGCTGAGGCTCTTCTGCCAGTAGAGCTCGCGAATGTCGACATGAGTTCGCTCGTCATCCTGCTGATCCCAGCGAAAAAACGGTGTAAACACCAGCCGCTGGTCGCCGTCATCCCAGTCGGTGAAATACTCTGGTTCAAATGCTACGGAGAAGTTACTGTCCTCCTGTTCGGGTTGCAGCGCGCTCTGGAAGAACCACCAGCCCTCCGCGCTGGCATTGCCACGCCACTCGCCGGCGACTGCCGGAGACTGGGCAATCGCGAGCGATGCCGCAAGGCTGGCTGTAATCAGCTGACTTCGGAACCGCTTGTGCCCCCTGTCGTCGCTCATCACGTTATTTAGTCAGCAGGTCTGGTTACCGGGCTTTTGAAAGGCTGTTCCGATTGAAATCGGTCTCAGTAAATCCGTTACCGAAACTGTAATCTGACCAAAGCAATGTCGTGCTCTTACCGGTCTGGTGATTGACCATATCCATGCGGCTGGCGCGCCAGTACTTATCGAGATATTGCTGATAGTCTGTAATCGTCAATGTTTTTTGCAGCGATTCCTTGCGGTCGTAAAATTCGACTTTGAAAACGCAGTATTCGCCGGTATCCAGCCAGGCGATTTGCCGTGTATATCCGGATTTCTCGTCGACCGGTACACGCTGGATCACAAAATGATCACGCCCATCTATCATCTCGTTTTCAAGGTATGTATAGGTGTATTTTTCGACCTCCTGTGAAGAGAGATCTTCATAGGCAAACTCACTGCCCATAAACGGACCGGATTTGTTCCGGGACGCTATCCGTTTTACACGCTTTAGAGCAGGAAGATAAAGCCACTGGTCATCGGGTGGTGTCTTGTGTGAATGCGTGAGAAAGGCCGTTCCTTTAACGTCCGCCGGATCATCAAATATGATCAGGCTCTTGTCACCATCGTCAAATTGCTCCAGGGTGCGGCTGCGCATCTGTCGGCTCGTTTCCTGGCCGTGACGGTTACGCAGTACCATGTTCATTACCGATTGGGTGTCCCCGAACCCGGCGTCGCGCCGGTCTGCCTCGACAGCAATTGCGAGCCCCTGAGCCTCGGGTGTCTCGGCCCCAGCGACGGTCAGATATGAGCCGAACAGCAGGAGGGCTATGGTCACGCCCACACCGGCTTCAAGTCGTCGCATAAGCTTCATCTTTCTTTTCGTCCGCAGCGCCCCGGGACTGAGGCTTACTTCTGTACGTTGCTATCAGCAATGGCGGCAGCAGCAGGAAATCGATGATCAGGGCCAGCGCGACGGTGATCGCGGTCAACTTTGAGACCGACGCGTTTAGCAGGAAACTGGACTGCGCCAGCACCATGAAGCCGGCAGTCAGCACAACAGTCGTGATTATCAGTGCCATGCCCACAGTAGAGAACGCGTAGCGTACCGCCGATTCCGGGTCGAGCTTCTGCTCCCGGCATGCTCTCAAGTACTTGCTTATGAAATGAACCGTGTCGTCTACAACGATTCCAAGCGTCATTGCCGCGACGACCGATACCGCCATGTTGACCTGGCCGACGGCAAGGCCCCAGATGCCGAAAGCGAGACCGGCCGGCAGCAGGTTTGGAATCAGACTCAGCAGTCCGAGCTTCAGGCTGCGCAGAGCCAGGATCAAAATCATCGAAATCAAAACTAAGCCGACGAATGTACCGAGCAACATACTCTTTATGTTTCGCTCCGATATGTAAGCAAACATGATCGACGGCCCGTTGCCGATACTGGCCATGCTCGGCGCGTTTTCTTCCAGCCATCGTTCGCCACGCTGCGCTACGTTGCGAAGCTCCACGGAACTGATTTCATCGAGTGTAACCATGAGCTGCGTGGCGGATTTATCGATGTTGATCTGGTTGTTGAGATCGAGACCGTAGGGCAGGGACAGTTCGTACAACAACAGGTACTGAGCCGCCAGTTCCCTCGATTCAGGCAACCGATACCATGCCGGATCATCGCCGTGCATATTCTTGTTCAACCGCTTAAAGATATCGGTAATGCTGTTGACATGAACAACCTCCGGTTGGCTTCGCAACCATTGCGAAAACGCTTCCAGCTTTTCCAGATAGTCGGGGTTGCTTATGCCGTTACTGTTCCCGGCCGGGATCGAGTACTGAAGCTGATAAATGCCTGTCAGCCGCTCCACCGCGAAATCAGTGTCGCTGCGAAATGCGACGCTCTCATCAAAATAGCGGACAAACTCGTCATTGAGTTCGTTCAGTGGTATCAGCGTCAGGGTCGCGACGCTGATGAACGCAAACGACACCAGAAGCTTCTTTCTGCGCCGGACTACAAAATTCGCAAGTGACTCCATACCGGTTGTATAGCGAGTGGTTACGTTACTCGCATGCGCAGGAAAGATTGCGAGAAATGCAGGCAAAAATGTGATGGAGAATACGAATGCAGCCATTACTCCCGTCGCCGTAATGTTCCCGAGGTCACGGAAGGGCGGGGCGTCGGAGAAATTCATTGCAAGAAAACCGATTGCCGTCGTAATGCTGGTGAGAAAGATTGGTTGCATGTTGACCCGCAGGCTCTCGACGATGGCATCGCGTTTGCTCATGCCCTTGCCCATCGATGTCATCATCGTTATCAGCAGGTGCACCGAGTCGGCGACGGCGAGCGTCATGATCATCGTAGCGGCGCCGGTCGACGGCGGCGTCATGTAAATGCCTGCCCAGCCCGCCATGCCCATGCCACTAGCTGCTGCCAAACTAACTACGAAAATTGTTCCAAGGATGCCGGCGACGGATCGAACCAGGATCAGCATGATCAGAAAGATCACAAACCACATGGCTGGCACGAGGGTGGTCATGTCACCAATCGCCGCTTCCTGGAAGGAGCGGTTCATCATGATCATGCCGGTAAGATAGGTTTTGATGCCCGGGTACCTCGCTTCAGCATCTTCCGCGAGTTCTCGTACCGCAGCGCCTGCCCGGATAACTTCGTCGAGTTCTTCTCCAAGAAGTTGAAATGTGATGTTTACCCCGGTTACTGACGTATCCTTCGCAAGGAGTCGATTACGGATAAACGGTTCGGCAAGAGCGACGCTTCGCGCGTATGCAATCTCGTCATCACTCAGATCAGAGGGATTCTCGATGAGGTCCTCGACGATGAGATCGTCTTCTTCGGCGCGTGTGTGCTGGAAATTCGAAATTGAGTCAACACGAATAGCATAGGGCAGCCGCCATCCTTCTTCTGTTACATAGGAGACAGCCTCGAGCACGTCGGTGTCGAATACATCTTCGCTGCGCGCTTCGATGACGAACAAAACGTTATCGATCTTCGTGTATGTATTCTGCAGCTCTTCGAAGGCCTGTAGCTGTGGATTGTCCTCGCTGAAGAAGTAACGGTAGTCATTGGAGAATTTTATGAACTGGATACCGCTGGCCAGTACTGCTGCAGCCAGAAGGCTGACGATAATGACCGGCCAGCGCCAGCGTATTACCCACTCCGCGTACCGGACAACGTGTCCGTTTCTTGTGAATTCAGACTGCACTTGTAGTCCCTGAACCGTCCTGATTAGTTGTTAGATCGAAGACCGCGAACGTAATTGGCGACTCCGCGCATGCAGGTGTCGAACAACTCTTTGCTCTGACCGCACTTGGCGAGACCGACACAGCCCTCGTACGATGCGACCAGCATTGCCGCAGTCTCGTCGACATCAATATCTTTGCGCACCTGACCGTTGTTCTGTCCTCGCGTCAATGCTGCTGCAATTGCTTCACGCCATTGCGCCTGGATGCGATGCAGCCGCTGCCGGAAGCCCTCGTCGAGACCGGCCATTTCCTGAACCAGATTGTTGAAGGGACAGCCGCAGCTGACGCGGTGATCATCGGCACCGTCAACTTCCTCCTGTATCAGTTCGAGTAGCGCATTGACGGGATTTCCTTCGCAATCAATCAGCCTTTCCCAGTGTTCACCGGCATGCGGGACGATGATTTCATCCACCACGGCATAGCCCAGTGCCGACTTGCTCGGGAAATGGTGGTAGAGCGCCCCCTTGGTGACGCCTGTCCGGCGCAGGATGTTGTCGAGGCTGGCGGCCCTGAAGCCTTGCTCGTAAATCTCGTCAAACGCGGCTTCCAGCAAGGCCTCGCGGGTGCGATCCGGATCTCTTAAGGGCGCAGCTCGGGCCATGATTAGGCTCCTCGACAGTACATACCGACCGGTATGTATGTTAATGACAAGAGCGATTAGTGTAAAGGCTCTTGTGGTTCTGCTGAGCGGTGAAAGCAACGAGCAGCCGAACTGCCAGTGAAGAGTGAAGAAAGGCGGCGCCAACGGCGCCTGGCACCTAGCGCCCTGGGCCCGGAGCCTAGAGCCTTAAGAGCTGAGACCGCAGTCTCAGGACTTTGATTCCACGTCCTTGCCGCTGATGAGGTCTTCGAGGCTCGGTGGCGGATGGTCCGGGCCCATCTGGCCAGCCTTGAGCCGCCGGATGTAATCGTGGTAGGCGCGCATCGCCTGTCGGCCGAAGATCCACATGATCGGTAAGTTACCAAGCAGCATCACACCGGTACCGATACCGGTCATATTGTCGAGGTCGGCGTCGGTTTTTATGAATCCCGCCGTGGCAACGATGATCAACACACAAAAGATAACCTTGTATAGCAGGACCGAGCGTTCGCCGAACAGAAAAACCATGCCCTGTTCGCCGTAATAGCTCCACGAAATCATCGTGGATAGGGCAAAAAGCCATGCTGCCAGAGTCACAAGGTATTTGCCCAGGTCCGGCACGACTGAGTCGAACGATTTCGCAGTCAGCGTTGCGCCGTTATATTCGCCGAATATTCCTGAATCAGCGATCGTCGGTCTTTCCGAACTTGAAAAGTCGCTCCACTCGATAACCAGATCGCCATCGCCGTTAGGCATGATGTCGCCGTGCAACTGATGCAGGTTGTTGCCGGTTTTCGGATTGTGGTGGGCTGACACGACAACAAATACATCATCGCCGTCGACCCATTCGCCGGCGGTGCGCGGTGGAATGGGTACCGTTTCGATACTCCACTCCCCGAGTTCGACAGGTACAAACGTTGGCGTCGCGGTGAATTCAGCTTCGGCAGATCGATTCCAGACTCCTGTCGTCAATATGACAAGTGCCGTAAACGTGCAAACGATCAACGTGTCGATAAACGGTTCGAGCCCGGCGACCACTGCCTCACGTACAGGTTCGTTGGTTTTTGCTGCTGAGTGAGCGATCGGAGATGATCCCTGCCCGGCTTCATTCGAGAACAGGGCCCGCTTCATTCCGAACAGGAAAGCAGTTCCCATCGTCCCGCCGAGAAACGCACCCGTTGCCTCATGGGGTGAAAATGCGGATACGATGATGAGTTTTAACATCGCCGGAATCTCTCCGGCATTGACGAACAGCACATATATTCCGGCCAGCAGATAAAGGCTGACCATAATCGGAACCAGGCGGCCAGCGACAGCTCCGATGCGTTTGATACCACCGATAATGACCATGGCAACAAGGATGGCCAGAACTATGCCGGTGGCGATACTTGGAACGCCGAAATAATTTTGCGTGATATCACCGACGTTCCAGGCCTGGAACATATTGCCGCCGGTGATAGTTGAGACGAGCAGCGTAATGCAAAAGATGATGCCGATGAATTTGCCGACCCCGGCCAGGGAGGGATTCAAACGGGCGAGACCCTTGCTCGCGACCCACATCGGACCGCCATGAGGATTCTCCGGATCGTCCGTATTGCGGTAAAGCATGGACAGTGTAACTTCGGTGAGTTTGATAGCCATGCCGAAAAAGCCGACGACCCACATCCAGAACACGGCGCCTGGCCCACCCAGCGAAATCGCCAGCGCGACACCGCCGATGTTGCCGAGGCCGACAGTCGCTGACAGGGCGGCCGACAGCGCCTGAAAGTGATTAATCGCGCCGGGATCATCCGGGTTGTCGTAGACGCCACGAATAACTTTCGTGCCATGAGTTAAGGCGCGGTATTGACTGAATCTGCTCCAGATTGTGAAGACGATGCCCGTTCCGAGCAGCGTGAACAACACAGAGTCATGCCAGATGATGTCATTGAGGGTCGCCATGAAGGCGCCTAGTTCACCCATTTAGCTGTCCTTCTTTCATAGCCGGGGTTACGCTGCTTCCATGATTGCGGCCACTCCCATGCCGCCGGCCGTACAAACTGAGATCAAACCGCGACCGCTGCCGCGTTCGCTGAGAAGTTTTGCCATCGTTCCGACAATGCGTGCCCCGGTTGCCGCAAACGGATGACCGAGAGCGATACTGCCGCCTTTGAGATTCATCTTGCTGCGATCAATGCTGCCCAGCGGTGCATCGCGGTTAAGCCGTTCACGGCAGAACTCTTCCGACTCCCAGGCTCGCAGCGTACACAGCACCTGGGCAGCAAACGCTTCATGGATTTCATAGATGTTGAAATCCTGCAGCGTGCTACCCGCATCACGCAACATTTCTGACACGGCATAGGCCGGTGCCATGAGAAGGCCCTCTTTGGCAACGAAATCAACAGCGGCAAACTTGCCGTAGGTAATGTATGCCTGTACGGGAATGCCCTGGGTCCGAGCCCAGTCCTCAGATGCAAGCAACACCGATGCCGCGCCGTCTGTCAGTGGCGTACTGTTGCCGGCGGTGACCGTTCCTTTTTTGCTTCGATCGAACGCCGGCCGTAACGACGCCAGCTTCTCCCGGCTCGAATCGGCGCGTATGTTGTTGTCTCGTTGCACGCCCTCGAAATCAATGACCAGGTCGTCGTAAAAGCCTTCGTCCCAGGCGCGTGCTGCTTTCTGGTGACTTTCGAGTGCGAGCTGGTCCTGATCTTCCCGGCTGATCTGCCAGTCCTTCGCCATCAGTTCCACGCTCTGACCCATGGACAGGCCAGTACGCGGTTCGACCACGTCAGGGAAGCTTGGCTTGAAGTGGCGTGGTCTTAAGCCCAACCAGGGTTTGAGTTTCTGCCAGAAGGTTCGGCCACGTGCACTGGCAAGGAGCAGTTGCTGGTATTCGCGCCCATACACAATGGGCGCATCGCTGATCGTATCGACGCCACCCGCGATCGCTGAGTCGATTTGGCCCAACGTGATCTTGTTGGCAAGCAAAATCGTCGCTTCAAGACTGGTGCCGCAAGCTCGCTGTATGTCAAACGCGGGAGTTGCGGCATCGAGTCCGCTGCCCATCGCCGATTCACGGGCGAGATTCCAGTCCTTTGAGTGTTTGATGACAGCACCGGCCGAAACGTCGCCCAATTTCTGACCCTTGAGGTTGTACTTGTCGACGAGACCAGTAAACGCCCGGGTGAGCATGTCCTGGTTGCCCACCTTCGCATATACGCCATGGGCGCGGGCGAACGGAATACGCACCCCACCCAGCACGGCTACACGGCGGACATCTCCGGTTTTCATCGACAGCTCCTCAATTGGATAGGACCGGCAAGGACTCCGAATGTTCTTAGTTCTTGTTCGGGGCCGTTTGAAAGAGTACCACGAATATTCTGTCGCGAGCGCAGGCGGTAACAAGGGTGCTGTGCTAGATTGGCGCCTTTTCTGCGGCAGGATCCGACGGTGAGTGACCCAGTCGTGACAGCAAGGAGCCATCGCAGCTTCATAAAGGAAGCCAGAGACTTGGTGATCCTCGCCGGACCACTGATTGCCAACAATCTGTCGATCGCCGGCATGAACTTCGCCGACACAGTCATGGCCGGACGCCTGGGCGCCACGGATCTTGCTGCCGTTGCCGTAGGCAGCAGTGTATGGATGTTTGCTTTTCTCTTCGGTCTGGGTGTGATGATGGCAATGAGTCCGACAGCCGCTCATGCTTATGGCGCTGGAGAGAACGAACAGGTTGGCGTATACGCACGCCAGGCACTGTGGCTGAGCCAGATCATTGCGTGGCCGCTGGTACTCCTGCTGCACCAGTCGCACTGGCTGTTGACAACCATCGGGATCGACCCGGAAATCGTGCCCCTAACTTCCGGATACGTTTTCGCCATCTCGTGGGCCATGCCCTTCGGAATGGCCTACCTGTCGCTGCGCTTTACCAGCGAAGGCGTCGGCTGGACGCGGCCGATCATGTACATAGCCGCGATCGCGCTCGTCGTGAACGTATCCGGGAACTGGGTGCTGATGTTTGGCAAGTTGGGCTTTCCGGCACTTGGTGCGGTCGGCTGTGGCTGGGCCAGTACGATCGCAATGGCCGTCATGTTCGTAATCATGACGAGTTACATTGCCATCCACAGTCGCTATCGTTCGTTCAGAATTTTTGCCCGGTTCGATCCGCCAAACGCGGACAAGCTAAGGGATCTGGTCGGACTGGGACTGCCGATCGGCGTCAGCATTTTATCCGAGGCCGGGATGTTTTCCGCCGTAGGCCTGCTCATGGGCACACTCGGTGCGGTCATTGTGGCTGCCCACCAGATTGCGATTAATTACGCAGCGACGATGTTCATGATTCCGCTGGCGATGCATTCGGCCCTGACTATTCGTGTCGGACAGACCGTAGGCCGGGGCCGGATCCGGGAAGCCCGGTATGTCGGTTTGGTTGGCATCAGCATCTGCGGTCTCGTTATGGCGGTCTCGGCCACGGTAATGCTGATTTTTGGCGGCAGCATCGTCGGGTTCTATACCAGTGATGTTTCTGTCGCCGAGGTAGCGATCAGCCTCCTTTTCATGGCCGCGATTTTCCAGATCTCCGATGGCGTGCAAGTGGGAGCTGCCGGCGCCCTTCGCGGTTTCAGAGACACGAAGGTGCCCATGTTACTTAACTTTGCCGGGTACTGGCTGGTCGGATTTCCATTGGCCTATACGTTCGGGGTCGCGATGGAAATGGGTCCGAAATTTGTCTGGGTAGGTCTGATCGCCGGCCTGACTGTTACAGCCGTCCTTCTCAACGGCCGCTACCTGCTGGTATCCAGACGAGCGATACGGTCCGCGGCCAAGCCTGAAGCCCGCTAAATCGGTATACTCCGCGGCTCGGCGTCACAGAGCCCGCATCGCAGATCGACTGACGCCAAAAAAAAGTTATAACCACGAAGACGCCCTGCGGGCACTGCCGTATTCAGCAGTAGCTTCACTCGGGGCGCACCAAGAGAAAACAGAATAGAAAA
>CAZJFQ010000011.1:21996-48667 GCA_964545335.1 uncultured Gammaproteobacteria bacterium | reverse complement strand
CCGCAACGATCGGCGGGATTGTTTCACGGCCTGACGTTCAAGACCGGTGGACAAGGTCTCGTAGGTGTGTGCCATTTTGCTTTCGAGGTCACGCGTCGAGCCGGATGTGTCGCGCACACCTGTTCCCCAGAGGGGTCCCGTGGGGTGGATGTCCTTTTTCTGGGCCCACACCCGGATCTCGTCTGTGAGCTCCTTTACCGGAAAAAAGCTTCTCGACCCGACCAGACCCGCCAGGTCACCTTCCAGTATTTCGCTCCAGGTCCCGGCTGTTACCCGCGCCGACAAGACCGCATTGAAGATTAGCGAGCGTGCTGCAGACAGTGCAAATTGTCGCTTCTGACGGTTAACTCGACGGTTCTCTTTTCCGAGCACCGCCTGTGCGAGACTGATGTTGGCCGCATTGTGTCCAAAACGCTGTGGCCCAAAATAGTTGGGAACTCCCTCGTCCACAATTTTTGCCAGTGTCCGGTCCAGAACCTCACGATCACCTTCGGTGTCCCTCACGACGATTCGAAATTCGTTACCACGCAGCGTGCCACGACGTAATTTCCGGCCGTGTTGCCTGGCTGCAATCACCCGCACACCATCGACATCGAGCTTGTCCCAAGCAAGCTGCTTTCCGGAGCCTTGCAGAACGCTGAACCATTGCTCACAGACTGCTCGTCTATCCTTCATGCCGGCAAAACCGACATCCATGCGACGGATCCCGGCAAATTCGGCCAGCTGCTGCTGAACCCAGATCGTATTGCAATTCTTCTTCTCGATATGGAGCAGCCAGTGACTACCTGTATCGTCCGGTTCAAAACGCAAGAGCTCGCTGACGTGGAAATCCTCCGGTCGAACTCGTATCCGTCCGTTCATGCCGGGACCACCATAGGCGTATGCCAGATCCGGCAGCTTTGCGTAGCTCATAGCGGCGGCCTGGTCTGACAAGAAAACTCAGCCTTTGTGTTTCAGCAGCACGACGGCATGCGCCGAGATGCCTTCATGACGGCCGGTGTATCCGAGACCGTCCGTACTCGTGGCTTTGACTGAGACTGCGTTTACGTCGACGCCGAGATCGCGGGCCAGATTGGTGATCATGGCTTCGCGGTGCGGGCTGATCCTGGGTCGTTCCGTCACGACCGTAATATCAACATTTCCGACCGAATATCCTGTCGACAAGACGCGGGAAATGACATCACGTAACAATCGGCGGCTGTCAATATTTTCCAGATTCGGATCAGTGTCAGGGAAAAAGACGCCCAGGTCACCCAATCCGGCTGCACCCAGCAAAGCGTCACAAAGCGCGTGAATGACAACATCACCATCAGAATGTGCGTCGATGCCACGATCACACGGGATCCATTCCCCGCCAAGAGTCACGCCGTCACCCGGCGTAAAACCGTGAGCATCAAAACCGTACCCGATCCTCATCGCCTTTCCTTGTCGTCTTGCGAGGCCCGGGCGGTCAGGATGGCTTCGGCCAATTGCAGATCTTCCGGATGGGTAATTTTGATATTGTCGGCACGCCCCTGAATCAACCGCGGCAAATGTCCGGCACGCTCTACCGCCTCCGCTTCATCCGTCACCGACTCTCCCCGCTCGATTATTGCCGTCAGGGCGTCCTTGAGAATACCGTATCGATAAATCTGAGGTGTCATGGCTCGCCACATCGTCGACCGCTTCAGCGTTTCTGCGACACGGCTGCCGGATCCCGCAGTTTTGATCGTGTCAACCACTGGCGACGCGAGAAGACCCCCCACCTCATCATCAATGACTTCGCTTACGAGCTTGTTGAAATCACTGGTACGAAGACACGGACGGACCGCATCGTGGATCACCACCCAGTCATCTTCGCGCATCTTTCGCGCCAGTGCGTTGAGACCTTTGAGCACCGAGTGCGATCGCTCTTCGCCCCCGTCGATCAGAATCAGCGGTTTGCCAAAGCCCGGGTCATTGCTTGCCCACCATTGATCTTGTGGCGCAATGACCAGCACCATTCCGGTGATCAGCGGATGATCAGTAAATGCACTGAGCGCGTGACGAATGACGGTCGATCCCGCCAGCGAAAGATATTGCTTCGGCGTGGGCTCGCCCATGCGGACACCGCTGCCAGCGGCCGGCACGACCAGCCACATCCTCATGTCAGGCGTTGTATCGGTGGACATCAACGCTGCTCTTGTTCTGCATTGGATCCCACCTGTTGCTCATTTTCCTGATCACCGATCTGATACAAGGTTTCGCCTTGACGGATCATCAGGAGTTCAGTACGTGCCCGTTCCTCAACGGCATCCTCACCGTGCTTCAAATCGTTGACCTCTGCTTCGAGCGCGCGGTTTCGAAACATCCTGCGGGTGTTTTCCGCCTCCTGCGTTGCCACAGCCTTATCGAGTGCAAAGACTTCGGGCCAGCCGGATGACGAGAACCACAGACGGTACTGGAGAAGCAGCAACACGACGGCCAGTATGGCAATCGCCAGTTTCAACCAGGATTCGGATCCTGCCATCGTTCAGTCCGCCGCGACCGGAAATGCTGCTCTGCCAGCGTACTCCGCCTTGCCGCCAAGTTCGGCTTCTATTCTCAGGAGCTGATTGTACTTGGACATGCGGTCCGAGCGGCATAACGATCCGGTCTTGATCTGCGTCGCACTGGTACCAACAGCAATGTCTGCAATCGAACTGTCTTCGGTTTCACCGCTGCGATGCGACACGACTGAAGCGTATCCGGACTTATCAGCAAGTTGAATTGCCGCCAGTGTCTCCGTCAACGTGCCGATCTGGTTCGGCTTGATGAGTATTGCATTGGCCACCGACCGGTCGATACCCTCGGCGAGTATGTTGGTATTTGTCACAAACAGATCGTCACCGACCAGTTTCACGCGGTTCGCGAGTTCCCGGGTCAGATGTTCCCACCCATCCCAATCGTCCTCCGCCAGGCCGTCTTCGATCGAAATGATCGGGTAACTATCAATCAATTCAGATAGATATCCCGTGAAACCCTGCGCATCAAATTCCCGCCTCTCGGAGTTGAGCACGTAACGACCGTCAACGAATAACTCCGAACTGGCTACATCGAGACCCAGACAGATTTGCGTACCGATGTCGTAGCCGGCTTCTGCGACCGCCTCAGCGATCATGTCCAGTGCCTGTACGTTTGAATCGAGATCAGGTGCGAAACCTCCCTCATCGCCGACAGCTGTGCTAAGGCCGCGGGCACTCAGGACAGACTTCAGCGCATGGAATATCTCTGCTCCCATACGCAGCCCTTCCGAAAAACACGATGCGCCAACCGGCAGGATCATGAATTCCTGGATGTCGACATTGTTATCCGCATGAACTCCGCCATTGAGAATATTCATCTGCGGCACTGGCAACATCAGCCCGGCTGCGTCCTCGGCAAGCAGCCGATACAACCCACAGTGTTCCGAAGCGGCCATTGCGTGAGCTGTAGCCAGGGAGGCGGCAAGAATAGCGTTCGCGCCTAGGCGCTGTTTGTTGTCGGTACCGTCGAGATCGCAAAGCAGTCGGTCAACGTAAGTCTGCACTGCTTCAATACCGATAAGGGCTGACCGGATTTCGCCGTTGACATGACCGACCGCTCGGGTCACACCGCGTCCCAGATAGCGAGCGGGATCGCCGTCCCGCAGCTCGAAGGCTTCACGACTGCCCGTGGATGCTCCCGACGGCACCGCCGCACGCCCGAAGGAACCGTCATCGAGATATACATCCGCCTCGACAGTTGGGTTGCCGCGTGAGTCGAGGATCTCACGGCCCCTGATGTCGCTGATCGCTGGCATCGATGATCCGCTGGTTAAAGCAGCGTTTCGCCCAACGGTACCGACTTGACTATCGCGTCCACGGCTTTCAGCGTCGTAAGAAGTGATTCCATGTGCTCCAGCGGCCAGGCATTGGGACCATCACTCAGCGCTTGATCTGGGTTCGGGTGAGTCTCCATAAACAACCCCGATACCCCCGCAGCAACTGCGGCACGCGCCAGCACCGGCACGAACTCGCGCTGGCCGCCTGATGAGCTGCCCCTGCCGCCGGGCAGCTGCACCGAATGAGTCGCATCGAAAACAACCGGGCAATCTGTGTTGCGCATTACAGCAAGTGAGCGCATGTCCGAGATCAGATTGTTGTATCCGAAAGAAAACCCGCGCTCGGTAACCATGATTTGATCATTACCGGCATCGCGCGCTTTTTCCACTACGTTTTTCATTTCCCACGGTGACAGGAACTGACCTTTTTTAATGTTGACTGGCAGGCCCTGTGCTGCCGCTTTGCGAATAAAATCAGTCTGTCGACAAAGAAAAGCAGGGGTTTGTAAGACATCGACAACCGAGGCCACTTCCTCTATCGGTGTATCTTCGTGAACATCGGTTAGCACGGGCACACCAACTTCCTTGCGGATGCGTTCGAGAATCTTGAGTCCGGCCTCAAGCCCGGGTCCGCGATAGCTGGAATGGGAAGATCGGTTAGCCTTGTCGAACGACGACTTGAACACGAACGGAATCCCAATCCGTTCAGTCAGCTCCTTGAGTTGCTGCGCAACACTCAGATTGAGTTCAGGGCTCTCGATTACACAGGGCCCGGCGATCAGAAAGAAGGGCTGATCGATCCCTATCTCAAAACCACAGAGTTTCATGCGCGTACGGCGGTTGGCAGTTTTTCTGCGCGATACTGTCGGGCCGCTCTGATGAACCCGGAAAACAACCGATGACCATCTCGCGGCGTCGACGTGAACTCGGGATGGAACTGGCAGGCGAGAAACCAGCGATGTTCCGGTATCTCGACCATTTCAACAAGGTCATCTACTGACTTGCCTGAGAACAACATGCCCGCATCTTCGAATTGCCCGAGATAATTGTTGTTGAACTCATATCGATGGCGGTGCCGCTCCAGAATCTTCTCTGCCCCGTAGACGACACTTGCGAGACTCCCCTGCTTCAGATTGCACTCCTGGCTGCCCAACCGCATGGTGCCGCCGAGACCGGAACTCTCAGCTCGTGCTTCCACATCGCCATCCTGATCCAGCCACTCGGTTATCAGACCGATCACAGGATGCCTGGTATCCGGATCGAACTCGGTACTATGCGCTGCGGTCAACCCGATCACGTGTCGTGCGAATTCGATGACCGCCACTTGCAGTCCCAGACATATTCCGAGATAGGGCATATCCCGTTCGCGCGCGAATTGCGCAGCTTCGATCTTGCCCTCAATACCCCGCTCGCCGAATCCACCGGGAACCAGAATGGCGTCCATTTTAGACAAACAATCTACGCCGTTTTGCTCGATATCCTGCGCCTCGACATAGTGAATATTGACCTGCGTCCGGGTTTGAATGCCAGCATGAATCAATGCTTCACCCAGTGACTTGTACGAATCGTGGAAATGCACGTATTTGCCAACCATTGCAACGTCGACTTCGGCCTCCGGGTTGGATTTTGCAGCCACGACCTCTTGCCACTCCGAAAGATCAGCAGACGGGCAATCCAGTCCCAAGCGTTCAACGACAATGTCATCGAGACCCTGCTCATGCAGGAGCAGCGGAATTTCATAGATGTCATCGGCGTCCTCAGCAGAAATAACTGCACGCTCTTCAACATTGGTAAACAAGGCAATCTTGCGTCGATGTTCATCCGGGAGGGGTTGCTCGCAACGGCACATCAGGATATCCGGCTGAATTCCAATCGACCGCAACTCTTTGACTGAGTGCTGGGTTGGCTTGGTCTTTATCTCTTTCGACGTTTTTATGTAGGGGACCAGCGTGAGGTGCAGATAGACGGTACGGTCCCGGCCGAGCTCCGCGCCCAGTTGACGGATCGCTTCCAGGAACGGCAATGATTCGATGTCACCTACCGTGCCGCCGATCTCGACCATGCAAACGTCGGCATCGCCCGCCCCACGCCTGACACTCTCCTTAATTTCGTCGGTAATGTGTGGAATGACCTGAACGGTAGCACCCAGGTAGTCACCACGCCGTTCTCTTGCAATAACACGCTCGTAGATCTGGCCGGTCGTGTAATTGCTGTCACGACTGCAGACAGTGCGTACAAACCGCTCATAGTGCCCCAGATCCAGGTCAGTTTCCGCACCGTCATGAGTAACGAACACTTCTCCGTGCTGGAACGGGCTCATCGTGCCCGGATCGACATTAATATATGGATCCAGTTTGACAAGACTGATATTGAGTCCCCGTGCCTCCAGTATGGCACCCAGGGTCGACGATGCGATGCCCTTTCCCAGGGAGGATACGACACCACCGGTAACGAATACGTAACGTGTCATCCGATCATTCCATTGTCTGCCAAAATTGCACAGGTACCCGGAGACCAATAAGAAAAGGTCGGGGCAAAAGCAGTCCTTGTATCCGTGAGCCTCACACGGGCGGCATGCTTTTGCTCCGACCCTTGAATCGCTCCGACCCGAATATTCCGGCCGGTATTGAAAATTACCAGAATCGCTGTTTGGTCACAAACAAGGCCAATCAGCGGACCGGCGGATGGTCGGTCCAGACGATCTTGACGCCAGGCTCGCCTGTGTCTGCGCAGAATTGACTGGCAACGCAGATATCAGCCACGGCGGCCAGTTCGCCGTCCAGGCAGATCAGCGGCACGCGGTCACGCATCCACGGCAGGATGCCCTGCTCCTGGAAGAGATTTTTTAAAGCCTTGCTCTGCCGATGCCCTTTCGGTGTCAGACGCTCGCCCCCGGTCCGGAACTGCACAGTTACCCGGGCGCGGTTAAGCTGTTCAGCAGCGATGCCTTCGCCGCGGGACTGTTCCGTCCCCAGGGTGCCGCAGCCAGCGCCCAATGCCAGACGATCGGATACGGACCAGTGCATCGACAATCCGCCAGCGGCGGCCAGGGGCGACATGATGTACAAACGATTGCGGTGGCGACGGATTTCTGTACCAGCCCAGGTAACCACTGGTGTTGAATCCGGAGCGGCATTGAGTACATCAACCACCACGGCGTTGAGTTTCTTGCTCGACGGAACCCGTTTGCCATGACACCGGATCCAGTATCGCAGGACATTGCGGATCCGGCCGGGGCTGAAAGTGGACAGAGCTACGCAATTCAACGCACCGCTGTCCTCCAGCGTCGTCAAGTCCTGCGCGGCCAGGTCGTTGCATAGATCCAAAGCCTCCGCACAGTGCCGGGTCGTGCGTAAGGTCGAAGTTGCTGCGGCCGGCCAGCGGCGTGTCAGAAGCGGTAAGACGGTATGACGAAGGTAGGCACGGTCATACCGCAGCTCGCGGTTGGCCGGATCATCAAGCCACTTGAGTTTGCGGGCCTCGCCGTATGCGGCTAACGCCGCCCGGTCAAAGCCAAGCAACGGTCTCGCGTGATGACCGTGGCCAAACGAGGTCACGGCCGGCATGGCTGCCAGACCGGCCACGCCGGAGCCTCGCAGCAGCTGCAGCAGAAATGTCTCAAGCTGATCGTCAGCGTGATGGGCAGTCACCAGGATTTCGCCCGGACCAAGCTGTTCACGCAGCGCCTGGTATCTTGCCTTGCGGGCAGCGGCCTCGACGCCGATCTCCGCGACGTCCCGTACATCCACTTCGAGGGTGGTCAGTTCGATGCCAATCTGCGATACACACGACTCACAGTGCCGTGCCCATTCCGGGGATGCCGGATCCAAGCCATGGTCGATATGTGTCGCCCGCACCCGGACCGCGGGCCAGCGAACCCGGAGTTGAGCCAAAGCATGCAACAAGACAGTTGAGTCGAGTCCGCCGCTGTAGGCAACACAGTACTGGGCCGTTTCGTGATCGGACCGGTCCCGGACCAGAACCTCGGCCAGTCGGGTCTCATCGAAATGCATGACAATAGCCCCGGACGGTCAGGTGGCATCAAAGCTGCCAAACGCGCGCAAGCGTTTGTGACGCCTGGTCAGCAGTTCATCCGTGCTCAGAGCAATCAGGTTGTCAAGGCTGGCAGTCAGCTCGCTTTGCACGGCCGCGGCTATTGCCGCGGGGTCCCGATGCGCGCCGCCGAGCGGCTCTTCGATAATGGTGTCAACCAGATTGAGGCGTCTCAGCCTGTCAGCGGTGATACCCATGGCCTCTGCGGCAACATCGGCCTTATCCGCGCTGCGCCAGAGTATGGATGCGCATCCTTCCGGCGAGATGACGTAGTAGATCGAATACTGGAGCATCAGCACCCGGTCGGCGACACCGATTGCAAGTGCACCCCCTGAGCCGCCCTCGCCGATGACCACTGCGACAATTGGTGTTTTCAGGGTAGGCATCACTATCAGATTACGGGCGATCGCCTCGCTTTGACCGCGTTCCTCTGCGCCCACGCCCGGGTATGCGCCGGGCGTATCGATCAGCGTAACCACCGGCAGCGAGAACCGATCCGCAAGGCGCATCAGACGGAGTGCCTTGCGATAGCCTTCCGGACGCGCCATGCCGAAATTTCTCAAGACTTTGGCTTTGGTATCGCGGCCTTTCTGATGTCCAATCACGACCACGGGTCGCCCTTCGATGCGGGCCACGCCACCAACTATCGCAGGGTCATCCTTGAATTTCCGATCACCGTGCAGCTCCTGGAAATCGCTGAAGACCTTTTCGAGATAATCCTTCGTATACGGTCGCTGAGGGTGACGTGCCAACTGAGCAATCTGCCAGGCTGTTAGGTTTTCGAACACGGAACTCGTTAGTGCCCGGCTCTTCGCCTCCAGGCGGGCAATTTCTTCTGTGATGTTGACTTGAGAATCGTCACCCACAAAGCGCAATTCGTCGATCTTGGCTTCAAGTTCGGCGATCGGCTGCTCGAAATCCAGAAAGTTCAGTTTCATCGCTCAGGTGATGCTTGGCGTGCCGGTCAGTGTCACGTAGCTGCGGTGGCCAGATCCGGATTGTTGCTGCCATCAATCCGTATCGGGGGCCAACCGGTCGGGACACCGTACCCTGCACGAGGAATGCTGACAAGAGATTGCTCTAACTAATTAATCATACTGATATTTCTTAGACGAGCAGGACCCCTAATGCTCGAACGGACGACGATAGATCAGGCGTACCGAATCCGGGGCCAGCAACTCCTGAAGCCGATGAATCAGTTCGGGCGCTGGCCGGACAGCCCAGTCGGAACCGAGCGACACGCGTGCTCTGGCAACCTGATTATTGTAGTCGACGATAACTTCACAACTACCGTGAAGGAACGGCTCGAGGGTGCGCTTCAGTTGCGCAACCGTAGTTGATGCCAGTCGGGATCCGGGCCAGGCGACAATCAGACATCGCGCGAATTCCTCGCGGGCTTCATCAAACCCCAATACGCGGCGGGCGGTAATGCGCCAGTCACCCAGAAAATCGTCATACCTCAGACTCCCTTCGACGTACAGTATTGAGTCCCTGGCGACGACGTGTCGGCAGGTCTGATACACGTCGTCAAACAGCAGTACCTCAATACGACCACTCCGATCGTCTAGCGACAAAGTAACCCGGTTGCCGCGACGCCTCAGATTGAGTACCAGGCCGGCGATATTGACATCGCGGCCGGGCGAATAGTTTCCATTCTGACCGCGACCGCTGGGGTCAAAGATGTCGCCCCGCAAGTCGCCAATGCGCCCGCTGATAATCTGGTACAGATCTTTCTCGTAAGCCTGAATGGGATGACCGGTGAGATAGAGACCGAGAGTTTCTTTTTCACCCGCGAGTCGTTCGTCATCGCTCCACTCGGGAATGACCACCGCATCCGGCTCGGCCCCGACCGGTGTTGCCATTAATACGGCCAGGCCGAACATATCATTCTGACCAGCCGCCACCGCTCGCGCGCCCTGCTCGGCAAGCTTTAGGGATACCGGCAGGCGGGTCATCAGCGTCGCTCGATTGATACCACAACTGTCCATAGCACCGGCGCGTATCGATGCCTCGAGGGTGCGCCGGTTGACCTTCTGCAGGTCGATCCGCTGGCAGAGGTCATCCAGATCCGGGAAAAACCCGTTGGCCTCACGTTCGCGGATGACTGCTTCGACGGCGGACTGACCAACACCCTTGATTGCACCAAGACCATAGGTGATAGCCGCTTCACCGGATACAGTGAACGCATACTGTGACCGGTTTACATCGGGGGGCTCGACCTCCAGTCCGAGGCGCTGGCATTCATCGATCAGGGTTACGATCTTATCGGTGTGGTCCATATCGGCGGACAGGACGGCACACATGAATGCGGCCGGGTAATGTGCTTTCAACCAGGCTGTTTGATAGGCAAGCACCGCGTAAGCCGCCGAATGTGATTTATTGAATCCGTAACCGGCAAACTTTTCCATCAAATCGAAAATACGAGTCGCGACCCGTTCATTCACATCGTTTCTGAGAACACCGGACATGAAAATGGATCTCTGCTTCGCCATTTCATCCGGCTTCTTTTTGCCCATGGCGCGACGCAGAAGATCGGCTTCGCCCAGACTGTAGCCGGCAAGGATCTGAGCAATCTGCATCACCTGCTCTTGATAAAGAATGACGCCATACGTCGGCTGCAAGACTGGTTTGAGACGCGGATGCAGGTAATCGATAGCCTGATTCGTGACATCGTGTTTGCGGCTTATGAAGTCGTCCACCATCCCGGATTGCAGTGGCCCGGGCCGGAACAGGGCGACCAGAGCGACGATGTCTTCGAACCGGTCCGGTTTCAGACGCCTTATCAGATCCCGCATGCCACGTGATTCGAGTTGAAATACGGCGGTAGTTCCGCAGGATTTGAGCAGGTCAAAAGTTGCACGATCATTCATGGGCATTCGCGCAAGGTCGAGCACCTGAAGTTGCTGTCGCTGCCTTTCTGCATTGACCATTCGCATGGCCCGGTCGATGACAGTCAGCGTCCGCAACCCGAGAAAATCAAACTTGACCAAGCCGACCGCTTCGATGTCATCTTTGTCAAACTGAGTAACCACGCCCGTATTGGTTTCATCTCGATAAAGCGGTGCAAAATCAGTCAGGGGCGAAGGCGCGATTACGATGCCGCCGGCGTGCCGGCCCGGGTTTCGCACCAGTCCTTCCAGTTGCCGGGCGAGCTCGATCAGTGTGCGGACGTCATCCTCACCCTCGAACAACAGCCGGAGTTCGTCTTCCTGTTCCAGCGCCTGATCCAGCGTCATCCCGGGTTCAAAGGGAATCAGCTTGGCAATGCGATCAGCAAAACCATAGGGATGGCCAAGGACGCGACCGGCATCTCGAACGACAGCACGCGCCGCCATGCGGCCGAAGGTAATAATCTGCGAAACGCGATCGCGGCCGTACCGCTCGGCTACATAGTCGATAACACGATCACGGCCATCCATGCAGAAATCGATATCGAAATCCGGCATCGATACGCGCTCAGGATTTAGAAACCTTTCAAACAGCAGATCATGTTCGATGGGATCGAGGTCTGTAATAGCAAGCACGTAAGCTACGAGTGATCCGGCACCCGACCCCCGGCCCGGACCAACGGGAATCCCGTTTTCCCGCGCCCAAGCGACAAAATCGGCCACGATCAAAAAATACCCGGCGAACCCCATACCGGCGATCGTATTGAGCTCGTACGCGAGTCGGTCACGGTAGGCTGTGTCAGTCTTATCGCTGCCGGAGGCGACGCCGGGTACACGGTCCGGCAACCGTTCTGTTGCAACATTGCGCAGAAACTCCTCCGGCTCGACATCTTGCGGAACCGGGAACGCGGGCAATATGCTGCGACCAAGGCTGATTTCAAGACTGCAGCGACGCGCTATTTCGACAGAGTTGGACAGGGCCTCCGGCAGGTCGTGAAACAAGGTCTGCATTTCAGCCGGACTCTTTAAATATTGATCGCGGCTGTATCGTCTTGGCCGGCCCGGGTCCGTCAGCGTGTGGCCATCGTGTATGCACACGCGTGCTTCATGTGTTTCGTAATCGCTGGCCGCGAGAAAACGTACGTCGTTTGTTGCAACAATCGGTACGCCATGTCGCGCAGCCAGTTCGACGCTCTGATGCAGATAATCCTCCTCGTCCGGACGCCCGGTTCTATGCAGTTCCAGGTAATACCGGTCACCAAAAACGCTACGCCAATGATCGAGAGCAGTGAGCGCTTCATCTTCGTTGCCGGCCAGAATGGCCTGACCAACATCACCTTCCTTCGCACCCGACAACGCGATCAGTCCGTCCGTTGCTATTTCCGGAAACCAGCTGGGCAACGCTGCGGGCGCACTATCCACGTCAGTGTCGAGGTACATGCGGCTGACCAGGTTCGTCAATGCCTTGTAACCCGAACGATTCCGGCACAACAGGATCAGCCGTGACAGCTTCTTGCCCGATCCCGGTGTACGCACGGGCAGATCGATGCCAATCAAAGGTTTGATGCCATGTTGTCTCGCAGCCCGGTAAAACTTGACCATGGCAAAAAGATTGCTGTGATCGGTCAATGCCACGGCGGGCATGCCGCTTGTGGCCAGAGCGGCCATCAAGGAAGGAATCCGAATCAATCCGTCTACGAGCGAGTACTCAGTATGCAATCGCAGATGTACAAATTCGGTCATAGGGCCCCGTCGCGATGTCGTATTCGAGATTCAATTCTTTCAGTTGCCATCATACGCAATCTCGCCGCCGCAACTGATGTTGGGTTTTCGGCGGAACAATCGTCGTGCCTTGCATGCCGGACGGTTGCGCATATTTTGCGACAGGTTTGAAGCTGCGCCGGTGCGCCGGACTGGGTCCGAATTCCGCCAGCATCCGGAGGTGGAAGGGCGTCGGATAACCCTTGTGAGCGGCAAATCCGTATTCCGGATACAGCGTATCGAGTTTGATCATCTGCGCATCTCGCCATACCTTGGCGAGAATCGAAGCCGCGCTGATGACCGGAACCGTCTGATCGCCCCGCACTACCGTCTCGATGTCCACTTCAATCCCACCGGCCGTGAGCGATGGCGAACGATTCCCGTCGACCCGGAATCGGGTGGGCCAGATCGTCAGCCCCTGAACGGCCCGCCGCATCGCCAGCATTGTGGCGCCCAGCACGTTCAGACCGTCGATTTCGGCCGGATCGGCCCAGGCAACGGCCCAGTCCAGCGACCATTCGATGATTTCGTCCGCGAGTTCTGTGCGACGCTTTGGCGCTAGCTGTTTCGAGTCTTTCAAGCCTGCGGGCCTGACGTCCGACTTGAAAACGACCACTGCGGCTACTACCGGACCGGCCAGTGGCCCTCGTCCCGCCTCGTCGATGCCTGCTTCCAGGTTCGTGCGCAAACCGGAATGCAGCCGTGTCACGATTCCCGTACTTCTGTTCGCATCAATTTCACCAGGGCTCGTGCGGCCTTGTCATCGGCGCTACATCGGAGACTATCGTGCAATCGCGAAAACTCCGCGACCAGCCCGGTCACTGCCGATTCATCATCCAGCCAATTCAACACGGCCGAACCCAGTGCCGCGGGACTGATCGCGTCCTGCATGATTTCAGGAACCAGATCCCGCCCGATAAGAAGATTAGGCAACGCATAGTGTTCCAAATCGACCAATCTGAAGGTTTCGACCAGCCATCGTGTAACCGACGATACCCGATAGGCGACAACCATCGGGCGTTTGATCAGCGCGGCTTCCAGGGTCGCGGTACCGGAAGACAAGAGAACCACATCAGCCGCTGACAAGACTTCGCGTGTGCGCCCCGAAATCAGTGGAATATCTGCGGTCACAGCCTGACGCTCAAGTGCGCTCCGGAAAATCCCGGCTGTCGTTTCGTCCGCCATGCCCCCAACGAAACCGATATGGTTACGACGCTGATGCATCCATTCACAGGCCGCCGCAAAATCCGGTCCGAGTCTTCTGACCTCGCTGTCGCGACTACCCGGCAGTATGGCTACCAAGGGGCCATCCCGGGGGAGTTTGAGACGATGTCGTGCGGCTTGCCTGTCGGTAGTATCCGCAATCGCGTCAGCTAATGGATGCCCCACGAACTCAGCAGATATATCGTGTTTATCGTAGAACGCCTTTTCGAACGGGAACAGACACAGGACCAGGTCAGTAACGCCCTTCATCCTGCGAACCCGCCCGGATCGCCAGGCCCAGACCTGCGGGCTCACGTACTGTACTGTCGCAAGTCCGTGCGATTTGAGTTGTTTGGCCAGCGGCAGATTGAAATCTGGGACGTCGATGCCGACGAACAGATCGGGTCGCTCTGCGAGTATCCGACGACGGAGATCGGAGCGGATCCGGAACAGACGCGGTAGGTGAGAAATTACCTCAGACAGTCCCATCACGCCGAGTTCGGCGGAGTCAAACCAGCCTTCACAACCTTCCGCGGTCATGGCCGGCCCGGCGACGCCGACAAACCGGACGTCAGGCATGCGAGCACGGACGGCCCGGATCAGGCCCGCGCCAAGTTGATCGCCGGAGGTTTCTCCGGCAACGATCGCGATACGTAACACCTGTTGCGAGAGTCCGTCGTTTAGATGGCGCCCGTTCCCAGCCGGATTCAGCGAAGAATACTACGCTCGCTTTGCTTTAAGAACTCCGCCAAAGGGCGTATTTCATCCGCGGATTCTGCCATCTGGCTAATTTCCGCCATGGCCTCCTCGAGCTTGAGCCCGGACCGGTAGAGCACACGGTACGCGCTGCGTATGTTTCTGATCTGGTCCTTAGAAAAGCCTCTGCGTTTCAGACCTTCCGAGTTGATTCCTTTCGGAGCTGGCGGCTGCCCCGAGACGGTAACGTAGGGAGGAACATCCTGTGGCAGCCGTGCATACATACTTATAAAGCTGTGCGCCCCCACCCTGCAAAACTGGTGAACGCCCGCAAACCCGCCGAGTATCGCGAAATCGCCGATTCGCACGTGTCCTCCCAGGGTAGCGTTGTTGGCAAGAATCGTGTGATTGCCCACGACGCAGTCATGGGCGATGTGAACATATGCCATGATCCAGTTGTCGTCCCCGATGCGCGTGACTCCGGCGTCCTGGACAGTGCCCCGGTTAACGGTGCAGTACTCCCGGATCGTGTTTCGATCACCAATCTCGAGCCGCGTTTTTTCTCCCTGATATTTCCTGTCCTGAGGATCATCGCCGATAGATGCGAACTGATAGATATTGTTTTCTGTACCGATAGTTGTCGGTCCCTTGATCACAACATGCGGGCCAACGCGAGTTCGCGATCCGATGATCACATCATCGCCGATGATCGTGTATGGCCCTATCTCGGCGTCAGCGGCGACATCTGCCTTGGCCGAGATCTTCACACTTGGATCGATCAAATGTCGCCCACTCCTACAGAACACATCATGTCGGCTGTTGCCACCAGTTCACCATCGACTTCCGCTCGCGTTTCAAACTTCCAGATGCCTTTTAGTGTTCGCAGCAGCCGGATCGTCATCAGCAGTTGATCTCCGGGCTCCACCGGGCGGCGAAATCGTGCTTTGTCAATACCGACGAAATAAAGGAGTGCGTCATCATCCGGTGAGTAATCAGCCGTCGCAAACGCCAGGAGTCCGGACGCCTGCGCCAGGGCCTCGATAATGATGACACCCGGCATAACCGGGCGACCGGGAAAATGGCCGAGAAAATACGGCTCGTTCGCGGAGACGTTTTTGATCGCAACCAGCGACTCCCCAGGGACGCACTCGATCACGCGATCGACAAGGAGAAACGGGTACCTGTGAGGCAGCTGTTTCATTACCGCGTAGATGTCCATCGCTGGCTGCGCGGAACGCTTATTTTTTTCTTTTGCGGTCACGGATATTTGTTGCCTGTTCGATCTTGTTCAGTCTTCGCGCCAGATCATCCAGTTGTCGAAATCGGGCGCTGTTCTTTCGCCACCTGACAGCATTATCCACAGCAAGGCCGCCGGAGTAGACGCCGGCGCTGTCGATGGAACGATTGACCATCGTCAGACCCGTGACTGTGACATCATCCGCAATTTCGAGATGACCGACAAAGCCAACCATACCGGCAATCATGCACCGCGCTCCGATGCGCGTGCTTCCGGAAATGCCCGAACAAGCCGCGATGATGGTGTGGGCGCCGACGCGGACGTTGTGACCGACCTGAATCTGGTTATCCAATTTTACGCCATCTTCGATTACGGTGTCGTCAATGGCGCCGCGATCGATGCTCGTGCAGGCGCCGATTTCCACGTCGTTGCCAACTACGACGGAACCAACCTGTGGCACCTTTAACCAGGATGTTCCATCCCGCGCGAATCCGAATCCGTCCGAGCCAATTACGGCGCCCGGATGGATCAAGACTCTCTCGCCTATCGAGACATCGCGACCAACTGACACATTGGCGATGAGCCAGGTTCCGTCGCCCAGGTGACTATTGGCTCCTACAACACAACCCGGCCCCACATAAACATTTTCGCCGAGCACACAGCCTTTTTCGACCACTGCGCCGGGACCGATAGCGGCTGAATCGGCCTGTTGCACATTGTCGCCGACTACAGCACTTGCATGCGTTCCCGGATCAAACCGTGGCGGCGGATACAGCAGCGCGGCAACACGCGCGTAAAGCGCGTAAGGATCTTCCGATATAAGGGCCGGTACGGGACACTCCTCGACGTATTCGGCGCTGACGATGACGGCTGCCGCGCCCGTCGTGGCCAGGTACTTGCGATAACGGGGATTAGCGAGAAAGCTGATTGCGCCGTCGGTCGCAGTTCTCAGCGTTCCGACCCGCTCCACCGTCGTGTCCGGTTGACCCCTGACGGAACACCCGAAGCGAACGGCCAGCTCCCCCAGTGTGAAGGTCATCATCCTTCACCCTTGCTCTTTATGGCTCTTGCTGAACCTGAAAGCTGGCTTCAAGACCGGCGAGAATCTGCGCTGTAACGTCGACACCACTGCTCGCGAACAGCACGCCGTCGCTAACAATCAGGTCATAATTTGCCGACCGCGCATAGCTCTGTACCTCTTGCAGCAACACCTGCTGCAGGCGCCCGAGCGCTTCGTTTTGCCCCAGGCTGACATCCTCCCGGTATTCGTTCCAGCGACGCGACAGATCCCGTTGCAACTGCTGAACATCGCGTTCAGCGTCGCGTCTTTCCGTATCTCCCATAACGGCGACATCCCGCTGCAGTTGTTCTTCACGGGCTCTGAGCTGCTGCTGCTGGGCGTTGATGTCGCGTTCCCGCGGGGTGAACTCGTCCTGCAACGTACGCACCATCTGCCGCCCCTGGGGAGATTCCTTCAGCAAACGGGCAAAATCGACAAATCCTACTTTGAGCTCCTGCGCTCCGACCGCACCGGCAGCCCCCATCAAGCAAGCCGCCAGGATCAGCAAAACGCTTCCCCGCCTCGTTGTAACAATCATTCCTTTACACATCCTAAAACGCTGATCCGACCGAAAACTGCAGTTCCTCAGTTTCATCGCCAAAGACAAGGACACGGCCGGTGGCATCGACAATGTTGTCGTCCACGTTGAATGGCACCGCGTAGCTTATACGAAACAGGCCAAGCGGCGCCATCCAATCTACAGCAATGCCAACCGAGTATTTAAGATCATCGATGTCAAAATCGTAATCGATGGGGATACAGGGGTCCATTGTCGGCGGCCCCGTTAGGAACGCGCAATATTGAGTGTCGTCCGTCGAGAATACATTGCCCACGTCTGAAAACAGTGAGAACCGTGCCGATCCCTGGAATTTTTCTGGCGTCGGAAGGATCAGCTGCAGCGAGCCGGCGATGCGCGTGTTGCCACCGTAGGGATTGCCATTTGAATCGCGGGGCCCCAGTCGGCCCTCTTTAAACCCGCGTACCGAGCCCGGACCCCCGGCGAACCAATGTTTGTACGGGGGCAGGACTGTCGTGTCTCCCAGCGGTTGACCGTACGCAAGACTGAGATTCAACGAAGTGGTCCAGGTATTTGTCAGCTGCCAGTATTTATCTAAATCGTATTGTGCGGTGTAATACTGAACATCGCTTATCGGCACCGCGTAACCCAGCCGGAGTCGATGCCGGGTTCCACGATTCGGAAAAATAAACCGGTTGCGCGTGTCATACGTGAGACCGGCTGCCAGCTCATAAGCCTTGAATGTTGTACCGTCGATAATACCGTCACCATTGACATCCAACTGTGTACCGTTTTGCCGGACAAATGCATTAGCCTGGATCGAGGATCCAAATCCGGCCAACATGTCGGAATTCTGAAAAATGATTCCGGTATTGACGCGGGAGAACTCGGATATCGGATAACCCCAGTCAAGACCGGCAGAAAGCGTTTGTGTAGAGAAGCTTGACGATGCCGATGTCAATTGCTTGATATCAGAATAGCGAAACGAAATTGAACGACTCACGCCGTGCCGATTGATGTATGGGTCTGTATGCGAAACGGTGTAAAAGCTGGCGAATTCGCCCGTATTGATATCCGCCTGCACACGATTCCCGGTACCGAGGAAATTGCTGTGGACAAAGTTGGCGTTGAGTACAATATTCTGGGTGCCGGAATAACCTATGCCGCCGCCAAACTGACCAGGAAGTCCGTCCTCGACCGTGAAATCAATATCGACCTGGTCGTCGCTACCGGGCACGCTGACTTCCTCGTATTGGACATCCTCGACATAGGGAAGACGAGCAATCCGCGCGCGGGACCGGTCGACCTTACGGTTTGAGTGCCAGGATCCCTCCAGTTGCCGCATCTCACGCCGGAATACTTCGTCATTGACTTTTTTTGAGCCATTAAAATTGACCCGCCGCACATATACCCGTTGCCGCGGATCGACAAAAAACGTGACCGCAACTTCCTTGGTATCCGGATTAACATTGGGGATCGGCCGGATCTCTGCCCTGGAATAGCCATCCTCGGCCAGTCGGGCTGCCATGAGCTCAGTCGATGTCGTCAGCAACAAGCGGGAAAATGTCTGACCGGGAGCGACCAGGATAAACGCCTCCAGCTGTTCCTTCGGTACAACAAACTTGCCGGCCAGATCAACTTCGGAAATTCGGTAAACGACACCCTCGTCGAGTTTGACCGTTATGTAAATATCCTCCAGATCCGGAGAGATGGCCACTTGCGGTGGACTTACTTCCACGTCGGCGTAGCCGCGGTTCATGTAATAGGACTCGACGGCTTCGAGACAACCGATCAGGGCTTCCTCCGCGTACCGATCAGTACGCTTCCAGAACAACAGCGGATTGGGTGTGCTGAGCTCACATTCGCCCAGTAACTCGTCGTCATCAAAGTCATGGTTGCCGACAATATTGATCTGCCTGACTCGCGCGCGATTACCTTCGACAATATTGATAATGACTCGTATTGTATTGTTGCCGAGATCGAGCGTCTTCGCATCGACCTGTACACCATACTTACCACGGTTGTAGTATTCCCGGGTCAGCGACTGCGACACCTCAACGAGCACCGAGAGATCAAAAGGCTTGCCTTTTGCAATGCCTGCTCCGAGCAATGCGTTCTCGAGGTCTTCGGTCTTGATGTCTTCGTTACCATCGATAATGATGCTTTCGATCGTTGGCCTTTCCCGTACAACCATAACCAGAGTGTCGCCGCTGCGGTGCATTTCAATGTCGATAAACATGTTCTGGCTGTACAGCGCCCTTATTGCCTCCTGCAGACGCTTGGTGTCGACACGATCACCGACATTGATGGGCAAATAATTGAACACGGTGCCCTCGGCTATGCGCTGAAGTCCAACAATCTGCATGTCCCGCACGGTCCATTCGCTGGCGGTCGCAACGATCGGTACGACAAGCAGTAACAGGAACGCGAACAAAGAAGCGCGCGCACCGCGCGTATACCGGTTCAGCATGCCGGACCAGGCGTTCATTCCATCAGCCTTGCAATATCGTTATAGATGGCCAGACTCATAATCAGAATCAGGGCCACGATGCCCACCTGTTGCCCCAGAATCTGAGCGCGCTCCGATACCGGGCTGCCCTTGACCAGTTCAGCCATCTGATACACCAGCTGGCCACCGTCGAGCATGGGCACAGGCAACAGATTGATGATGCCCAGACTGATGCTGACAACCGCCAGAAAACTCAGGAACGGCGCCAGACCAAACCGGGCCGCCTGGCCCGCGTACTGCGCAATGTTGATCGGTCCGCTCAGGTTTCTGACTGAAACGTCACCCAGCACCATCTTCCACAACATTCTCAGAGTAAGCGTGGTCATGTCCCAGGTCCGGGCGACAGCTGCTCCGGTTGCGGCAATTGGCCCGAAGCGTTGCACTGTGTACACCCGCTCGATAGTTTCGCGCGGATACTCAGCCGCCGCGCCAAATCGACCAATGATCCGACCATCCGTTTCGATCTCGCCGATGACGACATCGAGCTCAAACTCCTCGCCACCCCGCTCCACTGTGACAAGGATGGTTTCACCTGGCCGCTCACGGACATACTCAGCCCAGCCGGTCCAGTGCTCGATGGCAACGCCATCGGCCGCAATAATCCGGTCCCCCGCCAGAAATCCGGCACGCTCCGCCGGACCATCAACTGAAACTTCGGCGAGAAGCGCCGGTATCACTGGTGTGAACGGCCGCATTCCGAGCCCCTGCAACAGGGATCCCGGTTCGGTCAATGCCGATTCCTCACCGCGGACATCAAGAATCGCACTTCGCCGGACCCCCTCATCGTCAACCACCTCGAGGTCGATCTGCCCGTCAGTCAGCATGTCATCGACAATCGCTAGGACCGCGGTTTCCCAGGTAGGCGTGTCACGACCGGCGACCGCAACGATCTGATCGCCAACGCGAATATCCGCCTGTGCGGCGTGGGAATCAGGCTCGACGGAGCCGATAATTGCCCGCATCCCGGGGATGCCAGCCATAAACATGGCTGCGTAAGCGATCACAGCAAAGAAAAAATTGAACGCAGGCCCGGCAACCAGGACAGCCATCCGATTTGGAATCGGTTGTCGGTTGAAGGCCCGGTGGCGCTCCGATGGGTCTACTGGCGCCTCGCGCTCATACAGAAATTTCACGTACCCGCCAAGAGGAATCTGGGCGATTACGTACTCCGTTTTATCCGGTCCCGAGCGTCGGCTCCAGAGCGGCCGGCCGAAGCCGATCGAAAACCTGAGCACCTTGATTCCGAGCGCGCGGGCGACCAGATAATGGCCCCACTCGTGCACTGCGATCAGGACGCTGATAGCGACAACAAAGGCGGCGATTGATATGAGCACATTCATCCTTAGTTCACCTGACCCTGTGCTATGACCGCAGCCGCAGTGCGACAGCGGATTTCCTCGTCAATCTGCATCAACTGTGACAGGTTCGTAACTTTCTCGGCCTCATATTCTGTCATAACGCTATCGATTACGGACGGTATCCCGGTGAACGGAATACTACCGTCCAGGAAGGCCGCCACCGCCACTTCGTTGGCTGCATTCAGCGCGGCGGGTGCTGATTGCCCGGTTGCAGCAGCGTTTTGCGCCAGCGCGAGGCATGGAAACCGATTGTAATCGGGCGCCCGAAACTCGAGCCGCCCGGTGTCGAGCAGATCGAGCGAGGCCACTCCGGATGCGATCCGCTGGGGCCACCCCAGCGCATACGCAATCGGCGTCCGCATATCCGGGTTACCGAGCTGTGCCAGAACCGACCCATCCTCGTACTCAACCAGCGAATGTACGATGCTGTCAGGATGAATAAGAATTTCAACCTGGTCGGGTCTGAGGCCGAACAACCAGCATGCTTCTATGCACTCGAGTCCTTTGTTCATCATGGTTGCCGAGTCCACGGATATTTTGCGGCCCATTTGCCAGTTTGGATGTGCGCAGGCGTCGTCCGGTGTCACGAACTCCAGATCCTCCACCGGCCGATCAAGGAACGGCCCACCCGATGCAGTCAGCATTATTCTACGGACACCACGGGTGTGTGGCACGCCATCCGGTCCGGTGGCCAGGCACTGGTAAATCGCATTGTGCTCGCTATCGATCGGGATCAGCGACGATCCATTTGCCTCGATCGCATCCATCAGTAACTGACCGGCCACAACGAGTGCTTCCTTATTTGCCAGCAACAGCTGTTTGCCAGCGTTTGCTGCCGCCAGCACGGGTAACAGGCCCGATGCACCGACAATGGCAGCCATGACACAATCGGTTTCCTCAAGTTGCGCCATTTCAGCCAGCGCCTCCGCTCCTGCAAGCACCCGCGTCTCTAGTCCGGCATCCACGACCTTTCGTTCCAGCTCCAATGCCGCATCCTTATCAACAAGGACCGCGTAGAGCGGGCGATGTTCCAGGCATTGTCCCAGCAAGGTTTCATGATCCCGGTGCGCGGTAAGCGCCACGACACGGAATTGGCCCGGATTGCGCGCCACGACATCCAGCGTACTGATGCCAACGCTTCCGGTAGACCCCAGCACAGTCACGCCCTTCACAGTATCAACCCAAACCAATCCAACCCAAGGGCAAATAGCGGTGCCCCGCCAGCAAGGCTATCGACGCGATCGAGAATGCCGCCGTGGCCGGGAAACAGTCGCCCGCTGTCCTTGAGACCGGCATTGCGTTTAAACATGCTGACGACGAGATCACCAACGACAGACATTCCGGCGACGACGATCCCGAATGGCACCAGAATCATGAGGTCAACATCCAGCACCACAGCGGCACCGACAGCGGACACCGCCGCGGCTCCCAGTCCCCCAAACAACCCCGCCCAGGTCTTGTTCGGGCTGACCCGGGGCGCCAGACGGCGTTTGCCGAACGCGCGCCCGGTAAAAAAGGCACCGATATCCGCCGACCAGACGAGTACGAAAAAAAACAATAGCCAATACGGCCCGGCTGCGGACGCCGATACCAGCCGGGCCAGCGCGAGCCAGGCAGGCAACAGTACCAGGATACCGGCGATTCTGACCGCCATGTCAGGCACCGTTATCGGAAAACGGGCCAGCGGAACCAGCGCGAGTACCCAAAAGACAACGCTGACCAGAAAAAGGGTATTCAGTTTGAACCCGGCTGCTGTAGCGAGATAGTAGGTGGCGCCCATCAGCACACCGACCACTGTCACATAGGCTAGGCGCTGCCACCGAGCAGCACCTGCCACAAAACCGCTCCATTCCCAGGCGCCACCAAGAAGAAAGAGCGCAAAAACCGGCAAAGCGGCTGCGCCAGGCAGAAGCAACAGCACAGCCAGCAAACCAAGGATCAGTAACAGTGCCGTAAGAAGTCGCTGGATCATGTCGGCTACGCGTCGGCCTGGGCCGAAGTCTTGCCATATCGCCGCTGGCGAGAGGCGAAGAAACTCAGCGCCGCGTCCAGTTCCGCCGGACCGAAATCGGGCCACAACACATCGACAAATAACAACTCAGAGTAAGCCAGATTCCACAATAGAAAATTACTGACACGGCGTTCCCCACCGGTGCGAATCAGCAGATCCGGATCAGGCAATCCATGCAAAGCAAGGGTCTGGTCAAACAGCGCGGCGTCGATTTCCCGGGGTTCTATTTTGCCTGCGGCCACACTGGCGGCAATCCTCTGCGTCGCCTGCACGATGTCCCAGCGACCGCCATAGGCCACCGCGATTACGAGCTTCAGGCCAGCATTAGCTGCGGTCCTGGTTTCAGCCGCGACGATCTGATCCTTCAGCGATGGCTGCAGTGATTCCAGGTCACCGATAAAACGGAGACAAACCTGATTCTCCTCGAGATCCTCAATCTCGTCCTGTAAAGCCTCAAGAAACAGGTTCATCAGCAGGTTGACTTCACTGTTTGGTCTGTCCCAGTTTTCGCTGCTGAATGCAAAAAGTGTCAGATATTCGACATGCCTCTGCCCCGCAGTTTCGACGATCTGCCGTGCCGCACGCACGCCCGCCCGATGCCCGGCATGTCTTGGCATTCCCCGGGAGCGTGCCCAACGACCGTTGCCATCCATGATGATGGCGATATGCCGGGGAATCTCCTCCGGTTCTCTGCCGGCTGATTGTATGGTTGGCGGAGTCATAAATTGTGTCCCGGAAGCCACAGAATGGTTACCGGCAGCCGAATGACGATCAGAATTCCAAAAGCTCGGATTCCTTCTCGCTCAGGTGGCGATCGATTTCGGCCACGAACTTATCCGTCAATTTCTGGATCTCGTCGTGCGAGCGCCGGTCATCGTCTTCGCTGATTTCCTTCTCCTTGAGCAGTTCCTTGATGTGGTGCAGTGCATCGCGACGGATGTTGCGGACAGCGACGCGAGCGTTTTCGGCCTCGTGTCTCACGACTTTGGTCATATCGTGCCGTCTTTCTTCGGTAAGTGCCGGAAGTGGAACTCGAATCACGTTGCCCGCTGTAGCCGGTGTGAGTCCGAGGTCTGACGTCAGAATCGCTTTTTCAACAACAGAGATCATTTGTTTTTCCCACGGCGTAACCGAAAGCGTACGAGCATCTTCCACGCCCACGTTAGCTGCCTGGCTGAGCGGTACTTCGCTGCCATAGTACTCGACGGTAATATGGTCGAGCAGGCTGGTATGTGCACGGCCAGTGCGGATTTTCTTAAACTCCTGCCGTAGTGAGGCGACACTTTTTGCCATGCGTATGCTGGCGTCTTTCTTGATATCCTCAATCATTTTCTGCCTCCACTGTTTCCGGGTCGTGGGTAACCAGAGTGCCGATCTCTTCGCCACTTACGACACGAATCAGATCACCTGCGTTATTCAGGTTGAATACACGAATAGGCAGATCATTATCCCGACACATGACCACGGCAGTCGCGTCAAGTGCCTCGAGTTTATCGCCGATCACCCTGTCATAACTCACGCAGCTGAATCGGCTTGCTTGCGGATCTTTCATCGGATCGGCGGAAAATACGCCACTTACTTTTGTTGCCTTGATGAGTAAATTGGCACCTATCTCGATTGCACGCAAACTTGCGGCCGTGTCGGTGGTGAAAAAAGGATTCCCGGTACCGGCTGCGAAAAGAACCACACGTTTTTTCTCAAGGTGACGAATAGCGCGACGGCGAATGTAGTCCTCACAGACTTCGTGAATCTGCAGGGCCGACATGACGCGCGCATAAACACCCTGTTGCTCAAGCGCGTCCTGCATGGCGAGAGAATTGATGACCGTGGCCAGCATGCCCATGTGATCGCCCGTCACGCGGTCCATTCCCGAACGGGCGAGGCCTTTGCCACGGAAAATATTACCGCCGCCAATGACGATACCGATTTCAACCTCGAGTTCCACGACCTGGCGAACTTCAGATGCAATTCGGTAAATAACTTTAGGGTCGATGCCGTAGTCCGCATCGCCAAGTAGTGCCTCGCCGCTCAGCTTGAGCACGATTCGCTGGTACGGCAGTTTTTTGTCGGACATGAGTTCCCCTGAGATTGCGGTGATCCGATCACTGCCCTTATACCAATCGGCCTGGCCGGCGCATGCCGAGATCGGCGGTGGGCGAGCCGCTTATTGTACCCGAATCAACCGGTTGCGGCCGGTCTGTTGGATGTGACCAGCGCTGAGATGTCTTCAGGCACCTTTTACCTGTGCCATGACCTCGGCGGCGAAGTTTCCGTCCTTTCTTTCTATGCCTTCGCCAACTTCGTATCTCAAGTAGGAGGTGACTGTCGCGCCGGCCGACTCAAGAAGCCCGGCAACTGTGATATCCGGGTCCTTGACATACGGCTGGTCCAGCAGCGTGATTTCACTCAAAAATTTTTTCAGGCGGCCGACGACCATTTTGTCGACGATATTGTCCGGCTTGCCTTCCGAGCGCGCCTGTTCCCTGAGAATTTCCTTCTCCTTATTTAATACATCCTGTGGAACGCTGTCCTCGTTAAGATACAGCGGGTTGCTCCAGGCGATATGCATGGCAACGTTACGGGACAATTCCATGTTGCCGTCATCCAGGGCCACGACAACTCCGATACGCGTGCCATGCAGGTAGGTTCCCATAGATCGTTGTGCGTCCAGCCGCATGAAGCGACGAACCTGAATATTTTCTCCGATGCGGGCGATCAGCTCGCGGCGAATCTCCTCAACCGTTTGCCCATCGTCGGTCGGCAAAACCATCAGCGACTCCAGGTCCACGGGTTTTCTTTCCAGCGCCAGGCGTGTCACCATTTTGGCGAATTCTCGAAAATCATCACCACCGGCAACGAAATCGGTCTCACAGTTAACCTCGGCAATAACCGCCGTCGTTCGGTCATCATTCAGGTCGATCGTGACCGACCCCTCAACTGCTATGCGACCTGCCTTCCTGTCTGCTTTGGCGAGTCCCGATTTTCGCATCTGCTCCACGGCAAGTTCGATGTCGCCCCCGGCTTCAACCAAAGACCGTTTACACTCCATCATGCCAGCTCCGGTTCGATTCCGAAGTTCTTTCACCATTGCCGCCGTTACTGTCATCATCTGCTCCGTATTCCTGTCGTGCGCCGTTTGTGTGTTTAGCAAACGTTTCTGTACTTGGAAAAAGCGCGGCCCTACTTGTCCGTGTCGCTGGCCTTTGTTGCTTTTGCCTTCTTAGTTGCGGGTTTTTTCGTCGCCTTCTTCTTTTTCGTGGTCGCCGAAGCGCCCGCCATCTTTTTCTTCGTCACAGCAGTGGTTTTCTTCTTCGCTTTTTTCTTCACGGGCGCTTTTTTCGCCACCTTACCGGCCGCTGATTTCTTCGCCGCAGATTCGTCAACCGCGGGCGGTTCCGCGGCACTGGTATCAGAGACCGTCTCGACAGGCTTTTCTGCGACTGGTTTCTTCTCCGTCTCTTTGACCGCAGTCTCGACCGGTGTTGCCTCGGCAATCTTCTCATCGGTCTTCGCCGGAACAGTTGCAGGCTTTTCTGCGACTGGTTTCTTCTCCGTCTCTTTGACCGCAGTCTCGACCGG
>CAZJFQ010000011.1:0-21896 GCA_964545335.1 uncultured Gammaproteobacteria bacterium | reverse complement strand
TGTTGCCTCGGCAATCTTCTCATCGGTCTTCGCCGGAACAGTTGCAGTCTTTTCAGTATCTTCAGGTTTTGCCTTACCGAGCAACGCTGCCGGACGGCGACCCGTTGCCGCTTTTGGTCGGAGGACCGGCACCCTTTTCTTGCGTCGGGACTTGGGCCGGGGCCGTCCGTCGTCATCTAATTCAACAAACTCGTCTTCACCCTCGGGCACCTCGGGGAGTGAAGCTTTACCATCAATAACGGCTTCCGCGATACCGCTGGAATAAAGTTGATTGGCCCGCATGGCATCATCATTGCCAGGAATTACAAAATCGATTTCTTCCGGCGAGCAATTGGTATCTATCACGGCCACGATCGGAATCTTCAGTTTGCGGGCTTCCTTTACCGCAATATCTTCATGCGCGACATCGACGACAAACAATGCATCCGGTAAGGATCCCATATCCTTGATCCCACCCAGGCTCCGCTCCAGCTTGAACAATTCGCGCCGCAGACCAAGCACTTCTTTCTTACTGAGCTGCTCGAAGGTGCCGTCGCTATCCATCTCCTCGAGTTCCTTGAGGCGTTTTATCGACTGTCGTACCGTCTTGAAATTGGTCAGCATGCCACCGAGCCAGCGATGACTTACAAACGGCATTCCGCAACGGTCAGCTTCACTGCGAATTGATTTCTGTGCCGACCGTTTGGTGCCAACAAACAGTATTTTGCCGCCATCAGCAACGACTTTTCTCACGAACTTTGTCGCCTCCAGATACAGAGGTAAAGTCCGCTCCAGATTTATAATGTGAATCTTGTTTCGCTCACCGAAGATGTATGGCGCCATCTTCGGGTTCCAGTAGCGGGTCTGATGTCCGAAATGGACGCCCGCTTCCAGCATCTGGCGCATGGAAACGCTAGCCATGTTGTACTCCTTGTAAGGGTTAAGCCTCCATGTACCCCGTACGGCAACCCGACCGTTCAAATCCCCAATTCCGGATTCGGGGATTGAGTAGTCGGGCACCCGGCCGCACGTGCCGGTACATGTGTGAATTTCCCCGGGCCCACTTCAGGCCCGGGGATTATTGCCAAAAAAGCGCGCGCTTTATACCATAAACGGTTACCCGCAACAATCTGAGCGGATCATCCAACAGCAAAACGTCACGTGGCGCCCGGCCACAGGCGAATCGGGCCTGGGCGGGACGCGTTGGTTTGACCATGACCGTCACGATCAAATCACCTGCAGAGCAGGACAAAATGCGGATTGCCGGCCGGCTGGCCGGGCAGGTGTTGGATATGATCGGCCCGCACGTCGGGGCTGGGATAACGACCGGCGAGCTCGACCGCATCTGCCACGAGTACATCGTGGGTACACTGGATGCCGTGCCGGCACCACTGAACTACAAGGGCTTCCCGAAATCGATCTGCACCTCCGTCAACCACGTGGTTTGCCACGGCATCCCCGGCGACCGCCGGTTGAAGAACGGGGACATAGTCAATATCGACATCACCGTTATCAAGGACGGGTTTCATGGCGATACCAGTCGAATGTTCTTTGTCGGCAAGCCGTCGGTCATCGCCAGGCGGCTGACCAATATCGCCCATGAAGGAATGCGTCGCGGTATTGAGGCCGTGCGGCCTGGACGTCGCCTCGGTGATGTCGGTCACGCGGTCCAGTCGTATGTGGAAGCCAATCGCTGCTCGATCGTACGCGAGTATTGCGGTCACGGCATCGGCCTCGTATTCCATGAAGACCCGCAGGTGCTGCATTACGGCAGACCGGGCACCGGCCTCGAGCTTCAACCCGGGCTGACTTTCACGGTAGAGCCGATGGTCAATGCCGGCAAGCGGCATGTAAAGCTGCTCCCCGACGGCTGGACCGTTGTAACGAAGGATCATTCGTTATCGGCGCAATGGGAACACACAATCCTCGTCACAGAGGATGGATACGAAATCCTCACGCTGGGCGCCAGCGGGAACATCTGATCAGGTCAGCTGCCATGGACACAGGCTCACGCGTTTCCGACCCGGGGCAAGCCGCATTGATGCGCAATCTCGACCAGGCCCTGGAGGCCGGCCGGGTCGATGCCGGTCAGTTTCGTGACGCCCTGCGGATGGGCACAGCCAGCCTGGCCGAGCGATTCCTGCGCGGTGATCCGATCGACGATCTGGTCCTGGGCCGAACGTCACTTGTGGATGAAGTCCTGTTGCGGGCATGGCAGGCACATGCGCCCGAGCTGGCCGAACAGGCGGCCCTCGTTGCAGTTGGCGGCTATGGCCGCGGAGAATTGCATCCCTGCTCTGACGTCGACGTCATGATATTGAAAGCAGATGACCAAACACCGGCGCATCTCAGCGCGCTGGAACGGTTCGTCACCTTTCTCTGGGACATCGGTCTCGAAATCGGACACAGCGTGCGGACTATCGAAGACTGCAGCCAGATTGCAGCCGATGACATCACCGTTACAACGACCTTGATGGAAGCAAGACGACTTGCCGGCCGGCAGGATCTGGTAGCCCGCATGCAGAAAGCGATCAGTACAGATTTAATCTGGGCATCGGACATATTCTTCCGGGCGAAGCTCGATGAACAGGAGCAACGTCATCAACGCTACCAGCAGACGACACACAATCTGGAACCCAATGTGAAAAGTGGTCCTGGTGGCATGCGAGATTTGCAGATGCTGGGGTGGGTCACGCAACGACATTTCGGCGTGCGCTCATTAGCTGAGCTGATTCCACACGGCTTTCTGACCCAACACGAATATCACATGCTGGATGACGGGCGCCGGTTTCTGTGGCGGGTTCGGTTTGCCCTGCACACGATTTCCGGACGCCGAGAGGATCGCCTGCTGTTTGACCATCAGGTAGCACTTGCACAACAGCTCGGCTACGAGGAGCAGCCGGAAAACGTTGCGGTCGAAACGTTCATGCAAAACTTCTTTCGCACTGTAAACGATCTGAAAAGACTGAGCGACATGCTGATTCAGTTCCTGCGCGAAGATATTTTGCTTGACTCAACGGTTGCACCGGAAAACCTGAACGAACAATTTCATAACTATCACGGTTATCTGGGCCTCAACGACGATGATCTGTTTTGCAAGCAGCCCCCCAGGATTCTTGAGGCCTTTCAGCTGATGCAACAGGACAAGGATCTCAAGGGCTTCCGGGGCCAGACCATCCGCAGTCTGCAGGCATCATTGGATACCATTGACAGAAAATTTCTCGCCGAGCCTGACAACCACCGGGCGTTTATCAACATTCTCTGCTCACCTCGCGGTGTGACGCACGAGCTGCGACGAATGAATGAATATGGTGTTCTCGGCCGATATATCCCGGCCTTCGGGCGGATTATCGGGCGCATGCAATTCGATATGTTTCACTCCTATACCGTCGACGCTCACACGCTGTTCGTCGTGAGCAACCTGCGGCGCTTCGCCCTGACCCGATACGACCACGAGTTCCCGTATTGCAGCGAAATCATGCAGGCGCTGCCAAAACCGGAACTCGCTTATATTGCGGCCCTGTTTCACGATATTGCCAAAGGCGAAGGCGGCAATCACTCGGAACTCGGCGCGCGTGATGCACAGCAGTTCTGTCGTCAACAAGGACTTTCGGAGTACGACGCCAACCTGGTCGAATGGCTGGTGCGGCATCATCTGCTCCTGAGTCTGACCGCGCAGAAAAAAGACATCTCGGACCCGGAAGTAATTCACGACTTTGCAACTCACGTCGGGGACCAGATCAGGCTGGACTATCTGTATGTTCTGACAGTTGCTGATGTTCGTGGCACCAATCCGATGTTGTGGAATTCCTGGAAATCAGCTTTGTTCGAGAAGTTATATCGGCTGACACAGCGCGCCCTGCAACGGGGACTGGAGCATCCGATTGACCGACAGGCCCTGATCCGAGAGATTCAGGAGTCCGCTTCGTCCGAACTGCGTTCAACCGGCATTCGCAAACAAAGGATTCAGGCAATCTGGGACACGCTGCCCGACGAATATTTTCTCCGTCATTCAAATGACGAGATCGCGTGGCACACAGAACTTCTCGCAACCCGCGACAAGAGGCGCCCATCGCCCCTGATCGGGGTGCGCCATCATGAATCAAAGGGCGGTACCAGCGTTATCGTATTCGCCCGGCGGGGTCGTGACGCGTTTGCCCGGGCGACCGCGGTTCTCGACGAACTCGGCCTCAATATATTCGATGCCCTTATTACGCCGACCACGGACGGATACAGTCTCGATACCTATCACGTCCTGGAATACAGTGGTGCAGCAGTTCTCGAACCGGGGCGTGCGGATGAAATTGAAAGGCGACTCATGAGAATAATGTCGCGTCGGGGGACCGAGGGATTGACCGTCAGTCGCCGGCCCCCTCGCCAGGCCAGAATTTTTTCGGTTCCTCCGCAGGTAGAGTTTGTCAACACGTCCGGCGGTGATTCCACGGTGATGGAGCTGGTAGCCGGAGATCGACCCGGTTTGCTGTCCGATCTGGGTAATACCCTGGTTGCTGAGCACGTCGACCTTTTTTCGGCAAGGATTATGACCGTTGGCGAGCGAGCCGAGGATGTATTCACGCTCAGCAAGCCACCCGGCCGTCCGCTTTATGAAGATGAGTGCGCACTATTGCGTGCCGCTCTGATTGGCGGTTTCAGTCAATCACGACGCGATGGTAAAACGACCCCCGAGCAATGAATCCGCGTCTCGACAAACTGTTTCCGTATCCGTTCGAACGGTTGGCAGAATTGACATATGGCATCGAGCCACCTGCCGAGCTCGCGCATATTGCGATGTCGATCGGCGAACCGCGTCACGAGCCGCCGCCGCTGGTCGTCGATGCCCTGCGGGATGCCGTGCGCGACCTCGGCAGATATCCGATGGCGGCCGGCAGTCACGCCTTTCGTCAGGTTGCTGCCGATTGGCTTGGCCGTCGTTTCAATCTTTCGACAAGCGCGATCGATATCGATTCGATGATCCTGCCGGTAAATGGCACACGCGAAGGATTATTCGCATTTGTACAGGCGGTCATCGATCCGAACACAGACCCGGTAGTCGTCGTACCGAATCCTTTCTATCAAATCTACGAAGGGGCAGCATTGCTGGCCGGCGCGATACCGGTTTACGTCAACACGATTGAAGATGCAGACTTTCTGCCGGACCTCGACTCGATCCCTGCGGCGGATCTAAACCGATGTCAGTTGCTGTTCCTGTGCTCACCGGGTAATCCGACCGGTAAAATGCTCGATGTTGAGTTTCTTTCTCGCGCCATCGAACTGGCTGACAAATTTGATTTCGTTATCGCTGCGGACGAGTGCTACTCCGAGATCTACCTGGACGAAAAACAACCACCCGTGGGCCTGCTCGAAGTATGTCAGCAACTCGGGAGAAATGATTTCGCCCGCTGTGTTGTTTTTCACAGCTTGTCGAAACGATCAAACGTACCGGGCCTGCGCGCAGGCTTTGTAGCCGGCGATGCCAGTGTGATGAAAAAATTTCGCCTATATCGAACCTACCACGGCTGCGCCATGCCCTATCATACTGAAATCGCTGCGATAACCGCGCTTGGGGATGATCGCCATGTGCAAGCGAACCGCGAGCGATACCGCAAGAAGTTTTCCGCGGTACTGCCGATTCTCGAGCCGGTGCTTTCAGTGCCCCGGCCAGAGGCGGCTTTTTATCTGTGGCCCGACGTGGGCAGCGATGATGAGACGTTTGCCCGCGAGTTGTTTGCGCGCAAGAATATTACCGCATTGCCGGGAACCTACCTGGCCCGCGATACCGATGCCGGCAATCCGGGGCGCAACCGGATTCGGCTGTCGCTGGTAGCGGAAGTTGATCAATGCGTCGAGGCGGCGACAAGAATTCGCGACTTTTTATCTGAACACTGAGCCGACAAAGGGATCACTGATGCAAAACGCGCGCGAGATTATCGTATCGGCTTTCGAGCGGCGCTCCGACCTCAAGCCGGACAACACGCCCGCTGAGTTGCGAGAGGCCGTCAACCGGACCATCGACGCACTCGGTGCCGGCAAAATTCGCGTTGCTGAGCGAACAGACAAAGGCTGGTCGGTCAACGACTGGATTAAAAAGGGCGTACTGCTCTATTTTCGAATATCGGAGAACCGGGTATTCGACGACGGTGTCAACCGGTACTACGACAAGGTCGGGCTCAAATTTGCTAATTCTGATGACGACGATTTCAGCCGCCAGGGTGTCCGTGTCGTACCGCCCGCAACTGTCCGTGCAGGAGCCTACGTTGCGCCGAATGTGGTTTTGATGCCCAGCTATATCAATATCGGTGCCTTTATCGATACCGGCACCATGGTCGACACGTGGGCGACGATCGGATCCTGTGCGCAAATTGGAAAAAACGTACACATCTCCGGGGGCGCAGGTATCGGCGGTGTTCTGGAACCAATCCAGGCAACACCGACTATTATTGAAGACGATTGCTTCATTGGCGCACGCTCTGAAATTGTTGAAGGCGTGATCGTCGAGCACGGTGCCGTCGTGTCGATGGGCGTATTTATCGGCAGGAGTACACGGATATATGACCGCAAGCGTGACGAAGTCACATATGGCCGCGTACCGGCCGGGTCCGTGGTAGTGCCGGGATCGCTGCCGGCGGACAACGGTAAATATGCTCTTTACTGCGCCGTTATTGTGAAGCAGGTTGACGATGCCACACGTGCCAGGACGAGCATCAATGATCTGTTGCGCAATTTGTAATCGTCCTGATCCAACCACACAACGTGATAAATTGAATCTGGTCCGGTACCGATGAGCGAAACACTCGATCTGACAACGGAGTTGCTGCGGCGACGGTCCTTGACTCCGAATGATGCCGGTTGTCAGAAACTACTGGGCAAGCGACTTGAAGCGGCCGGATTCCAGGTTGAGTCGATGCCTTTTGGTGAAGTATCCAACCTCTGGGCAAGACGTGGCGACGCCGGGCCACTACTCTGTTTCGCGGGGCATACCGACGTTGTACCGAGTGGACCGGAGGACGAGTGGGAAAGTGATCCGTTCGAACCGGAAATACGTGACGGTCTTCTTTTTGGACGCGGCGCTGCCGACATGAAAAGCGGGCTGGCGGCCATGGTGATCGCCTGCGAACGATTCGTTGACCGGCACCCGGACTGCGCCGGATCGATTGCATGCCTTATCACCAGTGATGAAGAAGGACCAGCAATGAATGGAACACGTCAGGTCGTGAACCGGCTGATGGAACGAAGGGAGACCATCACCTGGGCTGTAGTAGGTGAACCATCATCGACTCGGACCCTCGGAGACACGATTCGAATTGGTCGTCGTGGTTCGCTCGGCGGTCGACTGGTCGTTCGTGGCGCCCAGGGGCACATTGCCTACCCCGACCTTGCCGATAATCCCATTCACAGTGCCGTGCCGGCGTTGTCCGAGCTTTGCAATGAACACTGGGATGACGGCAGTACCGACTTTCAACCGACGGTATTTCAAATATCCAACGTCGAAAGCGGAACCGGCGCCACCAACGTGATCCCCGGCTTGCTTGAGGCGTGGTTTAATTTTCGGTATTCCGATGTGGCGGATCCGGATAACTTACGGGAACGAGTATCGGACATCCTGGACCGTCACAACCTGGATTTTGAGATCGATTGGCACCATTACGGTAAACCGTACTACTGTCCACCGGGCGAGCTGGCCGCTGCCGCCAGCCGTGCGGTTTGCGATACGGTGGGAGTAAAACCCGCCTATTCCACCCGCGGCGGTACTTCAGACGGCCGTTTTATATCTGTATGTGGTGCTGAGGTAGTGGAACTCGGACCCGTGAACGAGACGATACATCGCATCAACGAGTGCGTGCCGGTAGCGGACCTGGATAACCTCACAGATATCTACTTTCGCATCGCTGAGCAGCTGCTTCTGCGGTGACTGAGGATCATCGCACCGGTGGTCATCTGCTTAGCCGCCAGTTCGAAATGACCCCAAACGCGGCGAGAATTGATAACACGATCAATACCCACGCCGGCATAGACAGGCCAAGGAACACCCAGTCGATCTTTGCGCATTCGCCTGAGCCGGCGAAAATCATATCCAGAGCGTCGAACAGCGGAAAAAACTCAAGCATATACCCCAGACCGGGGCCGCAGGCCGGAACCTGATCGAGTGGTAACGATTGGAGCCAAACGTGGCGACCCGCCACGACGGCTCCCGCCGCCGCTGCAACAATCAGCAGTAGGGAGTACATTCGCGCGCCTGTTGACGCCGGACTGTGGACGGCGGCGGCAAGAAAAATGATTCCCATTGCGATTACAGCGACACGCTGAAGAATACATAACGGGCATGGCGCCAGGTTCAGCACGTGCTGGGCGAAAAGTGCGTAGCCCATGAGGCCGCCACAAATCAGAAATCCGACCAGGTTTGCTCGCCGGCGGGTGCGGATAAATGGCAGATTCATGGGCCGTGCGTTCGATGCTCGAGTGTCGCCCTGACTTTGATTAGAAGCAAGTAGAGGGTAACGCAATTGCGGGATCAATAAAATGTCTCCGCGCAAGGCTGGGAGACATTCGAAATACGCTGGAGTATTGTCAGAACATTGAAACTGTTTGTGCTATCTGGCTGCTATTTGAAGTCGATAGCCCCACGCAACATGAAAGCGCTCGGTCCTTCGTCGCCATTGATGCCGTCGGTCACGTCAGCAGACGAGTAGTTGAACATGAACCGAAGATTCCGGTTCACGTAGTAGTTCACTCCCAGGGTAATCGTCTCCTGTTCACCGCCGGTGATATTTCCGTGCGTCAGATCTATCCCCTGGTAACGTGCAGCAATTTCCCAGGCTCCGCGCTTGCTCTTTGGGGTGACACGATTGAATCTCCCGCCATTATACGGCCGGGTTTCGCCGGTAATGAACCAGCTCACAAATCCGTAATAGCCTGCGAAATCCAGATCGCCGCCCGCGCTTGCGTCACGATTGACCCCGGCCCCGATCCACTCCGCCTGGGCTGAAAACGGCCCGTTTACATAAGCTGCCTCGAGCCCCAGATAGGAGGTATTGTTCACTCCCGTAATATCGCCGGTATCGATCAGGCACGTCCTTGTGACGTGCGCCGCAGGTCGGGCGCAGAATCGAACCGTGTTGGCGTCTGTATCGGTCGGTTCCTGCAGCGACGCGTTGACCCCGAAATGCAATACGTTTTCGTCGCGCAGGATCGGTGCGTAGGCGAACCTGCCACCGATGCCCAGGCCCTCGTCCCCGTCAACGTCCAGGTTCGAGTTCTGACCAAACATCCCCGCGCCGTAGTGCATCTTTCCCGCGGTCTTGTACCACATGGCCCCAACCCGACGCGCCGGCGCAAAAGTATTTACCACGGCCGAACGCTCCATAAAGGTGATGTACTTTGAGCTAGTAACTTCTTCGAGGCTGAACGGGACCTTTGATTGCCCGAGTATCAGTTTGCCGCCCGCAAGGCCGTACGAAACGAATCCATCGGCGATAAGTGCGTCGCCCGTGGCAAATTCCAGCTGCAGCTTGTACCCCCAGTTTTCGGCTATGTCACCTTCGGCAAAAAGCCGTGCCCGGCGAAACTCCGTGCCGCTGTCCAGATCGGTCACGTCATCATCGAAGTATGCAGCGTCCACCTGGATACGCCCGCCAACATTAATCGTCATATCTGCCAGTGCCGGCGTTCCCACAAAGGCTACCGCAGTCAGCAGACCGCCTGTTGCCAATATTTTCTGCACTGCCAAGATCCCGTGCTCCTGAAACTGTTTATCCGCTTCTGATTTCCGGCGCTCGCACCGGTAGTCGCGGCAAAAGGCTAAGGAGCAGATGTTGCGGGGAAATTACGCTTCTGTGTCAGTTTTGTGATAACTGTGTTTTGGTCCTGGCAGGCCCGGTAACCAGACGGTCTGCCGGGAACCGGAGGGTGAAGGTACTGCCTTTCCCGGGTTCGCTCTGAATATCCAGGGCACCGTCGTGCCGCAGCATGACATGTTTGACGATGGCGAGCCCCAGCCCAGTTCCCCCTTGTTCCCGCGATCTGCCGGGATCAACGCGGTAAAACCGCTCGGTGAGCCGAGGAATCTCTTCGGCGGCAATTCCGATGCCCGTGTCCTTGACGGACAGATCGCCCCCGGAAGCGCCGATTGTCCAACTGATCTCGATCCGGCTGTCATCCGACGTGCATTTCACCGCGTTGGACACGAGATTGGAAAGTGCAGAATAGATGTCGGGTTCCGATCCGCGTATTCGTGCATCGGACTGTTTCGTGATTACGATCTGTCTGTCGGCAATGTCGTGCCCAACGATGCCGTTTCGTACCGATATTAAGATATCGCCAACATCAATATTAACAGCGTCTGTCTCGAGACGACGTGATTCCAGACGCGCGAGTTCGAGCAAGTCGGTCAATATGGCGCTCATTCTTTGTGATTGCCGGTGCATCTCCGCAAGTGGCTGAACCAGCTCGTCTGGCTGGCCGGGATCGGATGACAACGATTCGAGGTAGCCCATGATTACGGTCAGCGGAGAACGCAGTTCGTGAGAGGCGTTTGCAACGAAATCGCGACGCATGCGTTCCAGTTGCACCCGCCCGGTCTCGTCCTTGACCAGCAGGAGGCTTTGCTCGGAACCGTAGCTTAAGATCTGACATGAAAAGGTTCGCCCGTCATCACGTGGCGACGGTACGAACATCGGCTTGGTGAAATCGCCTTGTTCCAGATATGCCGTGAAATCCGGGTGCCGAATCAGGTCGCCGATATTCTGACCAATGTCCTCACCCTGCTGCAGGCCGAGCAATTCAGCAGCCGCCTGGTTGAACCAGACCATACCGAAATTGGCATCCAGTACCACTCCGCCATCAGGCATTTCGCTGGTGGATTGGCGAAATTCCTGTAGTACCTGGTGCAAACGTTCCTTACGACGTCGACTCTTTTTTCGCAAGAAATCAGTCTCTTGCGCGATTCGCCCGAGCACGCCGATTGCCGGCGGCGCCTGGGATTCGTCCTGTGCTGTCAGCCAACGATCAATCAAACGGGCACTGTAAAGAAGCCAGCCGATGTTGGCGAGCAACGCGAGACTAACCCAGACCCACGGGTGGCCAAAGAGCAGACCCAAGGCAATGGCAACCGAAACCAGTATCGCTATCCGGCTCAGTTCGGCCAACCAGGACTTCGTGAGCATCAGGTTTCCAGGCTTGAAAACCGGTAGCCGGTACCGCGCACTGTCTGGATGAATCGGTCGTAGCCCTGTGCGCCTAACGCTTTACGCAAACGGCGTATATGTACGTCGACGGTACGTTCTTCGACGTAAACGTTGCCGCCCCATACGCGGTCAAGTAACTGACCGCGGCTGTACACACGTTCAGGATGAGAAACAAAAAAATGCAACAAGCGATATTCGGTAGGCCCGAGACGTATGGTGACATCGTCAGCGGTAACACGATGACCAGCGGTATCGATCACCAGCCCCTCGCATTTCAGGATGTCACCGTCACCTGTAAATGCGTAGCGTCGCAGCACAGCATTTATTCGGGCAATCAGTTCCCGTGGCGAAAATGGTTTGGTGATGTAATCATCGGCGCCGCCTTCCAGCCCGGCAACCTTGTCATCCTCCCCAGCCCTTGCCGTCAACATGATTATCGGAACATCACTGGTCTCGTCATCCCGCTTCAGAGATCGCGTCAGCTCCAGTCCACTGGTATCCGGCAACATCCAGTCAATCAGGACAACATCGGGTCGCTTATTGGCAATTTCGATCCGTGCCTGGCGACTGTCGGACGCTTCGCTCACCTCGAAGCCGGCGCGTCGCAACCCGAAAGCGATCATTTCGCGGATCGGCTTTTCGTCCTCGACGACGAGGATTCTCATATTCGTCATAAGGCGCTGACAGAAGACCTTAACCGGCGGCATTACAGCAGCCGATCATTACAGTTCTGTTAACGCGGATTATCCCATTCCGCCCCGTTTTGAGGCCACCTTCTCACGCAGATAAACCGGCACAGCTTCCGCTGCAGATACCATTCGGCCGGCCTCGACTTCAGGGATTGCCAGCGAAAGGATGTCCCGCGCGTCGGGCAAACGGTCTGGGTGAACGCAGGCAGCCGATAATTCCAGGCGCCGCGCGAGCTCAGGATAAGCGGCAAATCCTGAGCCAGCACCCGCGTATTCACCCTCAAAAGGTGCTTTGACCCCTACCGGAACGCTGATTTGTTCCGCAGCGACAGTGGCGACCAATCCGCTCTGATCGACGGCGTAGGCGCCCCAGTAGACCTCACCCATACGCGCATCCAGGCATACCAGAACGCAGAATGACCCCAGTTCACGGACGGTTCCCTGTGCGATCGCGGCGAGATCGGAGACAGGAACAACGCCGAGTCCAGTGCCAAAAGCCATTCCCTGGGTGACGCCGGCGGCTATCCTTACACCCGTAAACGAGCCCGGGCCACGACCAAAGGCCAGCGCATCCAGATCATGAACAGCCAGTTCTGCCGCGGCCAGCAGTTCGCTGACAACAGGCAATACCCGCCGAGCCTGCTGACGCGGAATCACCTCGTGTCGATGCAATACCTGCCCATCATGAAGCAACGCGACGGAGCAGGCGTCACTGGATGTGTCCAGCGCAAGGAGCTTCATTGCTCGCCTACCGTCACGGGCGGCTCTTTGTATCGTTCCCTTATGAATCGCTCAACATCATCAAACCGGTCTGTTTGCTGCATTGGCGGCAGGCTATCCAGAAATACGCGGCCGTACGACCGGGTGACGAGGCGTGGATCGCAAATCATCGCCACCCCCCAATCGTCAAAATCACGAATCAACCGTCCTACGCCCTGTTTCAGCGCGATGACTGCCTGTGGCAATTGATGCCGGACAAAGGGATTGCCGCCTTGGCGTTGCACATGCTCGAGACGAACCTTGAGGAGCGGATCATCAGGTGAGGCAAACGGCAGCTTGTCGATCATCACCACGGTCAATGCGCTGCCCCGGACGTCAACACCTTCCCAGAAAGTACCGGTTCCCAACAGCACGCCATTGCCCAGAGCCCGAAATCGGTCGAGCAATTTGTCGCGCGGTGCTTCGCCCTGAACAAGAATCGGATAAGGAAGACCGCCTCGACTTCTTCCCAGGTCGTCGGCAGCTTCGCGCAACGCGCGGTGACTGGTAAACAGCAAAAACGCGCGACCGCCGGTTGCGCGAAGAACGGGCAGAGTTGCGTCCAGAACGGCCCGGGTATAGCCCGTGGTATTGGGCTGTGGCAACCCTCGCGGCAGATACAACATCGCGTTACGTGCATAGTCGAACGGGCTCTGCAACAGACACGTCTCCGGCTCATCAAGGCCAGTACGCTCAGTGAAATGATCGAATGCATTGCCGACGGCAAGTGTCGCGGATGTAAACACCCAGGTCCGGCATTGCTTGTAGATGACCCGGTTGAGTTTTTCGGCGACATCGTACGGGGCAAATCGGGCACTAAAAGAGCGCTCACCGCGATCGATCCAACGGATTCCGACTTCGCCACTCTCGTCCAGCAGCAGCCCCAGATGATCTGCAACGGTTACCGCCCAATCCGCGCAGCGGGACAGCCCAGCTGAAGCGTCAGCAATCTCGTTGAGGCGCGCTGCAAGCGCGTCGGTCCGCATCTGTATCTGCTCCAGGGCCTCAACGACAGTAGTCGACCAGGAAATCGCGTTGGTTTCGTCGGTGTTTCCGGCAAACAGTAACTGTGTTTCCCTGACGACTTGTTCGAATCGATGAACGTGTGATTCCACAAGCTGTCGATCCAGGCCAGCGTTGATGCACTCTGCCGTCGTGTCACGGGCCAGATTGAAAAGCCGGCGGCTGCCGACGTGCAATCCGAAAAACTGAGTGGCGATATCAGCCAGCTGATGGGCCTCGTCGACGATGATTGCATCGGCGCCCGGTAGCACTTCGCCAAAACCGTCTTCTTTCAGAGCCAGATCGGCCAGCAGCAGGTGATGATTGACAACGACTACGTCAGCGGCCTGCGCCCGGCGACGGGCATCTACGACGTGGCAGGAATCATAGTCCGGACAATGTACACCGAGGCAGTTGTCGATTGTGGAGGTAACCAGGGTCCACACCGGACTGTTCTCGGGTATGTAATCCACCTCGGCGATATCGCCGGTGGCAGTCAGTGCGCCCCATCTGCTCGCGCCTGCTACGTCGGCGGCAGTGACAGCCCGGTTCGTTAACTCACCACTGGCGACAAGATGCAGGCGGTGGCGGCACAGGTAATTTTGCCGCCCCTTGAGCAACGCGATGTCAACAGGACGACCTATGGCTCTGGACACGGCCGGCAGATCTTTGTTGAAAAGCTGGTCCTGCAGCGCCCGCGTTCCGGTCGAAATGATGACTCGCCGGCCCGACATCAAGACCGGCACGAGATAAGCGAGTGTCTTGCCTATCCCTGTTCCGGCCTCAATAACCAGCACATTGGATTCAGCAATTGCTTGCGCAACCCGCTCGGCCATGATCTGTTGCTCGGGTCGCGGTGAATAGTTGTGCAAAACGTTCGCGAGCGGACTATCTCCGCCAAAGAATCCGGCGAAGTTCTGAGGTTTCTGCCCACCCGATCGAGTGTCAGAGCCGATCATTCGCTTGCGGCCGGTTGAGCGGGTTGCTGGTAATGGAATACGGCCCGAAAGCGGGCATAGCCGATTGCCCGGGGCGCCAGCGTGTGCCGCATGATCCAGCGTATGTGGGAATAGTCCTGCGGCAGCGCAGTTTGCTCGGCCCCAAATTCGTCAATGACAGTCAGGTCCACCGGCAATTCGAATGTCGCCCCGCCATCAATCGAAAAAGTTACGTCGGTGCCGGGACCGACGGCCGTATCCGCGGCATACACCATGTGTTTAGGCAGCGCTTGTACGATAACGACATTATCCCGCGGCAGGTCAGACTCATTGGCAAACCGTACGGTATAGATAACCTCCTCACCCGGGACCACGGGGTCAGCCGGAGAAACGGGTACAAGTCGTTCCCCCTGGACGCCTGCCGGGTCAACCACGAGTTCGAGTTTTTCCGCCAGCAGTTTCGTTGCTATGCCACCGGACGTCTGCCCGCACACTAGTGTTGGCAGCACGCCCAGCAGAAACATTGCCAGCAGCTCGGATCTTGGGTACATAGCACCTCGGTCGTTGTCGTCACGCCACTGGATTCAGGTCCCTTTCGATGCCGGGCAACCGTGAATCCCCTTGATGCGTCGGTATAATACGCCCCTTTCGCGGCTGGCCGTGGCGAGGTTGTCGCCGGTCCGATCGGGTAATCATAGGGAATTATTGCATGTGTACGACGAATGAGGCGCTGAAGAACTGGGTCGAACAGGTTGCATCACAGACCCAACCCGAACATACGCATTGGTGCGACGGATCCGCTACAGAATATCAGGGTCTGATCGATCAGATGCTGACCGACGGCACTCTTCTCAAGCTCAACGAGCAAACCTACCCCAATTGTTATCTGCATCGTTCTGACCCGTCTGATGTAGCACGCGTAGAGCATCTGACTTTCGTATGCACTGAAAATAAGGAAGACGCCGGCCCCAATAACAACTGGCTCGAGCCCGGGGCGGCGCATCGCAAACTGGATGAACTGTTTGCCGGGTGCATGCGGGGTCGCACGATGTATGTCATCCCCTACTGCATGGGGCCGATCGACTCGCAGTTTTCACGCTGCGGCGTTGAAATCACTGACAGCCCGTATGTCGCCGCGAATATGTATCTGATGACGCGGATGGGATCCGCAGCGCTTAAACGGATCGAGCAAGATGGGACTTTCGTCCGGGGACTTCACTCCACTGGAGAACTTGATCCGGACCGCCGCTTCATCATGCACTTTCCCGAGGAACTTCTCATCAAGAGTTATGGTTCCGGGTATGGTGGCAACGCGCTGCTCGGAAAGAAATGCCACGCCCTCAGAATCGCCAGCTGGCAGGCCAGGCAGGAAGGTTGGCTCGCCGAACACATGCTGATCGTCGGTCTCGAGAATCCTGAGGGCGAAACACATTACATCGCGGCCGCATTTCCATCGGCCTGTGGCAAAACCAATCTGGCCATGCTCATCCCACCGGACTCGCTTCCCGGCTGGAAGATCTGGACGCTGGGAGACGATATCGCCTGGTTGCACCTGCGCGAGGACGGTCGGCTGTGGGCAATTAACCCGGAAGCTGGCTATTTTGGAGTTGTTCCGGGCACCAACGCCAGAACCAACAGAAACGCATATTACATGATTACGCATGACACGATATTTACCAACGTCGGTCTGACTTCGGATAACGAACCCTGGTGGGAAGACAAACGAAGCGGGCAACCGGCCTATGACTGGCGCGGCAGTAAGTACACAGGGTCCAACGGGCCAGCGGCGCACCCGAACTCCCGGTTTACTGTATCGGCCCGACAGAATCCCAGCTACTCGGACAAGGCCGACGATCCGCGCGGCGTACCGATTTCTGCCATTGTATTCGGCGGCCGACGGCGTGAAGTTGCACCGCTCGTATTTGAAGCCAGAAGCTGGGCGCACGGTGTCATGGTGGGCGCCAGCGTTGGTTCAGAGACAACAGCGGCAGCCGCCGGTGAGGTCGGTGTGGTTCGTCGCGACCCGATGGCGATGAAACCATTCTGTGGTTACAACTTTGCTGACTACTGGAGTCATTGGCTCAGCTTTTCGGAACGTTCCGATAACCTGCCCGGCATTTTCCATGTCAACTGGTTCCGGCAGGACGAGGATGGCAATTTCCTATGGCCCGGGTTTGGCGAGAATCTCCGGGTCTTAAGCTGGATTATCGATCGGTGCGCCGGCCAGGTCGATGCCGTTGAAACACCCATAGGTTGGGTACCCGAACCGGGTGATGTCAACACCAATGGGTTAAAAGTTTCTCCCGAGACCATGCAGGCTCTGCTGACTATCGACAACTCCAGGTGGCAGCAGGAAATAGACGAGATCGGAAGTTACCTGCAATCCTTTGGCAAACGACTGCCCGCGGAACTTGATGCGGAAAGACAGCGCGTAAGTGACGCGCTGGGGAAAAGCTTAGTCCAGGAAGTATCTGACTAAAGGAATCGTGCCGGATACTTTACTTTGAACAAACGAAGTAGATTGCGTCGGGCATGTCCTTCTGCACCTGCCGTCCCATACCGATGATCCCTTCCCCCGTAAGCGTCATACTATCGCGACGGACAAACAGCTCATCGCCACCGCTGGTCAATACGAACGTGCCGTTCGTACTCTGGTCGATAAGCGTGAACTTGTTTCTCGTGAGCTCGACGCGCGCGTGCAGACGCGATATGAGATTGCCTTTGACAACCAGATCATTATCCTCCGATCGACCAATGGTCATACTCGTCTTACCGGAATCGACGACAACTTCATTGCCCTGACAAGTCAGTTTCAGTTTTCCCGCACCGGCCTCCGCGCGAATTGACCAATCGAGCGTTGGAACCATGCTGGTAACATCCTCTTTTTGCCACAGAACCTCATACAAAGCGACCTCCTCGGATTGTCCCTTAACAATCGTAACGTCGATCTGACGTGTCGACGCCTGCCACTCGGGCGACAACTTCTCGATCGTGTCTGAGGTCGTAATGATCTGCGACGCTTTGGCCTGACTGGTCATGCGATTCGCCGTATGAACCGCAGAGCCGAAAATATCCTTGTTCTCGACTACTACCGGCCCGAAATGACACCCGATCCGGATCGCTACCGGCGCCCCTTCAACTACAAGGTCGCTGTCATTGCGAATCGTCAACTGCATTTGCCGCGCCGCATTCATCGCATCATCAGCCGTGGGAAAGGTCGACATGACTTCGTCGCCCATCGTCTTGATCACGGTGCCATTGAACTGGTCCGTGGCCTGTTTCATGGCATCGATACAGCGAGCCACTATTTCCCGGGCCCTGACGTCCCCGAGAACTTCGTAGAGATTGGTGCTGCCGACAACGTCGGCGAACACGATGGCCAGCTCCAGTTCCTTGCTCATAGCTCGGTGCAAATAACCAGCGATACGAAGACCGGTGGGGAGAAGCCCCGCCGTTGTCTCGACCGGGGGTCATTATACGTAAACCGTTCGAGACCGGCATACCCGCGAGGCACATCTATTTTTCCGCGACGACATAGGCAATCCACGCTGGATCGGCAACACCGCGCTCAACCGGCACATAATCGCCCTCTTCCTCATCATCGTCTGTGTCTTCCTCCCAATACACCGTCGATTTGCTGAACCCTGCTTCGGCAAGTAATTCACGGATTTCAGGCAAGGTCCAGAGACGCCAATCATACGAAAACGCCTTTTCCAGTCTGGATCCGTCGGGAAAACGAAAGTGGATATGGCAAACAAAATCTGCACTAACCGGATCAAAACTCGCCTGATCCCAAATATAAGTAAATCCGTCGAGGCGGGTTTTCTCAGACATTTCATCGTACGCTTCGGAGCCGCCAAAAGCGTCGAGAAAGAACAGCCCGTCGTCTTTGAGGTGATCGCGCACAGCGCGAAAGTACCGGCGCACCAGGTCGCGAGTCTTGAATATCCAGTAGCTGAAGTTGAAAGCAACCGTCAGGTCCGATGGCTCGGTGCGGGCAGTCAACACATCGGTATTCAGAATAGTGAGTCGTTCCTGCTGTTCCGCGGTCAACCCGGCAACATGCCGCTGCCTCCCCCAATCAATCACGGCCTCATCGATATCGACACCAACGGCACGGTGTCTGGCATTAACGCGTATCCATTGACAAGCCGCGTTCGCCGTCCCGCAGAAATCCTCCCGCAGCAGTTCAGGATCGCGTCCGCGGATCTCGCGAAAAGTCTGTTGCAGAAACTCGACCTCGTCCTCGACATTTTGGACGGATTGCTCATACAACTCGTGACGATCCGCTGTCTCAGCCTTACCGGGGCCCGTGCGGACTTTCTTTCGCGATTTCCGTTTCTGCCTGCCCATGGTTTCGCTGCTTCCCTTTGATCGATTGACAAGTAGCCGGGTGTGTTCACTGGCGATAGAAGCGCGTTATTGTAATGTATCGCAGGATTCACACCAGAGGTTTGTGTTGCCTTTGTCGGCCAGAATTCGCCGGACTTGCCTGTCAATCTTTATCCTGGGGAAAACGATATTGCTGTCAATCAGATTCGTACATGACCAAGAGCGTTCCGCACGACGTCAATACCGGCGCCGGGACGATGGGCGTTCTCGCTGATATACCGGCGCCAGCGTCGGGCACCCGGCTGAGTCGCAAACAAGCCGAGAATGTGCCGGGTCATATCGTGTAGCCGGGTACCTTCGCGGAGCCGGGCTTCCATGTAAGGCAGGTAGCGTTCGATTATTTCCGGTCGTGAAGGTGACTGCCGCTCCGCATCGCCCGGGTAGTAGCGTTGCTCAAGCACGGCCAGCCAGTACGGATCATGATACGCGTGGCGGCCGATCATCACGCCGTCGACGTGCCGCAAATGGGCGTCGATTTCCTCAAGCGACTGAATGCCTCCGTTGATGATGATCTCGAGCGATGGGAATTCGGATTTCAGGCGATAGACGTAGTCATAGCGCAGCGGTGGAACCGAACGATTGTCTTTCGGGCTCAGGCCCTCAAGAATCGCCTTGCGTGCGTGCACGACAAACGTCCGGCAGCCACCCACGGTAACGACATCGACAAACTGCGTCAGGAAGTCGAAATCGTCATTGTCGTCGACGCCGATTCTGGTTTTTACTGTCACCGGTATTTTGACCGCCCCCTGCATCGCGGCAACACAGTCGGCCACACGAGATGGATCCGTCATCAAACACGCACCGAAACGCCCCGATTGGACCCGATCACTCGGGCAGCCGATATTGAGATTGATTTCGTCGTAGCCAAATTCCTCGCCGATCTTTGCGGCGATTGCAAGATCTTCGGGATTGCTGCCGCCCAGCTGTAGAGCCAGCGGATGTTCGGCCGGGAAAAAGTCGAGCAGCTGTTTCCGGTCACCCTTCAAAATCGCGGCAGCCGTCACCATTTCTGTATATAGGAGTATCCCGGGGCTGATCAGGCGCAGAAAGTTGCGGCAATGACGATCTGTCCAATCCATCATTGGGGCAACTGACAACCGGCGACCCGGAGCGTCATTGATCTGCTTGAATTCGCTCATGGCGCAGAATTATATTCGGATTCTTTACCCGTTTGCGTGTCCGGATCTTGCTTACCGGAGTGTCCGACGGGCTTCTCGTGTATGGCCTACTGGCTTTCGGTTATGCTCAGCTCCCGATGACAATGATGAGCTCGCCGAGATTGCTCTGCGCTACACGACGTATTTCGGGTCGCCCCATACAAGCCCTCGCTTTGCTGGTCGCCATCGTCCTGGTTGTTTCGTGCGGGAAAGAAAGTCATCCCGTGGCCGCTCCACCGTACGTGCCGGATCCCACCGCCCCGAACGCAGCGTCGTGGTTCGTCGACGTCGCAGAAGATGAAGGCGTTGTTTTCCGACACAACTCGTATCCGGCTGGCGAGTTTTTCGTTCCAGAGATTATCGGGTCCGGCGCCGCGCTGTTCGATTACGATAATGACGGCGATCTTGATCTGTTCCTGGTCGATAGTGGCCAGGATCCGGGAATGGGCGCGACCGATCGACTTTACCGACAGGAGGACAACGGATCATTTACCGAGCGCACGGTAGAGGCCGGTCTGAATAGTAACGGATATGGTATGGGTGCAACGTTGGGCGATATCGACAACGATGGCGACGTTGACCTGTATGTCACTAACCTGGGAGAGGACGTTCTGTACCGGAATAATGGTGACGGTACGTTTAGCGATGTTGGTGCGACGTCCGGAATCTCGGTGACCACCTGGTCAACTTCGGCCGTTTTTTTTGATTACGATCTGGATGGCCTGCTCGACCTTTTTGTCGCCACCTATGTGCGCCTGACACGAATTAAATCCTGTTCCGGACCAGGCGGTCGAATCGAGTACTGTGGCCCCAAAGCGTTCGACGGCATTCCGGATTACTTATTTCATAACGACGGCAACGGCCACTTTACAGATGTGTCGGACGTATCCGGCATCGGGTCTGTGGCCAGCAAGGGCCTCGGTGTGGTATCTCTGGATTTCAACATGGACGGGGCGCCCGATATCCTGGTTGCCAACGATAGCGAGAACAACGATCTTTGGATAAATCGCGGAGACGGCACGTTTTCCAATCAGGCGGTAGTCATGGGCGCGGCAGTCAATATTTTCGGCAAACCGGAAGCCAGCATGGGGATCGCCGTCGGTGATATCGATGGCGATCTGCGGCCCGATGTTCTGATGACACATCTGGCGGCGGAAACGAATACCGTGTACCGGGCTATTGCCGGCGGAGGCCTTCAGGATTCCACACCGCGTTCCGGATTGGGGCCCGCCAGTATGCGCTACACCGGGTTCGGTGCGGCTTTTTTTGATGCGGAAAACGACGGCGATCTCGATCTGATCGTCGCCAACGGCAAAGTGACCCGAACATCCCGTCACGCCGATATAGCAACAGTGGCAGCGGCGATTGAGACCGACGGAAGCGTTTTGACACTGGCTGAATACGCTGAGCCCGACATGCTTTTTCTCAACGACGGCAGAGGTCACTTCGATTATCGTTGTGATCTCGCGCCGGACCTGTGTCAGCGTGAGGAGGTTGGCCGCGGCCTGACGATCGGCGACATTGACGGCGACGGAGATCTTGACGTCGTAATTACAGCGTCAAATGCTCCGGCACGCTTGTATCGCAATGAGTCGTCGCCCCGCGGTCACTGGATCAGGATTCGGGCCCTGGAACGCGACCGGAAACGCGATGCAATAGGGGCCTACGTCTATCTGACTACGCGGTCCGGAACGCAGGTTCGAGTCGTTTCGCACACCTACAGTTACCTTTCGGCGTCCGATGCCACGACCCATTTTGGTCTGGGTGATGCGGATGCCGTGGAGAGCATCCGCATACGCT
>CAZJFQ010000010.1:40717-48764 GCA_964545335.1 uncultured Gammaproteobacteria bacterium | reverse complement strand
GGCAAGCGCTGCAAATCCTTCCGGCGTCAGGCTTTGTCTGCCGTCACTCATCGCAGATTCGGGATCCGAATGAACCTCGACAATGAGACCGTCCGCCCCGGCCGCAATTGCTGCCCTGGCCAGCGCGGGTACGAGTTCGCGGCGACCCGCCGCATGACTCGGATCGACGATAACCGGCAAATGGGTTTTCTCCTTGAGTACCGGAATCGCGCCGAGATCCAGAGTATTCCTCGTCGCTGTTTCAAAAGTTCGGATACCGCGTTCACACAGGATGACACGAGGATTGCCTGCCGAAACGATGTACTCTGCTGCCAGCAGCAGTTCGTCAATCGTAGCCATCAAACCGCGCTTTAGCAGGACGGGCCGTGGCTGATCGCCGACCGCGGACAACAGTCGGAAATTCTGCATGTTTCGTGCGCCGACCTGGAGAACGTCAGCAATTTCTGACACCAGCGGGACATCTTCAGTCGCGACGACCTCGGTGACAATTTTTAGTCCGGTCCGCTCCCTGGCCTCGGCAAGTAATTGGAGGCCGGCCCGGCCCAGTCCCTGAAAACTGTAGGGCGAGGATCTGGGTTTGAAAGCGCCGCCGCGCAACATCGAGGCCCCCGATTTTGCCACGGCATCAGCAACACCCATCAGTTGCGGCGCCGATTCGACCGAACAGGGTCCGGCGATGAGTACGATACCGCTGCCACCAATACGCACATGGCCAACTTTTACACGGGTATCCTCCGGATGATGCTCTCTTGATACCAGTGGATACGGCGGTGCCACCCGGCTCAGGGCGGCAACTCCGGGCATCGATTCGACCGTGTCGGAAACGCCGGCGACATCCTGACCAATGATTCCGATAAGTGTCTGGCCTGATCTTTCACTGACCTGCACGCGTAAGCCGGCGCTCTCCAGAAATCTGACCAGGGCAGCTTTGTTGCGCACCGAACAGTTTTTTTCAAGTATCGCAATCATGTTCTTATCCTTTCCGGGTCTGCCCCGTAATTTTTCAGCTGCCGCAGAAATGCACCGGGATCGCCACCTTGATTCAGCGTCTCCAGGAGTGCACTGCCAACTATTACACCGTCAGCATGCTGACTTATTGATTTGAACTGTTGTGAATTTCGGATCCCGAACCCTGCCAGTACCGGTACCTGCGATAACGACCGCACTTCATCCAGGTAACTCAGATCCATATTTATCGACAAATTGTTGTGGCCGGTTACACCGGTAACAGTCACTGCGTAGACAAATCCCTGTGCCTGGTCACAGATCATCTTTATTCGTTCCCGGGAGCTTACCGGCGAGACGAGCTGTATCAATGCAATATCGCTGAGGTTAAACACCGTTCTGATGTATGCACTCTCTTCACAGGGCAGATCGGGAACGATCAGACCCGAAATACCGGCTGCAGCTGCATCCTGTGCAAGGGACCTCAACCCATAGGCAAGCAGCGGGTTTAGATAACTCATCAGTATCAGTGGTGTAGCTACCACCTGCGAAGAAACCTGACTGAGAATCCCCCCAATCGTCGTCCCATTGTCTAGTGCGATCCGGCTGGATTGTTGAATAGTCACGCCATCAGCGACCGGGTCGCTGAAAGGAACGCCGATTTCAATCAGATCCGCCTCATCAGCAACGTCTGCGAGGATGTCCGCAAACCGGTCGTGGGTCGGGTAACCCGCGGTGAGGAACGCCGCAAGGGCTTTGCGCCCCTCACTACCGGCCTCGTTGATGGCATCAACAATGCGACGGGCACCTTTGCACGACACGGTTGTCATGATGCGTCACCGAAGTTTGCAAGAGCAGGCAGGTCCTTGTCGCCCCGCCCGGATAGACCCACGAGAATCGAAGTGCCCGGATGGTTTTTTGCGTATCGTTTGGCACCGGCAAGTGCATGTGACGACTCCAGCGCAGGAATTATTCCCTCTCCCGAACAGCACGCTGCAAATGCACTCAATGCTTCTCTGTCAGTCGCTGTTTCGTAACGCACCCGACCGATCGAATGCAGGAAAGAGTGCTCCGGCCCGACACCGGGATAATCCAGGCCGGCGGAAATTGAATGTGTATCCATAACCTGGCCGTTCTCATCCTGCAATAATCGGGAGTAACTTCCGTGCAAGACGCCCGGCCTGCCGTAGTTGATCGTTGCAGCGTGCGCCCCGTCGGCCAAACCGATGCCGCCGGCTTCTATACCAACGAGTTCCACGTCGTCGCTGAGAAAGGGGAAGAAAAGACCGATAGCATTTGAGCCACCGCCGACACAGGCAATCGCTGCGTCAGGCAGCCGGCCGGTCTGCTCGAGGGTTTGCCCCCGCGCTTCGCGGCCGATGACACACTGGAGTTTTCTGACAATGAACGGGTACGGATGTGGACCAACGACCGACCCGATAAGGTAATAGGTGCTGTCGGGATCCGAGACCCAGTCGCGCAATGCTTCGTCGATAGCAGCTCTCAGCATTCGATCACCCGTCGCAACCGGAATGACGGTTGCGCCGAGTCTCTGCATGCGGTCCACGTTCGGCGCCTGGCGCTCGATATCGACGACACCCATATACACGGTACAGGGTAGCTGCAAACGGGCGCAGGCTGCCGCTGCAGCGACACCGTGCTGACCGGCTCCTGTTTCTGCGATTATCCGGCGGGCACCCAGCGATTGTGCCAGCATGGCCTGGCCCAGCGCGTTGTTGATTTTATGAGCGCCGGTGTGAGCAAGATCCTCTCGTTTCAGGTACACCTGTGCGTGCCAGTCATCGCTCAACCCTCGTGCGTGTGTAAGTGGCGTCGGACGGCCAACCCAATCTTTAAGCTCCGTTTCAAGGCGTATCTGAAAGTCGTTGTCACCGAATGCCTGCCGCGACTGCTTTTCAAGCGCGATCAGTGCCGGCATCAACAACTCGGGAACAAACCGTCCGCCGAAGGCACCGTATCTTCCCGCATCATTCGGCAATCGGCCTGATACCAGATCTTTGAGCGTCGGCGAACCGCTGTTAACGAAGAGTTGTTCCTTGCGCGCGACCATAAATCACCTGTTCAATTCCGCTACTGCACGGCGAACTTCCGAAACAAATTCAATAATACGCGCCGACGACTTAGTACCCGGCGCCGATTCGAGGCTGCTGCTTGCATCAACCCAGTCAGGTTTGATCGCCCGGATCGCAGACGCGACGTTTATCGCGGACAGTCCACCGGCCAATGCTATTGGCCCATCCCGCGACAACTTCGCTGCGCGGTCCCAATTCGGTCGTCTGCCACGGCCTCCCTGCCCGGCAGGTTCGAGCAAAACAGGCCCCGGGAAATTGTTTTTGCGACGCCATTCTGCAACCTGTTCCACGACGTCTTCATTGTCATGAAACACGGGCAGCCAACTGCAACCCTCCGGCAACCGTTCACGGATCTCCGCATTCGGCTCACACTGAATCGTGTCCGGCTGAAAATTCCTGAGCACGTCGTCGAGTTGCTGCCGTGTTGGATGCCGGAAAACGGCCACTTTGAGAATATTGCTACTGAGGTGTCGAGACAGCGAGCCTGCGATCGCTGCGGTTACCTGCCGCGGCGAAGCAGCAAACACAAAACCGGCCGCATCGACGCCCAGTGCCGAAACGGTACGTGCCGTTTCGGCATCGGTGACACCGCACACTTTTATGCGTATGCACATAGGCCACGTATTTCCCTTCGACCAGCCTGAATCATTTCGCTGATCAGCTGTCCCGGATGCCGCGCCCGCATCAGCGCATTGCCAACAAGCACCAGGCTGTAACCGAGTTCCGCAACCATTCGGGCGTCCTCCGGTGTCACGATGCCGCTTTCGGCGACAAGCAAAGTATTTCCCGGCAACCTCGCGGCCATACTTGCAAATCGAGATGTATTCGCCCGCAAGGTTCTAAGGTTCCGGCAGTTAACGCCGGCGAGCACCGGGACCGCCAGCCGGGCCGCTTCGAGCAACGCCTCATTCAGAATATCGGCATCATGGCGGTCGAAAATCTCGAGCAAAACAAACAGATCCAGCTCGGCTGCCGCCTGAATCATTTCGGCCAGTTGCTGGCGATCGAGAATTCTGAGAATAAGAAGAACACCGGATGCGCCGGCAGCGCGAGCCTCCAACACCTGGTAGGGGTCCACCAAGAAATCTTTTCGCATTACCGGTACGTGAGCGTACGAAGCAATGTTCTCAAGTTGATCCAGCGAACCGCCAAAATGTTCTGCCTCAGTCAAAACGGATATGGCCGCAGCACCAGCCCGATGACACTCACGCACATACGCGGATGGATCACCAATATGCGCGGACGGCGTGCCTCGCGTGCTGCCGGGTGAGTTCGGTTTATATTCCGCTATCAGGTCAAATCCTTCATTGTTCAGCGCCAGTCGATGGGGACCGGGTGCTGAGCGAACTCTGGATAAAAGCTCGCCTTCGCTGCGATTCCGCCTCGCGTCGTCGACACGTTGACGACTGTTGCGAGCCATCCGGGCCAGGAAGTCAGCCATACTGCCGCCCCACAGCGACGAACTTGCCACCGGATGCTGTGACTACCTGCTGAACGAAGTTCGCGCACGTACCGTCTTCGAGCACCTGCGTGGCGCGTTCGATACCGGCCATAGTGTCCGGAACCGCTGCGGACACTTCGAGTGCCAGGGCTGTACTCAGAATCAACGCGTCATGCAACGGTCCCCGCTGACCACAGAACACCTGTGTGAGGCGGTGCGCGTTTTCAGACGCAGCGCCGCCCTTGAGATCAACGGGCTCGCACCGTGGCAAGCCGAGGTCCCGCGGATCGACTGTTTTCTCGGTTACCTGCCCCTGCGTTACATCCAGCAGCGTAAACGGCCCGACCGGCGTCGGCTCGTCCCAGTGCTCCGCCCCGTGAACCACGAATACCCGGCGTCTTGACATCCCCGCCAACGCATCCGCCAGTAGTCGGGCGACAGACAAGCTGTAGGCACCGATCACGCCGAAGGGAGGCGCAGCCGGATTTGTCAAGGGTCCCAACAAATTGAAAATGGTCCGCACGCCGAGAGCACGCCGGACCTCTGCGACACGCTTCATGGCGGGATGGAAGAAAGGCGCAAACAGAAAAGTAAACCCGGTGGCGTCGAGTAATCGGCCAGCTTCGATTTTGTCGCGAGGCAGCCGTATGCCCAGCGCTTCCATTACGTCAGCGCTGCCACTGCGACTAGAGACCGCCCGATTGCCGTGTTTGACGACTGGCTGACCACACGCGGCCGTCAGCAGTGCTGCCCCGGTTGACAGATTGATACTGTTTGAACCATCACCGCCCGTACCAACTATGTCTACGGTCAGTAAATCCGGGTCGATGTCCGTTCGTAATGCGAGGTGACTCATGGTCCTGGCAAAGCCCCGAATTTCAGCCGCCGTTTCACCCTTGAGGCTTAGCGCAGAAAGAATGGCCCCGATCAGGACGGGCGCATCCGAGGTTGCGGTGATCTCCTCGAGCAATTTGGCTGACTGAGCCTCAGACAAATCCTTCCGCTCGAGTATGTGTTCCAGATACTTCTTCATGTCGGTGCCCCCGGTTGATCGAGGTCAAGGAAATTCATCAGCAGACGCGCACCCTCCGGCGTAAGAATCGACTCGGGATGGAACTGCACTCCCTCTACCGGCAATCGACGATGACGGATCCCCATGATTTCACCGTCCGATGTGTACGCCGAAACGTCGAGATCGTCAGGCAGCGCATCTTCAGTTACAGCCAGTGAGTGATACCGCCCCGCCGAAAACGGATTCGGGAGACCCTCGTACAAAGTCTTGTGGTCGTGATAGACGCGCGACGATTTCCCGTGCATCAGCGTTTGTGCCGACTCCACCCTTGCTCCTAATGCTGCTGCAATTACCTGGTGTCCGAGGCAGACGCCAAGTACCGGAATGCGTTCGAAAAACGATTCGACAAGTTCTATGGAGTTGCCGGCATTTTCCGGGCGTCCGGGGCCGGGCGAGATCATCAGATGTGTCGGCTCCATCGCCTCCGCATCAGCGACATCGATCTCGTCATTCCGCCGCACCATTACATCAGATCCAAGCTCACCCAGTGCCTGCACGAGGTTGTAGGTGAACGAATCGTAGTTATCGATCAGTAATACATTTGTTGTCACAGGCCTTCCTCCACCAACGCCAACGAAGTTTCCAGCACTGCGCTTTTGGCGAGAATCTCCTGGTATTCAGCCTCCGCGACACTGTCAGCGACGATTCCGGCGCCGGCTTGATAAACAAACTCACCGTCTTCGAAAATCAGTGTGCGAATCGCGATGGCCTGATCCATCGTTCCGCCGTGGCCGAAGTATCCGACCGTGCCCGCGTAAACACCTCTGGCAACCGGTTCAATTTCGTCGATAAGCTCCATCGCCCGGATCTTTGGCGCACCAACAACCGTACCTGCCGGGAAAGACGCGCCAAACAGATCAAAGGCGTCAGCATCCGGGCGCAGTACGCCACGCACATTACTCACCAGGTGCATCACGTGGCTGTATTTTTCAACCGCACGAAATATGTCGACGTCTACGGTACCGTTGACTGCAACACGACCGAGATCGTTGCGCGCCAGGTCAACGAGCATGACGTGTTCTGCTGCTTCCTTGGCATCGGCCAATAGTTCTTCTTTCAGGCGCCCGTCATCGTCAGGTGTAACGCCGCGGGGACGGGTTCCCGCAATTGGCCGCAACGACGCTTCACGACCGTTGAGTTTGACCAACGCTTCCGGCGATGAGCCGACAACGGCGATATCGGGAAATTCGCAGAAGTACATGTATGGAGATGGATTGAGTAATCTCAGCGCACGGTACGAATCAAACGGCGTGGTATCACAGTCGCCGGAAAACTGAATCGACAGCACGAGTTGATACACCTCACCGGCGGCAATCTGCTCCTTTGCATAGCCGACCGCATCCAGAAATTTATCGCGGCTCATACTTGCTGCCGGCACCGCATGAGCACGCGGGCGTTTCGATTTTCTAACCGGCGCGCCCAGTGCCCTGATAATTTGCCGGCGCAATGCGTAGCGCTCTGCATCACTGCCGTCATGCAGCAAAGCCATTCGCCGCGTTACGTGGTCAAAAACAAGTATCGATCCTGGAGCACAGAAAGCAGCCAGAACGGAGTTGTTGCCCGAGCCGGCCGTTACCCGCGGCTCCAGCAGAGTGTTGAATCCGTAACTTGTGTAGCCGACCAGCCCACCATTAAATGGAATATCGGTGTGTTCCGGGGATGGCCTCGGGGCGCGCCGGAGCTCTTGCCGAAACTCCTCGAGCACGTCGTTGCGTCCGGCACCCTCAGCCTGGGCCTGGCCATTGAGACGATAGTCCTGCGAATCGCCGAAGCCGATAAAGGAGTAGCGCCCGATAAATTCGCCACCCTCCACGCTTTCCAGCAGGAACCGCGGATTGAAGTCGAACAGTTTCAGATACGCTGAAACCGGTGTATCGAGATCGGCGGTAATATCAAAGAGCGTGTCCATCCGTCCCTCATCTTCAGGCCTCCGAAGGTCTGCAGGGACAGATGTAAAAAACCCGCCCCCGATAACTCGGAGGCGGGTTTTTTCAGCCGGTACCAGGTGTCTGGTGGTAGTGCCCTTACAGCCTGGCGGTGCCCTCCTCCGAGCGTACGTCAGTCCACCACCACCAGGCGGCGTCCCGAATCGTGCTAGCAACGGAGGAGAAACTATTCATTACGATCTGAGCGTAGCGACGAAAACTGTCGCCGTCAATACCCGCCGGTCCATAGCGGCGCGAGGGATCGCAATCTGAACCCGAGAAAAGGCCGGTACTCTGGCGGTACCGGCCTGTTAATCAGTCAGAGACCGCGACTTCGCTCATGAGCGCCAAGAGATTGTCGTCCGGATCCCGAAAAAACGCCATGCCCGGTGCGTCAAAAAGAAACGGTATCCCCAGTTTGTCTCGGTAGAAACTCTTTGCTGTTTCCAGATCGTGAACAATGATTGCAATCTGGCCAATCTCACTGACCTTTATTGCACCCGACGTGGCCATGCTCAAGCTCCAATTGACTGCTGTCCCGACACGTATTCGAGAATGTGGTACTTTATTC
>CAZJFQ010000010.1:25657-40617 GCA_964545335.1 uncultured Gammaproteobacteria bacterium | reverse complement strand
GCCAGTTCCGGTGGGGAGAGTCGCGTCATCCGCGGGATCTACGGCCCGGACCGCGCCTATGTAGAGCTTGTCGTGCGGGCATTCGAACTGTGGACGGAATGGTCAGCGCATTGGCAACGTAATCTCTACACGGAAACCGGAGCGCTATGGATGTTTTCGGGTGACGACAGCTACGCGAGGTCTTCGATCCCGCTGCTTGATGAGCTTGGATTTGCTGTCGACCAGGTTTCGTTGCCCGAGGCGCGACGTCGGTTCCAGATGATCGATTTCAGCGGGATCGACAGCGTCTATTTTGAACCGCGCGCCGGGTATTTGCTGGCCCGCGACGCCTGCGACGAGGTCGTACGCGCATTTGTAGATGGCGGAGGCGAGTACTGCGTGGTGTCGGTCCAGCCCGGAACGATCCGTAATGAAGTGATGGGTCACCTGCGCCTGTCCGATGGCAGCTCGCTAAATGCCGATAAATATGTGTTTGCCTGCGGGCCGTGGCTGGGTCCACTGTTCCCCGATGTATTGGGAGAGCTTATCCGTCCCACCCGGCAGGAAGTTTTCTATTTTGGTACGCCATCCGGCAACCAGGAATTTGACTCGCCGAATCTGCCGGTGTGGGTCGATGTCGGGGAACGCATTTTTTACGGGATCCCCGGTGTCGCGAGACGGGGATTCAAAATCGCAGACGATACACACGGACCACCATTCAACCCGACCTCTGGCGATCGTGTAACGAGCGCACGGGGTTTGTCCGAAGCGAGAGAGTTTCTAGCCCGCCGGTTTCCGGATCTGAAGAACGCGCCGCTCGTCGAAAGCCGGGTGTGTCAGTATGAAAACAGCCCGGATGGTCATTACATCATCGACCGCCACCCCGGCGCAGATAACGTCTGGATCATTGGCGGTGGTTCCGGGCATGGATTCAAAATGGGGCCGGCGCTGGGCGAATTTGTCGCAACGTGCGTCTTGTCCGACAAGCCAACCGATGCGCTCTTTAAGCTCAACCGTTTCGACCATACCTATGACAGCGGCAAACAGATTCAACAGTCCCGAGACTAGGTGATGCCAGGCCGGAAAATCATCAGGCCAAATAGAATGAGAACCGCCGAAAATGCGATCACACCGAGAAACATCCACGTTCGCATCAGCCGGTGGAACTGGGCAGGAAGATTGGCGCTGACTTCGTGATCGCGCGCGAGATTGCGTAGGCGATACTGCAGAACAACAACCGGGATCCAGCAAAGTCCTGCGAGCCCATAAAGCGCGACCACAGTAAAAAACCACGGTGACAGGAAACTGTAACCGGCCAGTTCCATCAGCATCAGACCTGTGGCCGGCTGGATGATTATTGCTGGTGTCGTGAAAATCCAGTCCGCAATGACAACCTGGCTCGCTGTTGCATGGACAATGATCGGATTTCCGCTTTGTGCGGCCCGGTACATAAAAAAAGCGGTTCCAAGGCCGGTACCGAAAAAGATCGTAGCACTGACAACATGAATAAATTTCAGGACCAGAAACGTACTCACGCAGCTCGCTCCTCGACCTGATAACTAATGTCGTAATCTGCCAGAACCGACTCGATTTCATCGAGCGAAACAAGGTTGACACACGCTACCGCGCCGTAATTTGAAATTTCACCCCGTGCCAGCTTGCCAGCAAGTACTATCGCCGGCGAACAAGGAATTTCGGGTCCGTGGTTGCTGCCCGCAGTAAGATGCCATTCCCGGATCACCTCATCGTCATTTGTGTCATTACCTCTTACGACCACTTTCATTGCACCTGTTTCGTTTCCCAATATATCGAAGCGGTCGCTCCAGCGTTTCAGCACCGGTGCCAGTCGCATCGGCTGCGTTACAAGTCCGGCCCTAACAAGCACGGCAAGAAACCACATGCCCCACTGTAAAACTCCGGAACCCAATGCCGCATAGAAACTGACGTCTGCCACGTCATCGTATTCGCGGGGCAAGAGCTCGAGATCGGGCACATCACAGCGGCTACCCCAGCGGGCTCTTATTCCGTTGTAGTCAATTCGACGCAGATGCTGCCATCCCGTAAATGTTTTCCAAACACCCCCCTCGAGGCTGCGGAAAGAGCTACCACAATAACCTAACACCGCGTTTACGGTCGCCAATCCTCGAGGCGTCTTCTGCGCGGGTGCAATGCTAATCTCGATTGCAGTTAGTCGCTTTAACCCCCGTGCCAAGTGTTTCACTACAGCAGAGGACACGCCAGGCAGCGTACTGGCTCCTGTAATCAAATAAACGCCGGCGGCTGCGGCGCGATCGTGCAACTGTCCAAAATTGACGACGAAGTGCCGGGCATCAGAAAGGTCAATATAGTGCGCTCCCGAATCAATACAGGCCTCGGCTACATGGTAGTCCTGGACCTGGTACGGGCCTCCGGTGTGAATAACCAGCTCGATCTCAAGCTCGGACAAACGCTCTGACAGATCAGTACGTGTGTGATCAATGGATATCGCCGTAATCTGGTGACTTGCCTGAAACTCCGCTATTGCGTTCTCGGCCTTCTGCTTATCGCGTCCGGCCAAAACGATTTCATACCGGGGATCGGCACACAGTGTCCGACAAATACGATGACCAAACTGGCCGTAGCCGCCGATAACCAGGATCCTGAATGATCCGGACATGCACCAAGTCTACAACTACTCGTGGACAGGACGAAAAGAACTCGAAAATTACAACGCCGGCTCGAAGCCGGCGTTCACATTCGAGGTCGCGGACGGCGGACTAGTCATGTAATTTGAAGTCGAGCCGAAAGCTCACCCGCTGATTTACCGCCTGACCATTGAACAACCTGGGCTCGAAGCGCCACTGCTCAACAGCCTCGACAGTAGATTTTTCGAAATAGTTCTGTTTCTCTCCCGATACGATTTCCACGTCCGCTGTTTCGCCGCTGGTGGTTACCGTAAAAATGACGTCGACGTAGCCTTCTATCTCGCGACGGATCGCCAGCGACGGATAGTCGGGTGGTACATAGCGCACCAGAGTCAGTTCGGTTGCCGGAATCACCCGGTCAGTCTGTTCATCGACCTGCCGCTGCGCAATGCTTTGCCTGACTTCGGCAATCTTCTCGACGCCGACTCCGATCTTTTCTGCTTCAACCAGCCAGTTTTCGGCGGCCTCGTAATTCGCCTGCGCCGCTTCCGTATTTGCGCGTACGATGAGCCCGGCAACGATCGCCGCATGGCCACTCTGGATCTCGGGATTATTGGAATCGATTGCCGCCAGTCGTTGCAAATGGAAACGAGCGCTGTTGTCTTCCGGGTTGAGCAGTTGCCCGGCGGCAACACTCTCCTTGTATTCGCTTATCACTCCCTGTATCCGTTCCTGGCGGGCAAGCTGTTGCTCCTGGCGGGCGTCTGTCCTGGCTTTCTCGCGGGCTGCAGCCTGAGCTGCTGCGAGCTGCTCCCCGGCGTCAGCGATGGCAGCCGTATTGGCATACCGGTCCTGGGCCAGTGTCTCCAGGCGTGATTCGGCGGCTGCAAAATCACCGCGGCTGATCATCTGGGTAACCTGTTGCACTCTGGCCGACTGCGCCTCGACCAGCATCGCTTCCAGCTCGTTGATATTGGTGTTGTTCGGCCGAAACTCTTTGACCCAGGAAATCGTCGCGATGGCATCGTCGGTGCGGCCGTTATTTATCGCCGTCCGCGCATCGTCGAAGACCGATACGAGAATGGTGTCAACACCCGCAATAGCTTCCGGATGTAGCGGATCTTCGTCCAGAGCCGCAAGGTAATAATCCAGGGCGCTGACGCCCCTCGGCTCTGTGTAAAGGCCGGCATCAGCAGCCATGCGTGCCCGGTCGAGCAAGGCGTCGAGATTCGATTGCGGCGGTTCTTCGACTTCCTCCGTTACCGGACTCACGACTGCCGGCAGACGCGCAAAATTCGTCGTCGCGGTCGGTCGCGTAATGGGTACCGCCTCTACCGGCAGCTCGTCTTCATCGCCGAGCCACCACCAGGCGCCCCCGACTCCGAGCACGAGCACCGCGCCAATAATGATCATCACGTTGGTTGGATCGGTAGTATCAACCTGCATGTGATCGAGCAGCTGGCTGGCTGTATGACGCGCACTAGAAAGCGAATCCGAACTTGCATCCGAACCCGGATCCGAATCCCCGGGCGGCGTAACCGCTGCATCCACGTCACTGACCTCAGCCTCCAGTACATCATCAGGCATGACAGAATCGCCTGACACGCTGTCTGCGTTATCGGTCAGCTCCGCGGCCGCCATTTCTCGTTCTGATGTACTAGCGGGATCCATCCTCGGTGACTCCGTAAAATGTCAGTTTATTCAGGAAGACGCGACCCAGCGTTTCCGTACGTTTCTAAGTCTGTCAATCACACCGCCGAACTTCCCGGTGACGCTATCCTCATGTGTTTCCGGAGCGGCATTCACAACATGACGCTTGATCAGATCGGGGTGCTTGCGAAGCATCAAGTGCTTGCGTGCCGCCGCACGAATGCTCACCTGGCAAGGTCCCGGTGCCAGCGGCTTACGCAGGAACCGGAATACCTGGCCAAAGTTGATGAGGTTTACCAGACCGACCGTGTCGCGATGCTCGCCGACAACAATCGTTACCAGTTCCGGCAAATGTTGCTTCAGTGTCGAAACGAGGCGCTCTATCACTGCGGGATCTTCGGAAATATCCGTAACCATTATCCCCGGCCGGATACCGGTAAGGAGTTTCGTAACGCGCACGATATTTGTCGCATGTACGACCAGAAATTCGTCGGCACCGGCGGCTTTTACAGTCTTCAGTAATTCCTCGTCGTTGCTGAACACCAGAACTCCGATGGCACCGCGCTTGGTAGTTGACGGTTTACGTGCCGACTTCTCTTCCCCGCCTGTCGACGACACGATCTCGAACCCATCGCCCTCCATGACGATCGTTTCAGTCATCTCATCCGGACCGATGTCGGGTATCGACGCCGGTCCGGCAGTTGCAGACTGATTATTACCCGGGGGCGATGGCTCCGCTGGCGGCGCTTTTACCTTAGCCAGCGGAACTTGCGTTGCTGGCGGCGTTGCCGTTACTTCTCGCTCGGCCCGACGTGGTTTGGCCGCAGATTCGGCCTCAAGCGCAGCCAGGATGTCCGGCAGAGTCTCATCGCCGGAGATCGCCGGCGGCCGGGGTTTAGTGAGCGGCGGCCCGACCTTGGGCGTAACGGCAGGACCAGGCGGCGGGGCCGGTCGTGGAGGCGTCTTTGCCATAGCCGGCACGCGTTTTGGCGGAGGAGCAAACATCGGCCCCGGCTGGCCAGGCGCCTGCGGTGGGGAAGGCTTCCTGGCCGCCGCGGCCGCTTCGGCGGCCACCTCGGCTTCAACTGACGCGGTAATGGCCTGCTGGCGCGATATCTCGGCCGCCTGCCGGACCGTGTCTCTCAACTCTTGAGGTGCACACGGTTTGGTCAAAAACCGAAATACCTCGCCCTTGTTTATCGAACCCTCGATTGCGTCCAGATCAGCATAGCCCGTGAGCAGAATTCGTACGGTCCTCGGAGACTCTAACTTGACGCGATACAGAACATCCACGCCTGTCATCTCGGGCATGCGGTGGTCGGCGACGATAACGTCGATGGACTCTTTGCCGATGATTTCCAGTGCTTCGTGCGGGCGGGTTGTCAGGCGCAAATCGAATTCACGACGAAACATTACGCGCATCGAATTCAACACGCGTTGTTCGTCATCGACGAAGAGAATCAGCGGTTTGTCTTTGTCAGTCTTTGCCATTACCAGTCTGGAAGACATTAGCTCGCTACTGCTACAGCCTCCTCAGAGTCCTCTTCAGAGCTGGCATCACCGACTTTATCAACCGGTTCGCCATCGGCATCGATCGGCGGGTTAACTGCGAGCGTTACCGTAAATGCGGATCCTTTACCCACCTCCGATTTGATGTCGAGAACGCCGGCATGGGCACCGACGATTTTCTCGACAATAGATAGTCCCAAACCAGTACCGACACCAACCTCTTTCGTGGTGAAGAAGGGGTCGCGAATTTTCGCGAGTATCTCGTCGGGAATTCCGCAGCCTGTGTCGGCGACGGTTACACTGATCTTGTCGTCCTCGATTGCTTTCGTAGTAATCACAATATCGCCGGTATCCTCGATAGCCTGGGCAGCGTTGGTAATCAGGTTAAGAAAAACCTGGTTGATCTGCGACGGGGTGCAGGTAATCTCCGGCACCTCGCCATAATGTTTGTGCACAGTGATCTTGCGCTTAAGCGCGTTCCTGGCGATCAACAGAGTCTTATCCAGACCGTCGTTGACGTTGTACCTGGCAACCGGCGCCCGATCCAGACGACTGAAGTCTTTCAGACTCTGTGCCATGTCGCTCAGCTGCTCGAGTCCTTCGACACTATCCTGAATCAGGCCAACCGAATCTTCGACATCTTCCGGAATACCGCCCTGGCTCAATTGATTGTGAATACTCTTTAATCCTTCCTGAAAACGATGTTTGTCGGTTTCGGCACCACGCACCAGCGACAACGTTTCCTCGACCTGCTTGACAAATTCCGCAATGCTATCGAGGCGTTCCTTGATGAGCGTCGCGTTGCTGCGCAGATAGAGTAATGGCGTATTTATCTCGTGACTGATTCCGGCTACGAGTTGACCGAGCGAAGACATCTTCGCTGCCTGCACGAGTTGTACCTGTGATTCCTTCAGGTTCTCGTAGGCCTCACCAAGTTCTTCAGTCCTATTGGAGACACGCTGCTCGAGATTTTCGTTGAGTTCCTCAAGTTCCGCGTTGGTTTCGTTGAGGACACGGTAGCTCTGGTAAAGACGAAAGCCCAGGAATCCCAATCCCAGCAGAAGTAAGGCACTGTAAACGCTGAGCAGTAACCGGTAGCGTTCGACCGCACCGAGACGGCGGCGATAGACGGCGTCTTCGACAGCCAGCATTTGGTTGGCATGATTGGCGAACAATGATTCGGTGAGGCTGATCCAAGCAGCATCGGCCCGATCACGTTCGTCAATTACGGTACGAACCGAATACAACAACGCGCCTAGGCGTGCCGGCGCGTCCTGTCCGGAGAGAGATTCCCAATCACTGACGAGCTTGTCACGACTAATTTCGCTGTTGACTCGTGCGTAATCGAGTACTTGCATTACCAGCGAGAATGATTGCTGCGACATCGTGCGTCGGCCCACCGATCGCAGTTCCTGGACAACCACCGGCGATTCATTGCGAAGGTCCTGGACCGACCGCTCCAGCACATTCTGGTGAAGGATAAACTTCTGTGCTGTTTCAGCCAGTTGTTTGACAGAAACCGAGTAAAGCGAGAATCGGTTGACCAACTCCTGCTCAATCGTGCTGGAGGGTGTGTACTCCTGCATTGAATTATTCAGCCGTGCCTCGGCCGCAACAAGCCTCTCGAGTGCGGTCTGTGCTCCGGCACCGACGCGACGTCCAACCTGACGTGCATCGACGAGCGCTTGCATGAGGGAGTTGTATTCCTCGATACTGTCGGACACCCGGCTTACAATCGTCTCGTGCTGGTTCTGATCGTCGACCGGTACCGGCCGCGATTGATATACGAGCAAGACAAACAAACCGACTGCAGCCCCGACCAGAAACAAGGCCAGCAGGTTACGAATCATGGGTCCACCGCATATTTTTTCAGGTACGACAAGGGTATGCCGGGGCCCCCGCAAATGACGTGACATAACTCACAAAAAAGGCTCAGTACTTAAATAGGTGTCATTCGTCCGGTCAGCACCGCCGAGGACGGATTGTCGATTATGTTAAATATCTGCGAAGACTGCGGGCTGGATCGATGTTTGGTGTTGCGGTGCGCAATCTGTGATAACTACAAGGACTACTCCGGAGGGGAAACCATGATTCAAAGTCACCAACCCGGAGCCGGCGCGGCTTTCGTGATACTGCTGATGGGAGTTCTGGGCCTAGCCACGACCGTACACAGCCAGCCCTTCCGGCTGCTGGTCGACGACAGCGACATCCTGGGGAATGTCGAGGTAACCGCGTCAATTATCGAAAACATTGTGACTGTCCGGCTCGACAACCACGATGATTACGATGTCCGCTGCAAAGTCCGATTCGATACGGGTGCAGATCGACGAACCCGACAGGCAACCGTTGGCGCCGGAGAGCAGGCTGTCGTAACATTTAGGGTCGCTCGACCAAACTCGACTCAGAAAGTCAGGGTGCACACGACCTGCGACGCAGCGGAAGAGGAGTCCTGAGTCCTGATGCAGGCAGCGTGCGACCAAATCCGACATGGCTCAAGAATCAAGTCTCAAGACTGGATGGAAAAAAATTTTTCCAACACCCCCGCCAGCCATTCCGGCTGTTCATGATGCATCATGTGCCCGGCGTTCGGAATTCGCGCTACCGTGACGTCTTTGAAGTGTTTCTTGCGCCGCTCCAACTCGGCTTCTCCACCAATCGAATCGACCGCCTCTGACTCATCGGCCAGAACAACCAGGACCGGGGCGTCTATCGCGCGCCAACATGCTTCGGCTTCATCTCGCCGATACAAGACCGGATTGACCTGTTTGTGAGCCGGATCGCCACGGCGAACAACCTGTCCCTTCGCATTCTCACTCAGCCATGCACGTGCGAGAAATAATGCCCGCTCGACCGACAACCGTGGGTGTTTTTCTTTCCAGTGGCGAGCGAATGCTTCGTAGGACTCGTATTTAGAAAAGTCTTCCTCGACCTGCAACTGATCGAGCCAGCGGCGGTATCGCTCCGGAGCCTGCCTGCCGATCGTAGACACAATCCCCATGCCCTCGAGCGTCACCAGGCGCGCCACCCTGTCCGTACGAACTCCGGCATATAACGCCGCAACGTTGCCACCCATACTGTGGCCCACAATATTGAAGGGTTTGTCAGGGCTGTACCGATCGCCCAGTGCATCGAGATCAGCCAGGTAATCGGGAAACCAATACCCTCCCTTCGCCCGGTCACTTTGCCCGAAACCGCGCCAGTCCGGAGCCACAACAAACCACCTATCGTCGAGGCAATCTGCCAGGAACTGGAAAGTAACACCGACATCCATCCAGCCATGCAACATCATCAGCAATTCACCGCGCGGATTACCCCACGTCGTGACGTGATAATTAAGCCCACGGATGTTGTGCTCCTCGACTTTTGGCTCTTTCAATGGTTTGTAGGGTTCAGGCATAACGCAGGGCTCTGGATAATGGGCACAAGGTTTCGGACCACGAGTGACGACTCAGTTGTCGCCGGATAAGACCTGCCAGCCACTGCTGACATCAATGAAGTTCCCGTCCACATACAGCGCGATCAGACTGTCCTGACGATATTTGCAGAATACGTTGGAAATGGTGCTGTCGATCCGGTTTGACAAAAAGATCTCGACCGATCGATCGACAAAAAATTTCTGCGCATGAACGCGCATGATCAGTTGTCCACCACGTCTGTTCGTTTGCATTATTCTTGCGTCTCGTACGCATTTTTCCGCAAGCTCGCTTTGCGCCAGAGGATCAAGCGTGGTGCCAATGTGATAGCCCGCAGTCACCGCAGCGGCAATGACTGCTATCGCGATTGTTGCTCGAACGTGACTCCACATAATTTCGGTTCCCTGAGGCTCTAGGCACTAGGCTCCAGGCGCTAGAAAACGTACGCTGTAAACGCGCATAAGAGCGATCGCCGTGCAGTGTAGTTCCGTTGACTGTTCACTGTTGACCTTTGCATCAGCAGGTTATGAATCCTTCCAGCTCGTTATCGATCGCCTCGAGCATTTCCGCTGTCAACTTTACCCCGGACGCGGCCACATTTTCCGTCACCTGTTCCGGTTTCGTAGCACCGATAATGGCGCTGGCCACGTTTGTCTCGCGCAACACCCATGCCAGTGCCAGCTGTGGCAGGCTCAGTCCCGCTCCCTCGGCAACTGACCTCAATGCCTGCACTGAATCGAGCAGTTCGTCGTCCATAAACCGCCCCATAAATTCGTTCATGCGCGGGTTGCCCCAGCGACTGTCCTTTGATGGCTGCTGTCCCGCCGTATATTTGCCGGACAAGACACCCTGTGCGAGCGGTGACCAGACGATCTGACTGATTCCGGTAGCGGCGCAGAGAGGAATTACCTCCTCTTCCGGCACGCGCCACAGCATGGAATACTGCGGTTGACTCGATACAAAACGGACCACATCCGGCACAGCCTGAGCACCGCGGACTTGATCGGCAGTCCATTCGCTGTATCCCACGTACCTGGCCTTACCCGCCTTCACTACACCCGAAAGACCTTCCATCGTTTCTTCGATTGGCGTGTCATCATCGTACCGATGGCATTGATAGAGATCGATGTAATCCACCCCCAACCGGGACAAGGATGCATCGACCTGCTTATCGATCTGTGACTTCGACAAACCATAGTCACTGTCACTCATCGGGAAAAAAAGTTTGGTTGCAAGGATATAGGAATCCCGATCGTAGTCCGCCAGCGCCTCACCCAGAAAACTCTCCGCCGCACCGCGACCATATACGTTGGCCGTATCGATAAAATTGATGCCCTCCTCGAAGGCTTGCCGCAGACAGGCTTCAGCCTGCCGGGCCTCAATACCGACACCAAACGTGAGCCACGAGCCGAGCGCGATCTCGGATACCTCGAGTTCACTGTCACCGAGCATGCGATACTGCATCGGGCCCCGGCGTGCTTTGCACGCATATACTATGTGGCGCTACCTTTTATCTGATCGCGGAACAAGCGGATATAGGGTTCGAAACGATACCGGCGATTTCGCTGTTGGCCTGTTATCTCGACGAGAATTCCTAAGTCAACCAGCTTTTCAGTAAGCCGGTTTGCCGTCGCGAATGCTGTGTTGGTGATATCCACCACATCGAGCACGGAAATGATGGGGCGCTGATACAACTCTTCGATCAGCAGCAACGCCTTGTCCTTGGCACCGGTCGTACTGTTCAGAATCATTTCCCGGGTTTCTTCGCGATTCGCAATAATTTTTCTGGCCGTAACTGTAGCTTCTTCAGCGACCGAGGTGACACCCGCAAGAAAAAACTGAATCCAACCCTCCCAGTCACCGCTGTCCCGTATCGCCTGCAGCGTCCCATAGTAGACCTCACGGTACGATTTGAAGTAGTGCGACAAGTAAAGCAGTGGCCGTCTGAGAATATCCCGTTCACAAAGAAGAATCGTTACAAGTAGGCGACCGATACGGCCATTACCGTCCAGGAAGGGATGAATGCTCTCGAACTGTGCGTGAACCAGGCCGACTTTTATGAGAATGGGTAACGGCGAATCGTCGTAAATGAATTTTTCGAGTTTTTTCAGCGATGGCTCAATCAGGTCGGCCGGGGGTGGAACAAAGGTTGCCTCCTGGATAGAGCACCCGGGTGGGCCGATCCAGTTCTGTATCTTTCTGAACGCGCCGGGGCCTCGTTCCGCGCCGCGTACGTGGAGCATGAGACGCTCATGAATCTGACGAATCAGGCGCCCGCTTACCTTGCCCGAACGGATGCGCTTCATTCCGTAATTCATAGCATCGACGTAACTGACTACTTCCTTGACGTCGTTCGGACGCATCGGATCCGGCGCGTCAGCTTCGAATCCCAAAACGTCAAGCAACGACGCCTGAGTACCCTCTATCTGGCTCGACAAGACAGCTTCCTTGCGTACGTACATGAACACGAACAGATCGGGATTCGGCAGGCTCTCCGTGGCGCCATCCAGACGTCCGAGCGCCCGGTCCGCACGTGACAGGGCGTCCAGAATCTCCGGCGTCAGGCTCACCGGCGGATCCGGCGGCAGGTCCGACGGTATGAAGGCGGCGAAATTGCCCGGCTGCCGCTGATAACGGCCCGCCCTTTCTTCACTGCTACTCGCATCCATGACTTCAACACCGTCCCGGGGTTATTTTCAGGGCTGCAAATAATAGCAGCCTGGCCCGATTATATTTTCGAAATGCGTCACATTTGAAAATAAGCGACAGAGGAATTTTCACGCGTGAAAATAAGGAAATAATCCTATAAACATCAATAGGATATAGCATCTTTTTGGAGTCAGGCGAGGATTATGTCACGAGGCTTTTTGACATAATCTCTGTTTCGGCCGTTAAAATTGGGTACTACGTCCGTAAATGCAGAACCCGCAGTTGAGACAGTGGTTTCAACTGCCGGCGACGATGCCGGCGCCGATTTCGCGAACCACATCGACCAGATAATCAATATCTTCCCGCCGCATGCGCCAGTTGACAATCGCCGGCCGGAGGGCCGTCTTGCTGCCGTACTGAGTGGTGCCGGCATAGACCCGACCGTCCTCTATAAGCGCCTGGCCAAGTTCGGTGTTTATGCGGTTCAATTCCGCCTCGCCCCGATCACCGGGGTGATAACGGAAACAAACGATATTCAGCGGAACGTCGGCGAGACGCTCCAGATCCGGCGCTTCATCGACGCGTTTGGCGAGTAGTTGCGCCAGATCCAGATGATGTTCCACGAGATTCGTCAGTCCATCGCGGCCATAGGCAGCGAGTGTTGCCCACACACTGAATGACCTTGCACGCCGCGAGCTTTCGGGACCGAGGACACCCATATTTGGACGCGGATCATCGGGTTTCGGCAGGTAGTCGGCCATGTAGTGAAACACGGTTGGAAGGATGGAAGGATCTTGCATAAATGAGAATCCGCAGTCGTATGGCACGTTGAGCCACTTATGCCCGTCGACAGCTATGGAATGCGCCCGGTCGATTCCTGCAGTCAAATCGCGAGTGCGCCTGGATACCTGTGCGAACAACCCGAATGCGCCGTCAACATGCAGCCAGCTATTGAATTCTTCAGCCAGGTCAGCCATTTCGGCTATGGGATCAAAATCACCGGCATTCACTTCGCCAGCATTACCAATGATGATTGCGGGAGCCCCATCAAGTTGTTGCAATGCTGTTCGCAGTGCCTTGATGTCCAGCCGGCCAATATCATCTTTCTGAAATTTCTGCACCGCGGACCGCCCCATACCGAGCATCGACAGGCACTTGATCGACGCAGCGTGGATGTATCCGCTCGACAGGACCGGGACCGGCGGCGCGCTGCCAAGTCCGTTCTCTGCAACGTCGAGGCCAAAATGATCTCCCCACCACTGGCGCGCTGCGGCAAGACAGACAAAATTGGCCATCGTTGCACCAGTAGTCATGATGCCGCCACAGCTCCTCGGCAATCCAAACGCCTCGCCCAGCCAGGCCAGACTGACGTTTTCCAGCGTCACCGCAAGGGGTGACGTGACCCAGGCATATGCAATCTGGTCCATCGCGGACGCGAGCCATTCTGCTCCCAGCGCCGCAGGAGTTGTGCCGCCGATAACGAAGTGAAAGTTTCGGGGACCGGACGAAGTGACACAGGCATCCATGCCCTCGTCAATCAGTTTCCTGATTGTCGCCGCAGCCCCGAGGCCACTTTTCGGAAACGGCATTTGAAATTTCTCAGCAGCGGCATCGGCTCCGGGAAAGCGCGCCGGTTTCTCATCGACGGTATCGATATACTTCCGGCTCTCGTCGATAACCAGACGCAACACCTGTTCAAACTCTTTTCGGTCCGGCAGCGAGCGCTTGCCTGTCATGTCAGGAATATCTCCGGTTTAGTGCGTGTTGACGACGAGTGGCATGCTGTCGCCGACGAATGGTCGTGAAGGATGGATCACCGGTGTATTCCACGTCAACCATCGGGCGTTAAGTACGTTTGAAAGATAAAAGGCAATGCATTCTCAGACGAGATAGCCGGATGAGGTACTGACATGGATACGGAAACCCTAAAAGTAGTCGCGGAAACCTACCACGCGCGCAACAGAATCAGATTAGCAACGCTCAATCGGCTGGCCTGCGATGTTCTGGATGCGGTATCCGATTGCAGCGATTCGCTGCCGGCAGAGACGCCCGTCACCTCGCCAATCAACAATCCACGTAATCGTCTCATCCCGACGAGTTACGACTACGGAATCATCGATCATGATGGCCCGCTGGAAATCGTCGAGATCCCTGATGACGGCGATCCGTACAACCGCAACGAATCAACCTGAGCACAGAAATCGGGGCCTATCAGGGGCACACGCGACAACTACGGATGCGATTGCTCATCAAAATTTATCCAGCAGTTAAAGGCTACTACGATTCGTGGCGTTTCACCGACGTACGGAAAAATCTCATGCATCAGGTACGACGGAAACAGGAGCAGCTTTCCGGATTCGTGGTGGATATCAATGCTGCCAATGTGCGCTTGCGGTACCAGACGCCTGTTACCCGCGTCGGAATAATAAGCTACCGTGTGCCGCGGATCGTGAAATCGGACGAGACCGCTGTAGGGTGCGTCCGCTGGTCGGTCACCCGGATCAACGCAGAAGATGCCGGACCAGGATGCGTTCTGGTGAAAATGCAGACCCTGAAACCCACCCTTACGGGTTACATGAAACCAGGAATGGTAGGAAAATTTCAGCCGCTCGAACTCGTCGCCGGAATAATCTGAGACACGCTTGAGAAGCTCGGTTGTTGCCGCGTGACAGAATTTGAATAGTTCCTTCACCGGCGGATCGTCCCAGTAAAACAAATCAAACCGGCTCTCGAAAAGTTCGCCATGCTGTGTATCACGCTGGTACGTTGCCTGGTATTCCGTTCCCCTCGTCGTCTTTTCCAGAAACAGCTTCGTCAGCGACCGGGTCAATGGTTCCGGATCCGCCATGCGAATCTCGGCCAGGGGGGACGAAAACAGATAATCGACCTTGAACGGATGCGTATTCATCAGTATGGCGCCGTAGCGGTCCGCGGCCCGGAGCCGCCATTATAACGGCGGTCGGCCTGTCATCGGGTCAGAACAGGGTCCGCGCCATGCAGGATTTCTGGCAGAACGGAATCGGATTCTGTTAAGCGGAACATTGACGCCTCAGGGCAACTGTGCAAACGTGGTCGGTGACAAAGGCATACCCACTGTGAAGTGGGGACGCAAAGCCACCGGTCCTGGGCCACGGCC